>NZ_JAKKSH010000001.1:0-431284 GCF_025653395.1 Shewanella sp. SW24
TTCGACCTAACTCAGTCAAGGTCAGTGTCTTACATTCAATCAGTGCCTTAGAGGCCAGCATCAAGCTGTTTAATCGTTTTAGGTGAAGTTCTGGGCAGTATTGGTGTAAAGAATGTTGTAGGATATTGGCTTCGCGCATCTTGTTGTCCAAGTGTAGTTTTTAGCGAAACCATTTGATCATGCAACAAGATGCGCTTCCACCCTAATTTGATGATTTATTTGTAAATCATCAGGGGATTCTTCAGCGCTCTGCTTAAATAATAAAAGTCATTCCAGAGGGTTCGACGGCGGCATCTACTGCATATGGATGCGCGAATGCCGCGGTCACATGGTCAATTATGTTCCCGATATAATGGTGACATTTCCCATATCCCTATGGGTCAGATATGAATGAGCGGCCATGCCGCCAACGGCCACTTCAACGAGCGTGCTTAATTTCGTTAATTCCTGTGTACCTTTTAGCTGCAGTTTTTCACACTATCATCATTTATTTTCACGTAGATGCTTTAGATGAGCACTTTTTCATCTCAGAAACATGTGGGTGTCCCTCTTATTATCTTTTTCCTCGGTGTCCCTCTTTTCCTCTTTCATCTCTCACTTTGGAAATAAATCTTTAAGATCTGCGCCCCATTCGTCTCTTTTGGCTGAACCAGATTTATCTAAATGCCATTTGTGACGAAGTAGTTGATGTCGAATAGTTTCCTTCCAAGTAGGGTCATCCTTGCAAACTTCAAGTACCTGCTCAAACGCAAAAAGCATATTGGCCACAAACCAACGATATTTAGAATAATCATCTTCATTACGTGTAATCTCTATCTCCATACCTCTAGCAAATGATTCATTTTCAATACAAAGTTTAAGATACTCACTATATGCTGCATAAGCGGAAGCTCGTCTACTATCACGTCGAGCACTTTCAACTTGAGTTCGAGCAAATAACAGTGCCAAAACTGCAACTATTGCCATAACTATATTGGCCCAACCCGCCCATAAGCTAATATCAAGCAGGGCTGCAAAACCCGACTTAAAACACATCATTTTCTAACTCCTGCGGGTTGTGTTTTTATCTGGTTTCCGGATTGCATTGATTTACCAACACTGTCACGTCTAAAATCGAACATATTCATTTCAAACGTACTGATTGACACTTGGTTGTTACCATGACAGTGAGAGATCAATCGTAAGTGAGGGTCTCGGTAAGGTGCTTTTGCGCATGAGCCTCCATAGGCTCCTGTATTTACTAAAACCACCGGCTGGAACATGTGGTAGTGGAGAGCGTCAATCATAGTATCAAAAGTGTTTACATCCTTATTCAATGCACAAACAATATATGCGTTACTCTTGTCACGTAAGTCTGCACTTAAAGATATGTCTGTAGCGTCATAACAGATAGAGCCAGTTAACATAAAGCCTGGTTCGTCTGGAAATGCTGGATGGATCAATTCCAAGATTAACTGGTAAGGTCTCCATGATTTCACATGTCCGATTTCATCTTTCATCATGTTCTGTTTACCCTGAAAGCGGAACATAAACTGACGTCCATCACCGTCTTTTTTAGGTACGATCCAAATAGCAGTGTTAATTGGTCCAGGATGACCTGGTATGTCCAAAAAAACTAAACCTGCGTAAATAATCGCTCCCGTTTTATCAGACAGTCGTTCAAGAATATCAATATCGTCTTTATGAATGGATAGCTCAGGCCAAACTATCAAGTCAATGTCAGACTTACGTTTTTCTGGCTCGTCGAAGATACTGTTTTGGCTAACGACTTTATGTAACAACAACTCAGCGACTGCCGCAATATGTCGCCGATGACGAGCACGATACAGCGAGGTTTCCAGTTTAAACCCATGAGATGCGAAATCAGTATTTATAGGTAAAAGAGACTGAACCATAACAACTTTAAGCGTTTTTTTGGTCTTATCCCAATCCAGTTGAATTCGTTCAATATAGCCTGGCATGTCTGACAATTCACAATAGCAGGTACGCTGGAATTCAATCCGCTCATCAATCAGCTTCTTCAATGAGGTAAGATCCCACTGACTTGGCCATAGATAATTACCGTTTGCTGTTTTGGCACCTGGCCACTGGAGAAGGTGAAACAGCAGTCCAGTTAACCAACCAGTCATAGCGGCAGCCTCACCTTGTAAAGCAGTCGGCGCATGTGTCATGCCTAACTGACGTTTTAAAAAGCTGGTTTTTACGCCGCGATAGCCTGAATAGGATCGATCAAGATGATTTAAGCTTGTCCAATCGACATGTCCAATCGACATGTCCAATCAAACAGCTTCGTAGGAACATTCCGACTCGATACAGAGGTTTATTGTCCTCATTAACCCAATCGGGTATGGGATAGAGACACTCATCGTTTTGTTCGGTTAGTTCAATTTCAACTTCTTCTTGTAGTGACTGAATACGAGTCCAATCAGTACACTTAACCTTGCAGTTGGTAATATCAATATCGCGGAGAAATGCTGACTTATCTTTCAAAGCTGCTTGCAATAATTTAACAACCGCATTTTCATGGCGGAATGGATTGTCTGGACGTTTGATGACCCCCAATAAACCGATAAACAAGGGTTCAGCTTTATGTTTAAAGCGATTCAAATCCCCTTGAATTGCATTTTCTCTAATCCCTGTTTGTTTGATCAATGAGGTAATCTGCTTAGCCCAACTCATACGGCTTTCCCTGCCTCAAAATTCACCAACGCACTGAACAAATCCATATCGGTCATAGCTATGCCTTTACAGATAGGTTCAATATCCATTTTAGTAATTTTTTTGTCTTTTTTGAGCAGTAGCCCCCTCTTATTCAGTTTTTCAAGGAAGGCATCTATTGCCCTTAGCACCAGCGGTTTATCTGCGGCAAGCTGATAGGCCAAAACGCAGTTAGCAACAAAATCATCAACACTATGCTCAACGCTAATGCGCCGATACCCCTTCATTAACTTAGTAATCAAGTCAAAATGTGCACAGTCACTGTCGTCTCCTAATAATGAATCATTGCGCACTAACAATAAAAATCGCATTTGGCTTGATAAATAAGGATTGTCAAATTTGTCCTCACACAATAAGTTAACGGCTTCATCCTGTAGTGCTGCGAAAAAGCTGTTTACATCAGCATGGGCAGGGTTGGCCCAATGCTCTTTTCCATGAATAACAGTCGCAGCATGGCGAAAAATTTCACACAAACAATACTCAGATATCGCTTTTTGCTTAGCACAAGAACGCTTGCGTACTAATTTAAGTTGGGAAATAACTGGCTTTAGCAGTCTTTTATCTGGAAAGAATTCTAAGCCTTTTTTTAGTAGAAGCACTAAAGAGGGGTCTTTACTCCAACAGGCGATAAACCGCCTAGCCAGACGTTCTTGCAGATAATCCCAATTCCCAGGAATAGGGTTACCTGTTTCATCCACATCTTGGGCAATTAAACTGCGTTTTTGCCGTAGTAAGAAATGAATCTTATTAGCAGAAAAGCGTAGTAAGGTATCTTCTCGCACATCTTGCGTAGGGCCGTCAATCAGCGCAAGCGGGTTATTATTTTCATCAAGTTCTTTCGTCCGTAAAGATTCTGCCAAGCCGATTAAGCCTTCCAAATGCCCAAGTTGTTCGTCAATTTCATTTACCGACAATGGCCCACTGATTTTGCTTTGGATATTCTTTAGCTTAAATGAAATACCAGCTTTTTTTGCACGAAAGACTTCAATCTTGGTTTTCGCTTCTTGTATGTTTAACCCCAGTTTGTTCAGTTCACAATTAAAGAATTTAGAAATTTTATCTTTAATAACATTGATATTTTTTTCACGGCTGACGATGATTAATCGCATATCATCAACATAACGACAGGCATCCACCAATCGAATGCCTTCAATAATCTCACTATTTATCTGTTCAGATAACCATCGGTCAAAATCCAACAAATATACGTTCGCTAAAAAGCCTCCAGCGACAAGCCCCTGAGGAATTCCGCACGGGGCTTGTTTATCCCCGTCCGGGCAGCATACTGCCTTATAGGCAGTATCGGTGTCTTTTTTCCACTTCCAATCCTTAAAAGCTTTGAGCAGACGTTTCACCAAAACATCTTCTTCAACAACAGCCCCTAACTTATCAACCAATCTCTCTCGGTCAATCTTGTCATAGAACTTTTCTAAATCCAGATGCACTTCATACACACGCTCATCCACGGCTTTGTTTTGCAGTACTTCACCGCCAAAATGTGCAGGACGGGAGAGAAATTGTCGATAGTCGGAAAAGTACTTGCTGTAGGTAGTGCTGTTGCCCCAATTAAAATCCGCCTCATTACTATTAAATTTGCAATAAAGCCTATTGCCATAGCTGATAATGCCTTTGTCATGCACCTCTGCAAACTTGGATGAGGTATCGCCTTGCTCCGTTTCTACTTTATTTGCTAAACACATCATTAACGCTGTCATAATGGTTTGGTCGCGGATATCGATATGGGCAAGAGGCCTCAACTCCTTTATCTGCTTATTTTGCTCTACTGTAGGTTTCCATGCATATCGAATATATTCACTAAGTTCGCTTAATCCATCAAAATCTTCATCTAATGTAAAATCCATACTACCCATCTGAATGTGCTCAAAATCCCATCGACATGATTTGGGTGCAGGTACCAGTTGCAGTGGCTTAAACATGAAGCGCTTACTATTTAAATCTAAGATCCATTTATCCAGCAGTTTATCCAAGCCAATGGCAGAACGATCCAGCTCAAAGGTATCCGCATACCAATTGGTGCTGCGGATATATTGATGTGTTTTTTTCCAAGCTTGAGCCAGCACAACCTTATCGCTCAAACAATCGATATTCGCGCTTAATTCATGTTGTTTATTCGATAGTAAGGGCATGTTTCATCCTTGAGTACGATCTTATTTGTGATAAAACTGGTTGTGCCACCGATAAAACAGCAGCCTTGTTTGAAAAGCCAAATCCAGCCACCTATTCAAAAACAATAACATAATGTGCTTTCTGCTTACATTCAAGCGAATAGTCACTGAAGTGAGGTTTAGCTAGCCATCTATGGACGTTCCCGGTGAGTCAAGCCAATACTCTGTTCACCAAAGGTTTTTTACCTTCGTTTTCTGTTCAAGAAAAGAGTGAGGACACCCACACTTCATGGTTACTCTTTCGCACCATAATGCCTATGGGCTGTGGTTAAAATCGTAGCGATGTTATCACGGTATTTGTGTTTTAATATGCAGCAGATCACGCAGAAATTAGCCAAGGCGAATTCAACTGCGGACGTGACCTTCGATGACATGGATGTCATCGTAGAGCCGCCATGGATGGCTTTACGGCGAGTCACGGAAGCAGTTGAATTCGGCGTACAAATGACAATGAATAAGCGCTTAATCTTGTCTCTTTAACGTTCAGCTAATTTCGCACCATAAATAAAAACAGCCGCAAAGATCTTTGCGGCTGTTTTGCTATTAGAAAATTTATATCTGAAAACCGCTATTTGAAACTCATCATCCCAAACTTGCTATTCAGCCACCATCGCCATGAGTGCGGGTAAAAACTCGTTATCTAGTGCGGCGATTTCGCCTTGTTCGACCAGCACTTGATTGAGGATCTCATGGCTAGTCAAAGGGTTGGCGAGTACTACGCGAAACACCACGGTCGCTTGCCTAAAATAGCGGGCTGGCTGAATGCGGGTGCGGGAAACGAAGGACTTACCCTGTTCGCGTTGGTGCTTTTGAATAAACTGGGTCAGGCCATCGAGCAGCTCGTTAAAGCGCGCAAGTTTTACTGTGTCTGCTTGCTCACAGGCAAGTTGCATGGCGGCTTGCACTTTAGCGGGGACATAACGATAGGTGAGCAGGCACAGCTCTGGTTCAGTGACCAGCTCAAAATCCTCATGGGCTTTGATTTGTTCGGCAAAATAGCGGGCTTTTTCAAGGCTGTTATTGATTAAGATTTCATAACCATCACGGCCGATGATCTGTAAGCAAGCGTGCACTAACATCGCCATGCCGGGGCGAGAGCCTTCCAGCGTTTGGCTGCCTAAGTCCTTTGAACCACGGCGCAGAATATATTCGGCGTGATGGGCAATGGCGTGGGCAAACTCTGGGTCTTTAAATAACACCATGCCTGCGCCCATAGGCACGTACATTTGTTTGTGGGCATCGATAGTGACTGAGTCAGCAAGTTCGATACCTGCGAGTAAGTGGCGGTATTTATTGGATAATAAACTTGCGCCGCCCCACGCTGCATCCACATGGAAATGGCAGTTTAACTCTTTTGCCAGCGCAGCTAATTCTGTCAGTGGGTCAACATTACCGGTTTCTGTGGTGCCAGCCACGCCAACAATCGCTAACACTTTGATGTTCTTGCTAGCAAGTTCAAGGACGGCTTGGCGCATTTTTGCGACATCGACCTTGTTATCGCTGCCCGTGGGAATGCTGATGATATTATCACGGCCGATGCCAAGCAGATCGACGGCTTTGCCCAGCGAGTAGTGGCCTCGCTCCGAGACCAAAATCGCTAAATCGTCATAGCCGTAGTGGCGCAGTGCCTTGAGTAAGCCTTCGCGGCTGACGCCTTTAAACTCGCCATCGGCTTTCAATAATTGGTTGCGGGCAATCCACAGGGCCGTGATGTTGGCAACCGTGCCGCCGGAGCAAAATGCCCCGAGGGAATGATTGGCGCTGTGCATCCAGCTTTGATAAAAATCCGTATCTTGGGCATAAATCAAATGGTGCATCATGCCGAGCACTTGGCGTTCAAGCGGCGTAAATGCCTTAGAGGTTTCTATTTTGACCAGATTTTGATTGAGTCCCACCATCATTTTTGACAGCGGCAACACAAAGTAGGGCAATGCCGAGGTCATGTGGCCGATAAAACTTGGTGCCGCTGTGTGTACCGAATGCGCCACCAGATTCTGCATAATTTCGTCGGTGTAATCGGAGACAAAACGCGGCTGAGTTGGGATCTCAAAGGCTTGAAAATCGGTTTCGATTTCCGACAAGGGTTTTTCGAGCGCGGCGATACTGTCACCCAAAAAGCCTGCTAAGTCCTCGGAGAGCTTTTGCTCGATAATACTCAGTGTTGAGCTTGCATCTTCCGGTGCAGTAAAAATGCGCAGCAAACTTGCTTCGGATGCGGTGGCTTGGCGAGGGAGTTTCTGGGTCATGGGGCTTGCCGTCTATTAATTTTTATAGTGAAACCGCAAATTGGCTCGAAGAGTATAACGTACCAGTGATTCTCGACCAGTGATGCGCGATCATTGACTCTCAAATGTTCAATCAGCGGAATACCAAAAAGGGAGCTCACTTTACTGCAAGGCCTTTTAGGCATCAAGCACTAAAATTTTGTGTTACCAAAGCGTTGCGGCCTAAATAAGCAAAGGCGCCGTTATGGCGCCTTTATGTTTAACTCGACGAGCCACTCATCAAGCCTGAGCATTAGCCCTAAAATTCATGTTAGCCCTAAAATTTGCGTTGGCCCAACATGAGTACCGCGCCGATATTTCGGGCGGTATTGCAAAGGTTTAGCTTGGCATTGGCCAGCACATCATCAAGCGGACTTAAGTGCGGGATGATAGGGAAGATAGCCGCCATACCGTGATCCAATATGGCATTGGCGTTTTCACCGAGGCAGCCCGCGATACCGATAGTGGGAATGCCCTGCAGTTTGGCTTGCTTTAACACGCCCATTGGGGTTTTACCAAACACGGTTTGACCATCGATACGGCCTTCACCTGTGATCACTACATCGGCGCCACGGATTTTGTCCGCAAGGCCAACGGTTTGCATTACAATCTCAACCCCAGGTTTAAGCTCGGCATTTAAAAAAGCCATCACGCCAAGACCCATACCGCCAGCAGCGCCAGCCCCGGCATGATCGCGGTGATCACTAATGCCATTGCGGGCAATCACATCGGCATAATGGGCAAGAGCGGCATCTAGCTGCTTAACCATCTCAGGCGTCGCACCTTTTTGCGGACCAAAAATTGCCGATGCACCGCGTTCACCGCACAGTGGATTATCAACATCGCAGGCAACTTCGAAGCTGCACTCACGTAAAAGTGGATGAGCGTTTGATACATCGATTTGAGCAAGGTTCGCCAGCGCTGCGCCGCCAGAAGGCAAGGTTTTACCTTGGCCATCGAGCAATAAAATATCCAGCGCTTGGGCCATACCCGCGCCGCCATCGTTGGTGGCACTGCCGCCCAGCCCCAAAATGATGTGCTTTATCCCCCGATTAAGCGCATCACAAATCAGCTCGCCCGTGCCATAACTTGTGGTAAGCAGCGGATTACGTTGCTCCCTCGGCACATGGTGCAAACCTGAGGCTGAGGCCATTTCAATCACGGCAATCGCGCCTTGATGTGGCGATTTGCTCGTTGGATCTGCACGTGAAACTGAAGCAGAACTTGTATTCATAGCCGCGCCCAGAATGCCTTCCCCAAGGATGCCATAGTGCGCTTGCACTCTATGCCCCAGTGGCCCCATGACCTCTAAGCTGACAATACTGCCGCCCGTGGCGTCCACCATAGATTGCACTGTGCCTTCGCCACCATCGGCAACGGGTATTTTGATTATGTCGCAGTCGGGTATCACTTGTTTTAAGCCTTGTTCGATGGCGTTGGCCACTTCGAGCGCGCTTAAGCTTTCTTTAAATGAGTCGGGGGCGATAACTATTTTCATTAAAAATCCTACAGCTAAATGGGATAAAACAGGGCTCAATGTTGAACACTAAACCCAAGGCCACTTACGTTGGGCGCAACAACATCCCTGTGCTAAAACTGAGGTGATATAAAGGCATTTATATCCATCACTGGCACATTAATCTGTTGCAATTATTAGGGCGTATAACAGAGATATATCTTGGGCACGGCATGTGCCCAAGGGACAATATTGAATCAAGAACTCATTAATATTAGAGCAACACTAGGCTTAGCACATACACAGTTACCATGGATGTTACACCTTGGATTAGGGTCGCCATAGTTTGGGCTTTATAGGCTTGTTTGACGCTCATGCGGCTAAACTGGGTGACGACCCAAAAGAAGCTGTCATTGGCGTGGGAAACTGTCATTGCACCTGCGCCAATGGCCATTACTGTTAACACTCGGCCCATATCGCTACCAAGACCAATATCGCCAAGCATAGGCGCAACCAGTGCAGAGGTTGCGACTAATGCGACTGTCGATGAACCCTGCGCTGACTTAAGCGCGGCAGCGACGATAAATGGCATAAAGATACCGATACCCAGTGCCGACAGTGATGTGCCCAAAAAGTCACCGATAGGCGTGGCTTTTAATACCGCACCAAAGGCACCACCTGCACCTGTGATTAAAATAATCGGCGCGGCAGTGACGAGCCCTTGGCTGATGCGTTCGCTAAATTCGCTGATCTTATTCTCACCCTTTAACAGCAGCAGGGATAAAAACAGGCCAATCATCAGGGCATTAACAGGCTGACCAAGGAACACGAGCACATCAAACACACCTTCTTTACCCAAAGGCGCTGAAGGGAAGTTAGCGATAGAACCTAAACAAATTAATACGATAGGCACAAAAATTGGTGCGAAAGCTTTTAATGGGCTTGGTAACGTACCATAGCTTTTTTTCAGCGTTTCATAGTCACTGGCCTGCGCTTTAAGTTCTTCTGCGCCTTCACCATCGGGCTCAACATCGGCAAAGCGGTTTGCCCATAACATACCCGCGAGTGCCGCAACAGCGGCCACAAAGAGACCCACACCGATCACTAAACCTAAGTTGGACTCTAAGCCTAAGTTGCCTGCGGCGGCGATAGGGCCAGGCGTTGGCGGTACAAAGGTGTGAGTGGCGTACAGACCTGTGGCTAAGGCAACGCTCATGGAGACACTAGAGACCTTCATGCGGTTCGCCATCGATTGTTTCAGTGAGTTTAAGATCACAAAACCCGAGTCACAAAAGACCGGAATAGACACGAGATAACCGATAATTGACATAGTGAGTGTCGGGAAGCGTTTACCTAATATCTTGATCACCACATCGGCCATGGTGATGGCGGCGCCGCTTTTTTCCAGAATAATCCCTATGATAGTGCCTAAGACGATCACTAAGCCGATATAGCCTAAAATATTGCCAAACCCTGTGGTAATGGTTTTAGCGATTTCCCCGCTCGGCAAGCCATAGGCGAAGGCTGCGATAAAGGCGGCCAGAATTAAGGTTAAAAAGGGGTGGAGTTTAAATTTTGAGGTCGCGATAACAATAAATGCAATCACGCCGATGAGAATAAGCACTAAGTTCATAGTTTGTCCCGTTCAGTTCTTGGCTGAAGTTTTTGAGTAAGTTTTTTGACTTATATTGTAGGGCGCAGTGCTTATTTGGGCCTGAGTCCAAATGAGGGCTGCTTTAAGGTCATCCTATTATTGTGCAGGTATGTTTGAATAGCTTTGGCTAAATCCACGGAATTACCGCGTTATGTTTCGCCATTTTTGTGCTCATGCACAAAAATGCTTAGGTGAATTCGAATGCAGGAGGAGGCGTTTTGTCGGTAAGAGGAGGCTTGTCGATAAGGATTGGCAAATAGGGCTATTTGCCAATCCTAAACAGGAGGGACTTAACTCGACATCTTTATTGACGACGAATAAAGGATTCGACATAGGCTGCGGTGCGGGCATTGAGTATGGGATCGGCAGATGCAGTAATGCCCTTAGGTAATAACAGTGGGTTAAATATGCCTTTATCGCACTGTTGAACTTGGGGATCGCTGTCTCGCTCACCGTTAATCATCACTTGGCCTACCAGTAAACGCTGGCGAGTTTCAGGCCAGATCACAGTTGGGTCATTAATCTCATCCCCCATTTCGGCGAGTTGAATATAAAGGTTCCATTGTGCTGGCTGGGTTTTAATGCGCTCGAGTAATTCCGCCTTTAAAAAATCATCACTGAGATTGGCAAGTTCACTGGCTGACAGCCCGGCAGTACCAGCGACAGGTTCAAAAATCCATTTACCCGCGACCGTTTCATCTTGAAGAACACTGTTTTTTGGCGTGCTGAACAGGAAACTATTTACACCAAAGTAGCGGCTGTTGGCAAAACTTGGGCTTGGAGGCAACTGTTTAGCATAGTCGAAAAAAGCTTTGGCGCTGGGTTGATTATCAATAAGCCACTGTTTACCTTCAGGGCCTTGTTTCACTTTGGTTTGAAAGTTAAAAAATTCTTCGAGATTTTTGGCAAAGAAAACAGGAACGTTAGTGGTGACAAAGTTAAGGTTTTCTTTATCGCCGTCAATTTTGAGTGACATAAAGCGCCCAGCGGTTTTATCTGAGATCTGCGGATTTGTTCCGCCGAGGGAAAAGCGAGCTGTGACCTTGATACTATCTTGATTAAAAAATGGAATTGCCAACGTTTGTTGTAATTGTGGATTCGGTTTAAAACTGCCCGAGGTACAAAATCCCTTAGTGTGATTACGCAGTTTGACATTTTTACCCGCCTCGCGACTTGCCGCATCGGGTGTGCCGTTGACGGCATCGACCAGTTCGGGAATGGTTTTCTCGGCCGCGATTAACGAAGGTGAAGTCAGCGCTAAGCCGCTAATGAGACAAGCTTTGGCGAGTAAAGTCAGTTTGATTGAGGTCATTATCATTCCTTTCAATGGACTAAGTCGAGAGCGCTAGCATATCGACGCGATACTATATGAAAGGATAGGAAAGGGGATACGGTATAAATCTTTCAATTAATTTTTTAGTACAGACCAAGTTTTACTCAATTGATCTGGTTATAAGGTCTGCGCCGTCATCTGCGGGCTTTTTCTGGCTAATCTGTTGAGTTGCTAAGTTATTTGAGTATTAAGTTAAGCGAGTCGAAGTATCAATTAATTGCCCAAGATACAGGCTTAATAATCCATGCAGGGATTGAATGTCGGCTTGGGTGATTTGCTGAATTTTATCAAGGCGATATCTCAGTGTATTGCGATGAATAAACAGGGCATTCGCGCATTGCTGTGCATCGCCAAAGTGGGTGATGTAAGCCGCTAAGGTTTTGCGTAATTGGCCATTTTTATCCGCCTTGGCGAGTTGCTGATAGGGCGTTGCCAGCGCCTGACCGCGCCAGTCATGTTTTAGCCCTGCTAGTAACACTTGTAGGGAATAATCTTCAAACAGGTATTTATTCCCTTCTGCATTGAGCTGCTTACCGAGTGCCAAGGTTTCTTGAGCCGTGTGATAGGAGCGCGCTATCCCGCCTTTTTCCGGGAAGAAATGGCCTAGAGCAATTTTAAAGTTTAAATCCATTTGGGCGGGTAAGCGCTGCAACAGCTTATCGATACGCTGATTTTCGAGCTCAGGATCCCATTGTTTTCCATCTAAAAAAGCAGGCTTTAGGATCACCAACTGCGACATTGAGGTCATGGCAATCAAGTTACCACGGTCAGGATATTGCAATAGATGCAGCACTTGCTTGAGGGTTTCACTGACTCTGGGGCTGCGTTCATCGGCGGGCTGAGTGGATGCCTCAGCTAAGTACAAGGCCGCTGGGGTTGTGTCGGTTTTTAAATGGTGTTTCTGGATGTTTTTCTCGCTGATCTCAATAATGGCCGCAACTCTTGGTAGGCTGATATCAATGTCGAGCTGTTTTGCCCAGCGGTGCAACTGTGCATCATCGGTTTCAGCTTTGATCAGTTGCAGAATAAACTCTTCACGCTGGCGATTCTCCCATTGCAATTTATCCTGCAGGTTGGCTTGTTCAACAATCATTTCGGCGGTCATTTTAAGTAACTCACCATAATGGGTGAGCTCACGTGGATCACCGGTAATGCCGACGACGCCGATAATTTGTCCTTGATAATGTAAGGGTAAATTGATGCCAGGCTTAACGCCATGCAGCCCTGAGGCGACTTCTTGACTGATCTCCACATTGCGATTTTGGGCAATCGCCAGCAGCGCGCCTTCGTGGGTTGAGCCAATGCGCTTAGGGTCGCCTGAGCCTAAAATCACCCCTTGGCCGTTCATCACATTGATATTGTGGCCAATGATTTTCATTGTACGACTCACAATTTGCTTAGCAATGGCAGAATCAAGCAGATACATACAGGCGCCTAGTGGGGTTGAAGGTTTAACAGGGATGCAATACGCATTCTTAATCTGGGTAGCATATCGCGTTCAAACTCAGGATGCTGCTTAAGCCAAAGATTATTACGCGGGCTTGGGTGCGGTAAGACAAGATACTTAGGCCAATATTGCTGCCATTGCGCGCATGCTTGGGTCACAGTTATTGGTTTCAGTTTGGGGATGGCTTTTACTTTAGCGCTGGTCGAAATTTTACTGCTGGTTGTTTGAGGCTTAGTGATCGGCGAAGTGGGGTTTACGGCCTCGGACGATTCGCGCGGTAGATGATAGTCGATGGCATATTGGCCGAGGATCACAATTAGCTCTATTTGCGGCATTAGGGCGAGCAAGGCCTGATGCCAAGTGGCTGCACATTCGGAGCGCGGTGGTTTATCACCCTGCTTTTTACCGTTTTTTTCGATACTGCCCGGAAAACAAAATCCCATAGGGATAATGGCAAAAAGATTGGGGTCGTAGAATTGCTCCCGCGTGACATTCAACCAAGTGCGCAGCCGTTCACCGCTGGCATCGTCAAAAGGTATGCCTTTATGGTGGGTTTTCACGCCTGGAGCTTGGCCTGCAATCAAAATCCGCGCTTGGGTACTGGCCTGCAATATCGGTTTGGGCGCTAAGGGTAAATGGGCTTGACATAAAGTACAGGCGCTGATTTTTGTCAGCAGTTTGGCCATTGATACCGAGCATGATGGCGATACTGTTACGCAAAGTGGCGATGGCGCTTTAGTGAGATTCGTCTTAGTCAATTTAATCGCTAATTTTATCGTTGCTCATTCATTTTCAATCAGGATTGGAGCATCATCACTGTTTGATATACCCAGTAGCCAAAAAGAGAATAGCCAAGGATTAAACTGATATAACTTAATATCTTAGGAATTTGATTTGTGCTTGAAGCCAAACAAATGTGGGCCAGCACAATCGTAAAGAGGGCTAATGGCGCAATCACATAGCTCAAAGCTAAGATGAATAATGCCCCTAGGCTGATGATCCAATCGGCATTGCGATTGGTGGTTTTATCGATTTGGCAAAGCTGTAGTGGCAATAAAATCAGTCCAATACCGACACAGATAATACCTAAGTTAAGGGCGAAATCACTCCAACCTCTATGATCATAAATGGCTAACGCAATGGCAATTAATGGCACTATTAGTGCGCTTAATACATGGCGTTTGGCAAAAGTGGCGCTACGATACTGACCCGCAAAAAAGAATAAGCCCTGTAGAAACAGATTGATTAAGGTAAAACCACCGAGGCCTAAAATGATAAATAGGCTCGCTGCGCCACCCGATGGGTCGAACGCCATGGCGGGTAAGTGTAATAAGCTTAGCCCCACTAGTGCAGAAAGTGATAACAGCCACTGAGATTGGGAGAGTGAAGAATAAATACGCATGGGCTCAGAGGATTAACTAAAAGATTGAATTAAGATCCGCTAAAGTGAGCCAAAACTCAAGGATTAAGGTTTTTATGGGCGGACTTTCGCGCCAGAGTCTGATCTTATTCAAGATTTTTACTGTTATCTGCCATGATGTTATCGCTTTAAAAGATAATGCTGCGCTTAAACAAAAGCCCGCAACATGCGGGCTTTTCGTGTTATGAACAGTATCGATTAGAGTTTGTAACTCATGCTCAGCATGATCATTTGCGCTGTGTAGTCATGGCTATTGCTGCCAAAGCCTACGACGTTCCAGATCCCATCGACGGCGATATCATTGGCGGCATCATTGTCTTTATAATTCTCAATTTTATAATCCAAGCGCAGCGCCATTTTCTCGGTGGCTTGATATTGAGCATATAAGTTAATGTTGTGCACTTTGGCAAAATAATCGCCATAGTCGCCTGTGATACCTTGTCTGACTTGAGTGTTACTGTCGGAGTTTGAATAAGTGTAATCCAATCCCATGCGTAACTTGTTCTCAAGCAAGTTGTTGTAGCTCAGGCCTGCTCCGACCACATCTACATTATCTTCAATGAATCCTGTCCACGTTGGGGTGCTGTAATTACTGCTTCCCGCTTGTTCAGACTCAATGATTTGATAGTTGTAGAAGGTTGTCGCCAGTAAATCATCGGTGATCATGTAGCTGATGTTGGCATCATAACTGGTGTCCTTTGACTCAGTTAAGCCAATAACTGTGTCAGAGTAGTCATCTAATGCGTAACGGGCACCGAAATCTATGGTCAAGCTGTCGATTGGCGAGTGGGTGACTCGAGCTTCAATCTGGGTTCTGTCGCGGTTAGCCAGATTGTACTTACGTAACAGGCTGTTGGTTTCAGAAGATGTCCATTCAGAAGCTTGATATTGCGAGCCATCACGCTGACCGTAACTGCCCTTAACCCACATATCCCAAGTTTCAAAGCTGTTAACGCGCAAACGTGCCCAAACAGTATTTTCATCCGTGGTTTCACGGTCTTGATAATTACGGTCGTCACGTTTGAAGTCATAGCCGCCATCAAGCTTCAGTCCATGGGTAATACGATAATCCGCCGCCACTTTGAAGCGTTGGCTAGTGTTATCATAAGGGGTGTTATAGGCCACCTTACCATTGACATTGTTGATGCTGACTTGGGTCCACTCTTCAATTTGAGTATTGTTATCACGGTCGCTATAGTCGTAGCTACCACTTAAGCGCAATGAGTTAGTCACTTTACTGACGACTTTTAAGTTCAACCCTGTGAGGTCAACTTTGGCATCAACGGCCTCTGTCGGCACTTGATAGCCATAGCCTGAAGTGACTAATGCTTGGTCTTGACTCATTTGTCCCGCAAGCACACGACCTGTTAACACATTGGTATTGTCGTTGTATTGACCCATGAGCGACACTGTGTGTGACTGGTTGTCAGGGTCAAGGACGAGTGTGCCAGAGGTTTGAGCACCAAAAGTTGGATTGAAGGCACTGTCGAAGTTTAACTGGTTGTACTCGTTCTTAAAAATTGAGCCATTGTAGTTAAGTGCAGTGAACCAACGATCGCCTTTTAGTTTAATGCCAGCTTCAATGGAGTCAGTGGTGTAATCAACTGGCTCAGCTAACATCATGGATTGGTTAAAGAATCCACCTGATGTTTTTTTCAAGCCGGTTTTTTCTTCACGCATGTAGCTCACATGCGTACTCCACAGCGATTCACCTTGATAATCAAAACCTAACCCTGTGCGCTCACGTTTGAGCGACAGTTCTAAAGCATTTAGGTTGTCCATCAGTAACGGCATCTGGTTGCTTGAACCCGCAGTTACCCAGTTGTCTGGCAAGGTTAAATTATCGCTGCCGACACCAGAGTAGGGCGTTAAGGCGCTATTACTGTTGTAAGTGGCGATTTGGCGATAGTTTACATTGACATTATACTGGCCTTGTTTGCCCGCATTGACATCTAAACGGCCACCATCCATGCCCAGTTGATAAGCTTCAACGCTGGCTTGATAGCCTTTCTCACCACGGAAGGTGACATCGGCATCAAATTTACCCGCAACTTCGTTTGAAGTCCCAAAGGCATTCGCCGAGCGAATATCCTCTTCGCTGTTGTAACCCACGCCCACACCCACAGTGCCAGACGTACCCGTTTCAACAACGCAGCCTTTACAGCTCCAAGCGGACATTTTGACTTTTTCGGTATTGGCATTGGCTAAGCCATACCCGTCGGCCGCTATCGCAAAACCTGTGTTTGCTAGTAACGCCAGAGTGATCAAATTGAGTTTAAATTTCATTTTCTCGTCTCCTTAGCGCTGTAATAGCTTGCCAGATGGATGGTTTGAACCATGGACCTGACGGTGGCAATTTAAACAGCTTCTTCCACCTGTAAAGGCATTGTCGCCGACGTTTGAACCTAAACCAGTGTTACCTAAGTAAGCATTGCTGGCGTGGCCATCGCTGGCGTGACATTGCTGACACAGCTGCGGTGCGCGGGTTTTTAACATGGCATCATTCACACTGCCGTGAGGATTGTGGCAAGTCACACAGTTCTCAGTGACGGGTGCATGTTCCCACAGTTTTGGGCCGCGTTTCTCGGCGTGGCAGGAGTAACAGGTTTCGTTAATGCTAGGCTTGTTTAGATCGGAATCTGTCATGCTCCCATGGGGATTATGACAATCGCTACAGGTCATTTGAGCCCATTTTAGTGGGTGACTCGAGCGTTTATTCATGTCTGCTTTTTGCTTAGTGTGGCAGCTAGTACAGACTTCCATTTCGGTGTTTTTTGATAACACAGGATCTTTTGCGACATGCACTTGGTGGCATGAGGCACAAGCAACATCGGCATTGTCATGGTGACTACCGTTCCAAGATACGCGTTTATCATCTTGGTGACAGCTCATACAGACACTGTTTTGTTTTTCTGCACTTAAGGTTGATTGCTTACCAAAAGTGATCATCGGCTCGTTGCCGCCTTTATTGTGTTGACCCATAGGACCATGACAGGCTTCACATTGCAGGCCAGCCATTGGGCTCTTTGATGAATCAATGGCGCCATGAACACCTTTGAAGAGGTCCATCACTTTTTCAGATTTTTTGTGGCACATCAAACAAGAATCGGCACCTTTAGGGGAGTAGCTGCCTTCGGCAAACTTCTTATCTAAGGTGGCTTCGACTTGTTCTGGAGTCATTTTGTCATCCCACTTTGAGGCGTGTGCACTCGGTGTGATGCATAAAGACATCACTGCAGACATTGCCATGGAGATGACAAGTGCCGGCAGTAGTTTTTTCATTTTTAGGCTGTTCTTCATAATAGGCTTCCCAATTTGTCCCAACAAAATTCAAGAAAGGGGGAGCGAACTCCCCCTGCTTGGGCAAATTACATCTTCACCTGAGTGTGATCTGTTGGTGTGGGTTTGTGACAGTAGAAACAGGTTTCTGACTGCGCCGCTTGATTGGCTTGAACATAATCACCGTTCACAATCGCGCCCATATTTTCTAAGCCGTGGCCAATAGATTCTGGCGCGTGGCATGAAGTACAAGTGGCAGTGATTGGCGTGGTGTATTTACCCGCAGTTGTTGCCAGAGCGCCTTTGACCTTGAATGCATCTAGGTTGAAGTCGTTATGACATTGGGTACATTCTTTGATGACACCTTGTTTACCATGAACAACGTGTAACTTCATCTCCAACGCACCTTTGTTAGCACCATTTGCATAGGTACCATCTGGGGTATGACAAGCGACACACGCATCCACACCGACAATTGGCTTACCGCTGGCATCTTTTGCATGTGATAGCTGTTCTGTCATCACAAAACCCGCATGGTGGCCTTTGTGAATTTCGAAGCTATCACCGTGACAACCTTGACAGGTACCAAACTCAACTGAGTTAACATGACGCATGCTCGGTGCTTTGCCAGACTTAGTGCCAAAAGCTAGCTCGGCTTTCATGCTCGTTGTTGCGCTGTCTGCGGTACATGCGGTTAAGCTTGTACCAGTGCTACACACTTCTAAACCGATAATGGTAAAGGCGGTATCAGTATCGCCTGCACCGAAAGGTAGAGCGGGTGTTGTAAAGACCAATTTACCGTCAACTAAGGTTACACCTTCTTGCAGTGCGCCATCTTTGACTAAGTCTTTCGCTA
Organism: Shewanella sp. SW24; assembly: GCF_025653395.1. NCBI lineage: Bacteria > Pseudomonadati > Pseudomonadota > Gammaproteobacteria > Alteromonadales > Shewanellaceae > Shewanella > Shewanella sp. SW24. The sequence goes on from NZ_JAKKSH010000001.1 coordinate 18,614, forward strand.
TTTTCGCTTTACCGCTACCTGGACTTGGATTGTAGCCCATGATCGGGAAGTTAGGGCCAACGTTGGTAACGGACTCTAAACGTTTAATCTTATCTTGAACGGTTGCCGCATCAATTGCGTTACCATCTTTGTCTAAGATAGACACGGTTAATACTGCAGTATCATCAGCTTGACCAGCAAGTGCTGCTGACATACTTAACTGAGCGATAACGGCTTTTTTGTCTGCAGTCTTACCTGTGTGCAGTTCTGCAGTCCAATCGCTGTTATGACAGGCGATACAGTTAGAGTTATCTAGCTGTTGTGAGTGACCTTTACCGGCAGCAAAGTCCACTGTGCTATGGCAGCTTCCACATGAGGCAGCAGTTGGGATACGTGACCAATTACTCCAATCAGGCGTAGCCTCATTTGCAGCGTGACAGCTTTGACAGCTTTCTAATGAGCCTAAGGTGAGGTCTTTGTGTTTAGCGTGAACGAGAACATTGAACTCTTTACCTACACCGACTTTTCCGGCTGTGTGGCAAGTTGCACAGTAATTAACGTCAGAATACGCGCCGCCATGTTTAACATTGGCTAAATCTTGGTGACAAGTATTACAGCTTTCTGTGGCGACAATTTTGCGACTGTATGTTGGCAGTGCGCCAGTATCGGCAGTGAAGTCGACAAAGGCGTTACTGTTTGGTACTTGAGTACCATCGGGAAGCGGAGTGTTATAAGCGCGGATTAATACTCGTTGAGCTAACTGTTCGTTATAGGTGACTTTAGTGTTAGCGGTCAGGTTCATACTAAAAGTATAACTGTAGTGACCGTTTTTCTTGTCAACGAAAGTCCCTGGGCATGTTGCAGCGACATCACAGGTCTCATCACCAAAGTACTGCCATTGTGACGCATTACCTGCACCAGTTGCGCCTTGTGGGATTAATTGTGCTGCGGCAAAACGCATTTTTTGTAGGCCAACAACGGGTAAATCATTTTCGTTAGTGACGGTAAACTCAACACTCGGAATACCGTTAGTGACGACAGATTTGTCAAAGGCAAAATTAAGGGTTTGAATCGCTGGAGCAGGTTCGCCACCAGGTTCACCGGGATTACCATCATTACCATCACTGCCACCACAGCCCGCTAAGGCCATAGTGACTGCACTTGCTGCTAACAGCAGTGCGATTTTAGTTGTTTGTGCGTTCATCATTTTTTTCCCTGCATAGGTTTGGCATTGCTTAAACGCTATGTTCTAGAGCCAACAGATTCTATGTCTGTGTTTTTGGTCACTAGAAGCGACTTAAGTGGATGCTGGAAATAGAATTCCCCAAGGAAAGGCTAACCTAACATGACCTTAAAATCTCCAAGGCCTTTGCTAATGTGTGACTTGGATCTTTCTATTTCTAAAGAGGTATTTAAAGCGAGAGGTAAAAATGATTCTAGAACAAAAAAACAGCGGATTTTTGAAAGGGAAGAATATAAAGAGAGAGGTAACAACCTCTCTCTTTAATAACGATAAAAACATTGCTCTGAATGAGAGCGTTACACCTGTTTAGTTACCGTGGACTTCACTCAATTGAGCTGGTGTATGGCAAGTCGCACAGCTTTCAGATGCACGGGTTTGCACATCGGCTGCGCTAGTACCGTTTAAGATACCACCGTTAGCTTCAATATGAGATTTAGCGGCATCAGAGAGATATTTCTGGTGACAGCTTAAACATGCGCCTGCATCAGAAGAGACCCAAATATCGGTACCGTTATTGTTGATGTCACCAAAACGCCATGTGCGTTCAGGTGCACGGCCTAAGGTAATACCTGTAATGACGTTTGATTTATCTACAGTATGACATGTAGCGCAATCGGTTTTAAGCACAGTGCCCGATTGTACGCCTGCATATTTTAGATAATGGCCTTCACGTTCGTGAGCTTTCCAAGCAAAGCTAGTTGGGATTTTGCCACCAGGATAGCTTGAATCGGCTTTAAGGGTTTTGTCTGATGTATGACAAGTTTGGCAGTTTACACCATTGTCATAGTGGTGAATTTCTTGATTGTGACAACCCTGACATTTTGTTGGGTCAATAATATCACGACGAATAGCTGCTTTAGCTGTGCTATCCACAGCATTATCTTTCCAAACGAAGTGATAAGGAGCTTCTTTGACTGGGACTTTGTGTGTGTTAGCTGCCGCACAATCTGTCATCACAACATCCGCAACGCCATAGCCACCATTGTTGAAACATACTTCCAATGTTGACCATAGTTCGAATGTTTTACCATTTGCATCTGCGGGTAAATTGAACTTAGTGCCAGTCAATGAGTAGGTTTTATTGGCTTCGTTATAGGTACCTTCACTTAGAGCAATGCGACGGTTACTGTAAGAAGCCGTAGCAGAACTCGGGAAGTCTTTATTAGAATCCCATGCTACTACAACACGCGAGCCCTGGTTCACGAAGGCTTTGTCAATCGCATTGCCATCTTTATCAATAACTTGAACATCGAAAGTGATTTTGCCTGTGGTGTTGACACCTACATTGCTGAACTTAATACCCATAGTTTTAGTGTCAGAGTAAGCTTTCAGCACATCGCCATGACGTTTAGCCGCACTGCCTGTTCCACCATAGGGTTGAGTTGCATTATGACAGGCAACACAGTCATTGCTGCTGTGGTGAGCAGATGGTTTTTCAGTGTGACAACCAATACAGGCTTGATTACTTAAATCAGCCTTAAATAGATCGGCATTAGCTGGCGCGTTCGTTCCTTCTACGTGACAGGCTGCACAATCAGCGGCAGGTTTTAATGGGAAACCAACCTTGCCATAGTCAATGACTTTACCGCCATACCCCACAATTTTATATGGTGCAGGAACTTCCGCTCCAGTTTCATCATAAGTATGACGTTCGCCACCTTTATGGATAGCATGAATCATGTAAGTAAATTCAATGCTATTGCCTGATTCAGGGTCACCAGATGTTGCCGTATGGCAAGATGCACAGTTCTCAATATCAACTCTGCGGCCGCCGTGTAACTCTAAACTTTCTGGTTGGTGACAGGTGTAACAGGCTGTTATTGAAACAACGTTACGTGTTTGGATTCCTTCTGTTTTACCTGTTGAAGGCTGCCAGTCAAAATGTGCGTTTGCTGAAAGTTGTGGTAACTCAAGCTCTAAGGTTGCACGTTGAGTCGCTTCAGCGCTGTAAGTGATGGCTAAGGGCTCAGTGACATTGGCGATATTGGCTTGATAGGTATAACTGTAGTTGCCATCACCATGATCGACTAAACATGTATCACACTTGGCTGCAGCTTCAACGTTGGCTTGATATTGAGCGGATGGATTGAGGTTATCCACGCCAGAAGGCACTGTGCCAGGTTCTTTTTTCGTATTGATATAGGCTTGCCATTGGTAACCGCGGTCAGCGGGTTTTGCTGGATCTTCTGTTGCTACTGTTACGTGGCTAAGTTGCGCAATACCAAAGCGAATGTCGTGATCTTTATTCAAGCCAAGTACAGCCACACCATTCGCATTTTCTAATGTGAAATTAACAGTCACTTTACCTGCATCGACTGTGGCGTTAGTGAAACTTGCTTTCAGTGTAGGAGTTGAATCGATATTAACACCGACAACGCCAGGTTTTCCGTCTTCACCATCTTTACCGTCACTACCACCGCAACCGGCGAGTAGTAGAGAGAGTAAACCGGCACCCAACATCGCTTTTGTTGCGGTATTGAAATTGAACCGTTTCATCATGATATTTCCCTGCAATAGTTGTAATCATCATCAACCGCTTGGCAAATAAGAATAAATCTCATTACCCGCATAAGATGTGTGGAATTAGTTTTCCATCTGTAAGGCTAACTAAGTCACTGGTATTTATCAGTCACTTTAGGCGGGTAATGTGACTGAGATCTGACTATTTCTTTAGGAGTAGATGACTGCATCGTATGAGTTCCTTTTATATCTGCAGTTGCTGGCCTTTTTAGGCCAGCATCATAGGGTTAGTTTATTGGATGCACTTTCAACACGTCCGCGACTCCGCCCTGTCCATGACAGAAAGCACAGGTTTCAGTTCCTGCGGTTGCATCGGATTTTGTACCTGCAAAAACAGCACCTTGCTGAGCCATGTGGTTATGAGTGCTGGTATCTGAATGGCAGTTGCTACACACAGCGGCAATTGGGCTGGTAAAAGTGCCGTTATCGAGGGCAAGGGGTTGTACCGCTGAATTTAAGGGGAGGGCGACGGTAGAAATCCCCGCAGTATCGTTAACGTGACATTGGGCACAGTTACCAATTTTTCCTGGGTAGTTTAGGCTTTCAAACCCCGTGAATTGACTGGTGTGAATACCGTGGATCAGCTGCTTAAAGTCAAATGACGTGATTGAAGGATTGGCTGCCGTCGCATCGGCCAGCATATTGGCGTTATGGCATAGCTGGCATTGACCATCGAGATCGTTACGTGAGCCGTGAATATTCAGTTTTTGATCACCATGGCAATTACCGCAGCTTGCATTGCTCACAACGCTACGGCGACCTTCATTGCTCAATGCTGCCATATCAAAATAACTGTGGCTGGATTTAATCACTAACACTTCCGCCAGTTCAGTCGTGCAATCAACCAGTACTTTATCTTTGGCACAGACTCTGCCTTGAATCGCAAGTCCGCCATGATCCGTTTCAGTGCCTGCTGGCACGGTAAGGCCCGCTATCGTATAGGTATAAATGCCATTAGAGCCTGATATGGGTGTGGATTCCGGCAGTTTAATCGAGCGAGCTGAACGGGTCGCATAATCAAAACTGGTTCCCCAGTTGGCATATACCCTTAAATCATTGATAAATTTTAGTTTATCGGCACTTTCGCTATACACAGTTCCTGTGGCTGGATTCATCAGCTTAACCGCAACAGTGACCGTACCATTGGCATCCATACTGGCGCTGGTGATGCTTGGGCTAAATTGCATCAGTGCCGCGGTTTTAGCTTCATCACTGTGTACGCTTGCGGTCCAGTCGGCATTATGACACGCCACGCAGTTACTGTTATCTGTTTGCACTGGGTGTCCTTCGCCTGCGGGGAAATTGATCTGTGTATGACAGGCACCACAGGCTTGCATGGTCGGGACTCTGCGCCAGTTTTGCTGTTCGGTTAACTCAGCCTTATCGACGTGACAGGTTTGGCAGTCACTAATGGGTTGCGGGAAGCCGGTTAAATGTTTGCTGTGGATCATTTGTGGGAAAATATCCGCAGGGTTACTGACTTTTTTGCTGTTATGGCAGGTGACGCAGGTTTCGATTTGATTATATCTACTGCCATGGAAAGCTAGATTACTGTGGCAACCATTACAGGTCTCTATTGTGACTAAGTTGCGGGTGTAAGCGACATTACTACCTGAAGATTGCCAGTCATAATGCTGATTGGTTATAGGTAAGGGCGTGTTATCGGCAAGTTTATCGCCGCCAATTTTGACCACCATTCTTTGGGTCGCTTCGGGCATAAACGTCACTCCATTCATGGCATTAAATGCGGCGCTGAAGGTATAACTGTAGTGACCGTTTTTATGATCTGTGAGACTGCCTGGGCAAGTTGCCGCGCAGGTTTCAGCGGTAAAGTGCTGCCATTCACTGCTATTCCCCGCGCCTGTATAACCTTGGGGGAGAAGCTGCGCAGCAATAAATGTCGCCGATGGGATACCAATCACGGCTTCATCATCTTGATTGCTCACTTGAAAATCCACTTGAGCAATGCCATCTGTCATCGCGACTTTATCGACCATGATGTTAAGGCTAGTTATCGTTAATGCAGGCGGTTTCGCAGGCTCACCGGGATTACCATCTTGGCCGTTATCACCGCCACAGGCGCTTAATATGGAGACTAAGGCCAGCATAAGACTGAATTGAGTGCGAATTTTTGCAAACTTGTTCATATTTCTATCCTTGGAATGCGCTGTCAGTGCCTAAGTTACATTTGGTAGCTTAAGGTCAAGCCTAAGTAGTGAGCGTTGTAGTCGTGGCCCATATCACCAAAACTGAGTACGTTGGGAATCGTGTCCCAGCTTGTGCCTTGGTTTTGCCAGTTAGCATCTTGATATTTTTCGAATAACCAATCGATGCGCAGCGACATGCTGTCGGCAAACTTATATTTGGCGTAGGCATTAATATTGTGTTTGCGGGCGTAAAAATCGCCATAGGGACTGGTGATGCCGTAGGTCACTTCGGTATCACTCTGTCCGTCGGAATAGCTGTAATCCAAACCAATATCGAGGTGATGATCGAACAGGTTTTGATAACTAAGCCCTGCACCAATCAAGGTCGATTTTTCCTCGGCAGTGCTGTACCAATCGGGTGTCGAGAAGGAATTACTGCCCGCTTGGTCTGAATCGCGCCAATCTTGGTTAACAAAGGCGGTTAAATTGAGGTCACTGCTCAGCACATATTGGGCTGACAAGTCGTAACCGAGATAGGACACTTGAGTTAGACCTACTAAGGTATGATGATAGTCGTCATTAATACTGTGTAAGCTGGCACCAAGAGATAGACCAATATCGCTCTGATAATCCGTGTGTAAGGTGACTTTCTGTCTTTTTCTATCGGCAAGGTAGGATTTACGTAGCCAAGGATTACTTGAACTTTGAGTGGTTACGACGGGATGATATTCACTGCCATCTCGCTCTAGTGCTTCTCCTTTCAACCAAGCTGACCATGCGGGCGAATAGCGATAACTTAGTTTAGCAAACACGCCGGACTCGTCGACGGATTGGCGGTCGAGTTCGGCATAATCGTTTTCATTATGGCTGTAACCCGCTTCGGCATAAGCCGCTGAGGTAAAACGGTATTTGCTTTTAAGTTCGAGTTTTTTGGTGCGCTTATCATAAAGGCTATTTTGGGCTGTGCCTTGATCAATACTGTCGGTGACGATCTGCGGAAAGTCTAATTGAGCCGTTTTGTTATCTCTGTCTTGATAGTTGTAACTTGCCTGCATGCTTAAATCTTGGCTGATCCGTCCTGAATATTTAAGGTCCATCTCTACAATATCGACTTGGCCATTTAAGGTATCCGCAGGCAGGACGGGCGATGGGCCATTGATGGTGGCAGGAATAAAGGTGTCATCTTGGGTCATGCGGCTAAAGCCTGCGTGCATCAATACATTTTGACCATTTGCCCCCCCTGAGGCTTCTGCGGCAACTCGGTAGGCTTTATTGTCGGGGTCGACCGCATTCTGGCCTAAGTATGCTGCGCCAAAGGTGGGTGTGTAGGCTGATTGCCACAGCATGGCTTGGTGATCATTTTTATATTGGCTGATTTGGCTATTGATGCCAGCTTGCCAGCCTGAACCGTTAAAATAAACTCTCGCATCGACTTCATCAGTACTGTCATCAATTGGTTGGGCTAGCATAATGCTATTGGTGAGTATATTGGCACTGGTCTTTTTGGCGCCGCTGCGGTCTTCATGCTGATAGTTTAGCGAGGCTTTGTAGTGACTGTTATTGTCACCTTCAGGTGATATGTTGCCCGCGTAGTAACCACCGATACTAAAGCGATCACGTTGAATACTTAAATCTTGGCTAACAAGGCTGCTCTGTAACATAGGCATAGATTGCGTTGTGCCGCCTGTTATCCAGTTATCGGGCAATAACATTTTATCTTGCGCTGAGGTATAGGGGCTTTTGAGTTGATTATGGTTATAGCTTGCTAAACCTCTATAACCCAAGTTGATTTGATAGTTTCCCGGCCTTCCTGTTGTGAGCTTGGCTGAGCCCGCATCAAAGCCTAACTTGTCCGCGACCAGCTCGGTTTGATAACCCGTCTGCGTTTTGTACATCATATCCGCACCGACGGCGCCAACGAGACCATCATTATCTGTCCCTGTGCGGTTACCGAAACGGCTGTCCTCACTATCGTTGTAAGCGAGGCTGGCACTGACATTGCCAATATGACCTGTCTTAGGTTGGCATTGCTTACAGCTCCATGCCTCTGTCTTTATGCTACTTCGATTCGCTTCTTGCAGCTCATAACCTTCGGCGTGTGCTTGAGTCAAAACACCGTTTATCGCCCAAGTCAGCAAAGTGAGGGAGAAATAAGCGCTAGGGTGAGACATTTTAGCTGTTCGCATGATCATTCCCTTGTTATCTCTGTAGTAATTTGCCAGAAGGATGGTTAGAGCCATGCACTTGTCCGTGACAATTCATACAGGAATTACCAGAAGTGAAGGCATTGGTTTGATTGCCAAAATAGGCATTACTGCTATGGCCATCCGAAGCGTGGCACTGCTGACACAGTTGTGGCGGTTTGCTGATCAGCATGGCTTCGTTCACGCTGCCGTGGGGATTATGGCAATTAGCGCAGTTGTCGGTGACGGGGGCATGTTCCCACAGTTTAGGGCCGCGTTTTTCGGCATGACAGCTATAGCAATTTTCATTAACACTCATTTGCTTCAAGCTTGAATCGTTTAAACTGCCGTGGGGATTATGGCAGTCACTGCACACCATTTGTTGCCACTGTAATGGATGCGCCGAGCGCTTGTGCATATCGGCTTTTTGTTGGGTATGGCACTGGGTACAAATGGTGACTTCATTGGCTTTATCGCTGATAGGATCTTTTGCGGTATGCACTTGATGGCAGCTGCTACAGGCGACATCGGCGTTATCGTGGTGATTGCCTTTCCATGCGGTACGTTGACTGTCATTGTGGCAACTCATACAGACACTGTTTTGCTTTTGCGCGGGAACAGGGGAGTTTGCGCCAAAGGTGATCATCGGCTCTTTGCCACCTTTATTATGATTCCCTAACGGGCCGTGGCAGGCTTCGCACTGCAAATCGGCCATAGGCGAATCTTTCACATTGGGGTTGCCATGAACCCCCTCAAATATTGCCATCACCATGGCACTTTTTTTGTGGCACATCAGGCAAGTATCAGCGCCTTTAGCGGAATACTTACCTTCGGCGAATTTTTTGTCTAATGTCGCAACAACTTCTTCTGGTTTTTTGTTATCCCAAGGGGTCGCTGAGGCCGAAACGCTCGCGATTGATAACAAAATACATAGCATAGCCTTAGCTATGCTTCTGAACTTTAGCCCTATTTCCATGGTTATGTTTTCCCGAGTGCATTTATATTTGTTATTTTTACGCTTTCGACATTGCTAATTTAGCTTATTGAGCTTGGTTAATATTAGAACAAGTGTGTGACACGTGCTTAACATTGCGTGGTCTTTTCACTGTAAAGAAGGATGATTTTACAGGCGATATAGATTAAGTGTGATTTTGATCACACTTGCTTCGGGTGGGATTTGTTTACAGCGTTTTGACTTCTGTGCATCGCTTGATAGTCACTAATGCTAAGGTGCGGATTTTTATTTTCGGTTGGTCGTTTATTCATTGGAATTTTTATCACATAATACCCAACACAATTGAAAACTATTATCGTTACCAATCAAAAATCTTGATCTAGGTAAAGTTATTAGTGTCATCGCTCGGTTACAATGGGCGCAGTTTTTCGAGCTGAACCTGTTGCAAGGTGGAATACGTAATGAAGTTAAGCGAACTCAGTCCCGGCGATCGCGGTCTTATTTCTGAAGTGGGGCGTTTGGCGCTGCCACAAACCGTGAAGCGCAAGTTGTTGTCCATGGGGATCACGCCAAATACGCGTTTTTTATTGATCCGATACGCACCTATGGGCTCTGGTCTCGAACTGGATATTCGTGGTAGTAAACTTTGTATGCGCAGAGATTTGGCAGACATCATTGAGGTGGAAAAGACGAATGGCTAAGCAGTTTCATTGCGTCACAGTAGGAAACCCTAACGCGGGTAAATCTACACTCTTTAACGCGCTAACAGGCGCAAATCAACAAGTGGGTAACTGGTCTGGTGTTACGGTCGAAAAAAAGACTGGTCATTTCACCTTAAACGGTGCTGACGTCTATCTGACAGACTTACCGGGTATTTACGACCTTCTTCCTGCGGGTAATAGTTGCGATTGTTCACTTGATGAGCAAATTGCGCAGCAATACCTTGCCGAGCAACGTGTCGATGGCATTATCAATTTAGTCGATGCCACTAATATCGAACGTCACTTATATCTCACAGCCCAATTACGTGAACTCGCTATCCCTATGGTAGTGGTGCTGAATAAAATTGATTCGGCTGTCAAACGTGGGATTAAAGTCGATTTAAAGAAAATGAGCCAAGAGCTGGGTTGCCCTGTGATTGGCGTGTGTTCGCGAGATCCTGCCGATGTCGCTAAAGTGCAGGCACAGGTACTCGATTTACTTCAAGGCCGAGTCTCAGAAGCCCCATTAGTGCTTCACTATGATGAACAAATTGAAGCGGGCGTGCAGTTACTCTGCAGTAAAGATGCCCAATTAAGTCGCGGCCGCGCTTTGGCTATGCTAGGTAATGGTTCAGGTTGTGGTAGCTGTAAAAATGCTGAACTGCAGGATGAAGTGAATTCCTGTACTCAGATTATCGCTCAGCAAGGCCATGATATTGAAGTGATGGTGGCGACCACGCGCTTTAATTTCGTTGAACAAGTTTTTCAAGGTTCAGTGAAAGAGTCAGGGTTCCTCACCCTCAGTGACAAATTAGATAAACTCGTTTTACATCCTGTGCTTGGCATTCCTGTGTTCTTGTTTGTGATGTATTTGATGTTTATGTTCAGCATTAATATTGGCAGTGCTTTTATTGATTTCTTTGATGTTTTTGCTGGCGCATTGTTTGTCGATCACTTCGGTTCATTCTTGACGAGCATGGGCTCTCCGGCTTGGTTGGTCACTATCTTAGCGGGCGGTGTCGGCCAAGGCATTCAAACCGTATCAACCTTTATTCCTGTTATTGCGGCGCTTTTTCTCGGTTTGTCGATCCTCGAAAGTTCTGGCTACATGGCGCGCGCTGCATTTGTGGTTGACGGTTTAATGCGTCGTATTGGCCTGCCTGGTAAAGCATTCGTTCCTATGATTGTCGGTTTTGGTTGTTCAGTGCCGGCAATTATGGCGACGCGAACCTTAGGCAGTGAGCGTGAGCGTATTGTGACAGGGATGATGGCACCATTTATGTCCTGTGGTGCACGTCTTCCTGTTTATGCACTATTTGCGGCTGCTTTCTTCCCTGATTCAGGTCAGAATTTAGTCTTCTTGCTGTATATTATTGGTATCTTTGCCGCTATCGGTACGGGTTTATTACTCAGAAGCACTTTATTACCCGGCAGCAGTAGTGCAGTGGTGATGGAGCTACCAAGTTATGAACTACCTAAGCTGAAAGCTGTTATGGTTCGTACAGGTAAACGCACTAAGAGTTTTATATTAGGCGCAGGTAAAACGATTGTTCTAGTCGTGACCTTATTGAACTTCATTAATGCTATTGGTGTTGATGGTACATTTGGCCATGAAGATAGCCAAGCATCTTTGCTGAGTGTCGCGAGTCAAAAAATCACGCCTATCTTCTCGCCTATGGGCATAGAGCAGGATAACTGGCCTGCAACCGTCGGTATTATCACGGGTATTTTCGCTAAAGAAGCGGTTGTTGGTACCTTAAACAGTCTATACAGCAGCACGGCGCCGACAGATGAAGAGCTTGCACCATTGAGCGAAAGCTTTAATGCGGCTCTGGCAACGATTCCAGCTAACTTGTTTGGTTTAGCTCTTGAAGATCCGCTTAAACTGTCGGTCGGTGATTTAACCAATAAAGAAACCGTGGCTGAAGAACAAGGTGTTGCGACATCGACTTTTGGTGCTTTACAAGCAGGTTTTAGTGGTAAAGTTGCGGCTTTCTCCTACTTGCTGTTTATCTTACTTTATACTCCTTGTGTTGCGGCAATGGGCGCCTTAGTGCATGAGTTTGGTTCTCGGTGGGCGACGTTTGCGGCAACGTGGACTTTCTCACTGGCTTATGGTTCTGCAACGGTAGTTTATCAAGCCGCTACCTTTACGCAGCACCCAGTTCAATCAAGTCTGTGGATTGGTTTCTTCTTGTTTGCATTAGCCGCTTTTTATCTGTGGTTGAAACGTAAGGGTAAAAGAAGTCAGCAGATTATTCCTGGGATCCGCATTATCACCGAGTAAGATTTACTGAGTCGGCGTGACTGAATAATAAATGTCAGCTTAGTTAGGTCAAAGATAAAAGCAGCTTTCATGGCTGCTTTTATTGTTTTACTATCGCGGTTATAACCCCAAACAGTCAAAAACCAGAGTTTTTAACCCTAGGCATTGTAACTAGTGGTGATCTGTAGGATCATGCTGGTTTTCTTAAAATTGCCATTGTTCGCAAAGAGGAATTCCATGAGTCATGTGGACACTGAAGTACGTCCGAGTAACTTTATTCGTAATATCATAGATGAAGATTTACAAAGCGGTAAGCACACGAGTGTACAGACTCGTTTCCCGCCGGAACCGAATGGCTATCTTCATATTGGTCATGCTAAATCTATCTGCTTAAATTTTGGGATAGCGCGAGACTATAACGGTCTGTGTAATTTACGTTTTGACGATACTAATCCTGAAAAAGAAGACATTGATTATGTGAATTCTATTCAGGCGGATGTGCGTTGGCTTGGATTCCAGTGGGATGGTGACGTTCGCTATTCATCAAACTATTTTGATCAGTTACATCAATATGCGGTTGAACTGATTAATAAAGGTTTGGCTTATGTGTGTTTTTTGAATGCAGATGAAACCCGTGAATACCGTGGTACGTTAAAAGAGCCAGGTAAAAACAGTCCTTTCCGCGACACATCAGTCGAAGAAAACCTCGCCTTATTCGCTAAGATGCGCGACGGTGGTTTTAAAGAAGGCGAGTGCGCATTGCGTGCCAAAATTGATATGGCATCGCCATTCATGTGTATGCGCGATCCTATCATCTACCGTATTCGTTTTGCCCATCATCATCAAACAGGTGACAAGTGGTGCATTTACCCAATGTACGACTTCACGCACTGTATTTCTGATGCGTTAGAACATATTACCCACTCTTTATGTACATTAGAGTTCCAAGACAACCGTCGTTTATACGATTGGGTGTTGGATAATTTGAACGATTTTCAAGCGCCGAATCGTACTCGTCAATACGAGTTTTCCCGCTTAAATCTCGAATATACCTTGATGTCTAAACGTAAGCTGAATGACCTTGTGACCCGTAAACTCGTGTCAGGTTGGGATGACCCACGTATGCCAACGATTGCAGGCTTACGTCGCCGTGGTTATACACCGGCTTCAATTCGCGAGTTCTGTCAACGTATCGGCGTGACTAAGCAAGAGAATATGATTGAAGTCGGCATGTTAGATGCGTGTATTCGTGAAGAATTGAACGAACATGCACCGCGTGCGATGGCCGTATTACGTCCATTGAAAGTCATCATTGAAAACTATGCTGAAGGTGAACTTGAGTACATTCAAGCGGCCGCTCATCCAAATGATGAGAGTATGGGGACGCGTGAATTAGCCTTTGGCCGAGAAATATTGATCGATGTGGCTGACTTTAAAGAAGAAGCCAACAAACAATACAAACGCTTAGTTACAGGCAAAGAAGTGCGTTTACGTAATGCCTATGTGATTAAAGCTGAACGTTGTGACAAAGACAGCGAAGGTAATATCACGACGGTTTACTGTACTTATGATCCTGAAACTTTAGGTAAAAACCCTGCAGATGGCCGTAAAGTCAAAGGCGTGATCCATTGGGTTGAGGCATCTACAGCTAAGCCTGCTGAATTCCGTCTCTATCAGCGTTTATTTACCGATCCTAATCCTGCTGCGGCAGAGACTGTGGATGAAGTGTTGAACCCTGAATCATTGATCGTGGTACAAGGTTTTGCAGAAGCAAGCCTAGTGAATGCACCTGCGGAACAAGCCTATCAGTTTGAGCGTGAAGGCTATTTCTGCGCTGACAGTAAAGATTCATCGCCGGATAATTTAGTGTTTAACTTAACCGTAGCGCTGCGTGATTCTTTCGAGTGATTTTGCTTAAGTGGATCTGTTTGACTGAGTGAGTCAAACTTATCTGCTAACTCGCTCAGAGCGTTAATTCAACTCAAAAAGAAGGCCTTTGCGGCCTTCTTTTTTATTTTCTGCTAAAAATTCAATTGCTACGCAGAGCTTGAGTTGCTGTTGATTAAATTTGTGATGAATTAAAATGGTTATTGGTACATAGGACCAAAGCCTAAGCTCCATAAAATGACACTAGTTGCCATTAGCCCCACCAAGAGTACTAAGCCTGCAGTCACCATAGAGCTGGCGTAGATAAAACCTTTCTCTTCAGGGATATTCATAATGATAGGCACCCCCGCGTACAGTAAATACACTGAGTAGGCTAAACCAATCAACCCCACTATCATGATAAACCATAGCACTGGATATAATGCGGCTAAACCGACCATAAACAATGGGGTTGCAGTGTAGGACGCGAGCTCTAATGCTTGGGTGTAAGTTGGGTTAGCATCGAAGGTTTTTGCCATCCAATAGGCTAAATAGGCAAGGGCGAATACACCTGCAATCAGGCCTAAATACATGCCTGCGGACATAAACAGGGCGCTTTGTGGTGTAAGGTAAATAGGATCGCCAGCGCCAGGATTCCAGCCAATGTAAGCTGTAGCTATATAGCTGCACACCGCCGGAATTAAGGCGATAAGTACTACATGGCTCAAGCTACTTTTCAGTGCCTCATGGTTTTTTTCAATTGTTTGCCACTCTTGTTTTGGATGAGTGTATAGCCCCATTAAGTGATTCAGTATCATTATAATTATCCTTGTTCAGCATTGATGAATGGCTCGCCAAACGTCAGACGAGCTGATAACAGCTCTACAATCGAGGTTAAAATAGTGTCCTGTCTCTTTATCCATCGATTGGTTACACATAGAGAAGTGAGAGGCTGTGTGATCAGGATCTCAGTTCTTTAGAGTGTAGATTATTTATTGAACAAAAAGTTCAGCGCGTCAAGTTTACTTAAGCCTAATGCTATAGCTTATGAGTAAATATGCGTAAAATAGTGCGATATTCAGAATGATATTGAGTGAGTCCATGCTGCAACTTCTTGCCCCCATCCACGCATTTCTTCACTGTGAAACACCGCAAACTTGGATTGATGTTGCGATAAAATCAGATTCCTTGGATGAGTTGCTGATCGACCATTGTAACTGTGAGTTAAAAGCCGCTCAGACAGCGATTTTTTTGCTACGAAAATATGCGTTAGATAAAGACAGTGGTCGAGCTCTGTTGGCGTGGGCTAAACCCTATGAAGAGTTTATTTATTCGCAAGAACATGATGTGGAAAGTTTTTTAGCCCGTGATGTGAAAAAGAATGAGTTGGTAACTGACCTTATACCTAAGCCCAACTTTAAGTTTGCTGCGAATTTAGTTTCACCTTTAATCCGCTTGATTAAAGAAGAGTTTCATCATTTTGAACAAGTATTGGATTTAATGCACAAGCGCAGTATTGATTACCGCAATATTCGCGCGGGTCGTTATGCCAAGGGGATGATGAGTCATGTGACAACCCATGAGAAAGATATTTTGCGGGATAAGTTGATTGTAGGGGCATATATTGAGGCTCGCTCGTGCGAGCGCTTCGCTAAACTCGCGCCTTATTTAGACGGTGAGCTGAGTAAGTTTTATGTGTCACTGCTGCGCTCTGAAGCGCGACATTATCAAGATTATCTTGCGTTAGCTCAGTTGGTTTCACCTGAGGATATTAGTGAGCGAGTGAAGTACTTTGGCGAGTTAGAAGCGGAGTTGATTTTGGCGCAGGATGATGAGTTTCGTTTCCACAGTGGGTCGCCTCTATTAAATTAATTTGAACGGCTTTGCTTCCCCAAACGAGTAGAGTTAAGTCCATATAGCTGAAACGATTAACGGTTCTAAAAAACCGTTAATCACAGTATTTTCAAGCTATTAAAGCTAAAAATTTAAGCTATTTAAGCTTAAGTAACGCTAAATGAGGCCTACTTAAGCCAATGCCTTTAGGTAATCATCTGGTCAAAGGGTAAGGACTGTAAATTAATCCCTTCAGCGCTCACACTGAGCACACTGCCTTGTTCATACCAATCGCCAACCACTATACGCTTACAGCCATTAGCAAGTTGATGAATGGCCGGTCTGTGGGTATGACCGTGGATCATATGCTTAGTGTGTGTCTTGGCAAATAACACATCGACCGCATTGGGCTCTACATCCATGATAGTGTAGCTTTTTTGCTTATTGCTGTTCTTGCTCTTGCTGCGAATTTTATCAGCAATACCCTGACGGGTTTTCTTGGATAAACAACCATACAGCCAACGAGACAGCGATAAACTGCGCAGTTTTCGAAAGCGTTGGTAGGCCTTATCTAAAGTACATAAGCTGTCGCCGTGCAAAATTACAGTGTCGACACCGTATAAATTGAGGCGAGTGACTTCGGGTAAAATTTGCATGCCTGCGGCGCGCGCAAATTGTTTGCCTAGCATGAAGTCACGGTTGCCATGGATAAAATACACGGGCAACTTTTGTGATACTTGCTTGAGTTTTTCGGCGATGTCGAGGGCAAAAGGTAAGGCAATATCATCACCAACCCAGACTTCAAACAAATCGCCTAGGATATAAAGGGCGTCGGCATCATCGAGTTCAGTGTCGAGAAAGCGAGTGAACGCTTGGGTGATATCAAGGCGATCTGCACTCAGGTGCAGATCGCCTATAAATAGAGTTCGCATTCGCCGTATTATGCCGCGACGCTGACTTTTTCAATCACAATGGCTTCTAATGGCACATCTTGATGCATACCACGGTTACCAGTGCTAACAGCTTTAATTTTTTCGATAATGTCCATGCCTTCAACGATTTCGCCGAATACGCAGTAGCCCCAGCCCTGTGAGGTTTCGGATTTAAAATCGAGGAAAGTGTTGTCGTTCACGTTAATGAAGAACTGCGCAGTAGCTGAATGTGGATCTGAAGTACGCGCCATAGCGACAGTACCAGTACGGTTTGATAAACCGTTATTGGCTTCGTTCTTCACTGGCTCGTTACAACGCTTTTGGCTCATGTCTTCGTTGAAGCCACCACCTTGGATCATGAAACCGTCTATCACACGGTGGAAGATAGTGCCGTCGAAGAAACCTTCGTCAACATATTTCATGAAGTTTGCTACTGTTAGCGGTGCTTTTTCAGCGTTCAGTTGCAGTTTAATGTCGCCCAAATTAGTGTGTAATGTGATCATGTTTTCATACTCAGTGTAAATAGTGGCGCGATTCTAACTTATCTCGGATTGCGCGCAAAGTGCAGTATTCAAAACCTGTCAGGCCGTGATAGACTGACTCCTTGATTTTACACCTGAATGTATCATTGAAGAGAATATCGATGTTGAAGATTTACAACAGTATTACCCGCCAAAAACAGGAATTTAAGCCAATTAATCCCGGGAAAATTGGGATGTACGTGTGTGGTGTGACCATATACGATCTCTGTCATATTGGTCATGGCCGTACTTTTGTTTCTTTCGACATGATAGTGCGCTACCTGCGTTACGCGGGTTATGAAGTGAATTTTCAGCGCAATATTACTGATGTTGATGACAAAATCATCAAGCGCGCTAACGAGAATAACGAAAGCTGTGAAGCCTTAACCGAGCGTCTTATTGGTGAAATGCACCAAGACTTCGATGCCTTAAATATGTTGCGCCCCGATTTTGAACCGCGCGCGACCCTTCATATTGCCGAAATCATCGACATGGTTGAGTTATTACTCGCCCGTGGCCATGCCTATGTGGCGAGCGATGGTGATGTGCTTTTCAGCGTGGCCTCATATCCTGATTATGGCCGTTTATCGGGCCAGAATTTAGATCAACTGCAAGCCGGTGCTCGGGTTGAAGTGGACGAAACCAAGCAAAATCCAATGGATTTTGTGTTGTGGAAAATGTCGAAACCTGGCGAACCAACGTGGGAATCCCCATGGGGACCGGGTCGTCCTGGCTGGCATATCGAATGTTCGGCCATGAACAGCAAACATTTAGGTTTGCATTTTGATATCCATGGCGGCGGCTCTGACTTACAGTTCCCACATCATGAGAATGAAATCGCCCAGTCTTGCTGTGCCCATGACACACCATACGTCAACTATTGGATGCACACTGGCATGGTGATGGTTGACCGTGAAAAGATGTCTAAGTCCTTAGGCAACTTCTTCACTATTCGCGATGTACTTGGTCACTATGATGCTGAAACTGTGCGTTATTTCTTATTATCTGGTCATTATCGTAGCCAACTGAACTATTCAGAAGATAACTTGAAACAAGCTCGCTCAGCCTTAGAGCGTTTGTATACCGCGATTAAAGATGTCGACTTAACTGTCGTTGCAGCGCCTGCAGAAGAGTTTATTGCTAAGTTTAAAGCGGCGATGGATGATGACTTTAATACACCTGAAGCCTATTCCGTTCTATTTGATATGGTGCGTGAGATCAATCGTTTAAAACTGACCGATATGGCACAGGCATCGGCATTAGCGGTCACCTTGAAGCAATTAGCGGATGTGTTAGGTCTATTAAGCCAAGAGCCAGAGGCCTTCTTTCAAGGTGGCGGTAGTGACGATGAAGTGGCTGAAATCGAAGCCTTAATCGTTGAGCGTAACCGTGCTCGTACCGAAAAGGATTGGGCTGCTGCGGATGTGGCGCGTAATCGTTTAGATATTTTGGGCGTTGTGCTTGAAGATGGTCCAAGTGGCACCACTTGGCGTAAGAAATAAGCTTATTCGCTATATTTTTAATTCAAGAAAATCTTCAGTAAATAAAAAACCTGCATCATGCAGGTTTTTTTATGCTTGCTAGAACCTAGAACCTAGAACCTAGAACCTAGAACCTAGAACCTAGAACCTAGAACCTAGAACCTAGAACCTAGAACCTAGTCATGATACTGCTCGGCGGCATATAAGGTGTTTTCTAATAGGCTTGCAATCGTCATCGGGCCGACACCGCCGGGGACTGGAGTGATAAAGCTGGCATTTTGCGCAGCAATGTCATATTGCACATCGCCGACTAAGGTGCCGTTATCTAAACGGTTAATACCCACATCTATTACAATCGCGCCAGGCTTGATCCACTCGCCAGGAATAAAGCCGGGTTTACCCACTGCAACGACCACGAGATCTGCCTGACGGATTTTTTGTTCGAGATTCTTAGTGAAGCGGTGGCAAGTAGTGGTGGTGCAGCCAGCAAGCAGCAACTCTAAGGTCATTGGGCGGCCGACAATATTCGATGCGCCAACCACAACAGCATCTAAACCATAGGTATCAACGCCGGTGGATTTGATGAGTGTCATTATGCCCATTGGGGTACAAGAGCGCAGCACCGGAATACGCTGGGCTAAACGGCCGACGTTGTACGGGTGAAATCCATCGACGTCTTTATCTGGGCGGATACGCTCGATGACTTTTGAGTCTTCGATATGCGCGGGTAATGGCAGTTGCACTAAGATGCCATCAATTGTCGGAGCATCATTAAGACTATCAATCAGGTTGAGTAATTCATCTTCAGTGCAGTTTGTTTCTAAATCGTATGAACGAGAAAGAAATCCAACTTCTTCACAAGCCTTACGTTTACTGCCAACATAAACTTGTGATGCCGGATCGGCTCCCACTAATATTACGGCTAAACCCGGTACGCGTTGTCCAGCCTCTTTGCGGGCGGTGACTTTTTCGCTGAGCTTAGTGCGGATGGATTGAGCAATCGCCTTGCCGTCGATTATTTGGGCTGTCATGGGTGTAGGATATCCTTTATATGGGCGATGGTGAAAACAGTAGTTAACACAGAGATTGGCAATCGTGGCTATTTTAACAGGGCACAGCTACTGTGTCATGGTTAAAGCCGTTGCCAAGTGGATAAAAAAAACCAGATTAGCCTGATAATTCAGCACCTAGAGTCGAACGATAAAAAAATCGTTGACGGGTGTAAAGTGAGGGGATAAGATGCGCTCCGTTCTCAGGCAGATGTGTTCATCTTGCGCTGAAACTGTCATGTAAGACCTTAGGTAATTAGCGCAGTCCGATAGTGCATCCAGATTTTGGATGAGAGTGGACCAGAGGAAACCCTCTGAGTTGATACCAAGTAAAATGTAAGACCTTCGGTGATTAGCGCAGTCCGGTAGCGCATCTGGTTTGGGACCAGAGGGTCAGAGGTTCGAATCCTCTATCACCGACCACTTTATTATCGTTTGCTTCAATGAATTCAAAGATAATTTGGACTCAAATAGGCGAGTGATAGGGTTAGCATAAATGCTTTCCAAATCGGTTAGGATACAGAAAATTCTGTAAACCATGCGCCCGTAGCTCAGTTGGATAGAGCACCCGCCTTCTAAGCGGGTGGTCGCAGGTTCGAATCCTGCCGGGCGTACCAGTTTCAGTGGTGATTGTAGCTCAGTTGGTAGAGTCCCGGATTGTGATTCCGGTTGTCGTGGGTTCGAGCCCCATCAGTCACCCCATTTTTAGTACTTTGAGTACAAATTAAAAAAAGCGACCTTGTGTCGCTTTTTTTATACCCCAGATTCGGCTGTTGAGGCTCGACTCTGCAGAAAACGGTGGCTATAATGTCGCGTCTTGATAGATATCAACTATGAGCGACCTGTGCCTAAAGCCAGTTGTGGTGGGCATTGTAGTCAAATTTAATGATCAAGAAACGAATACCTGAATAGTTGATGAATCGGCTATTACAAAGGACGTTAGACAAATTTCGAGGTAAAACAATGCAAGTTTCTGTTGAAGCAACCCAAGGCCTAGAGCGTCGCCTGACCATTTCTGTTCCTGCTGAACAAATTGAAAAGCTGGTTAAAGACAGTTTACAACGTGAAGCTAAGCGTGCTCGTATCCCAGGTTTCCGTCCTGGTAAAGTGCCTGTTACTGTTATAAACAAACGTTACGGCGCAGCGATTCGTCAAGACATCATGGGTGAAGTGATGCAACGTAACTTCATCGAAGCAATTATTGCTGAGAAGTTAAACCCAGCGGGTGCACCGACTTTTGTTCCTGGTTCTACTGATGGCGAAAAATTCGAATTTATCGCTACCTTTGAAATCTATCCAGAAGTTGAGCTGAAAGGCTTAGATGCAATCGAAGTAGAACAGCCAAAAGCTGAAGTGACTGACTCTGACGTTGACACTATGATTGAAACCTTACGTAAACAACACGCGACTTTCGCTGCTGTTGAGCGTGAAGCTGCTGATGGCGACAAAGTGAAAATGAACTTTGTTGGCTCAGTTGACGGTGAAGAATTTGAAGGCGGCAAAGCTGATGATTTTGAACTGCAACTAGGTAGCGGCCGTATGATCCCTGGTTTTGAAGCAGGTATCTTAGGTCACAAAGCGGGCGAAGAATTTGTTATCGACGTGAACTTCCCTGAAGAATATCACGCTGAAAACCTGAAAGGTAAAGCGGCTAAGTTTGCGATTACGCTGACAGAAGTGCAAGCGGCTAACCTGCCAGAAGTAAACGATGAGTTTGCTGCTCTGTTTGGTATCAGCGAAGGTGGCTTAGAAGCCCTTAAAACTGAAATCCGTAAAAACATGAACCGTGAACTTGAGCAAGCGTTAAAAGCTAACGTGAAAGAGCAAGTGATCAATGGTCTGTTAGCTAACAACGATATCACTTTGCCAAAAGCATTGATCGATGGCGAAGTTAACGTTTTGCGTCAACAAGCCATGCAACGTTTTGGTGGCCAATCGGCTAACATGCCAGAACTGCCAGCTGAATTGTTCACTGAACAAGCTGCACGTCGTGTTAAAATCGGTCTGCTATTAGGCGAAGTCATCAAGACTAACGAACTGAAAGCGGAAGATGAACGCGTACAAGGCTTGATCGCTTCTATGGCTTCAGCCTACGAAGATCCAAGTGAAGTGGTTGCTTATTACAACAGCAACAAAGAGCTGATGCAAAACATGCGCAACGTTGCTTTAGAAGAGCAAGCGGTTGAAGCACTGTTGAAATCTGCCAAAGTGACCGAAAAACAAGTCGCTTTTGAAGAATTTATGAACAAGGCTACCGGTCGCGCATAAGCTAAGCTTGACTTGATTAGCTGTTCGCCATTTATAATGGCTCGTATGAGGCTCCTCATGCGAGCCATTTTTATTTAGGGAAGTGAATAATGCATAATGCGTCAGACATACAAAGTGCTTTAGTGCCTATGGTGATCGAACAGACTGCTAAGGGTGAACGCTCATACGATATTTATTCTCGTTTGTTGAAAGAGCGGATTATCTTTTTGGTAGGTCAAGTTGAAGAACACATGGCAAACCTTATCGTGGCGCAACTATTATTCTTAGAATCAGAAAGCCCAGATAAAGATATCTTTTTATACATTAACTCTCCTGGTGGCTCTGTCACCGCAGGCATGGCGATTTATGATACCATGCGGTTTATCAAACCGAATGTTAGCACTGTCTGTATCGGCCAAGCCGCTAGTATGGGCGCTTTCTTGTTAGCTGGTGGTGAGAAGGGTAAGCGTCACTGTTTACCAAACTCTCGCGTGATGATCCATCAACCGCTGGGTGGTTTCCAAGGTCAAGCATCAGATATTGCTATTCATGCCAAAGAAATCTTAGGCATTAAAAATAAGCTTAACCTAATGCTCGCTGAACACACAGGTCAACCGCTCGAAGTGATTGAACGCGATACCGATCGTGACAACTTCATGAGTGCAACTCAAGCCGTCGAATATGGCTTAGTTGACTCTGTGATGACGAAACGCGGCTGATTTTTGCTTTTGACTGAGCTATGCTTTGTAAAAGTTAAGCAAATTTAAGACAGGCAGTAGAGCAGACTGCAAATGAGGTAATTAATGGGCGACAACAAAAATAATGGTGACAGCGGTAAATTGCTGTACTGCTCTTTTTGCGGAAAGAGCCAGCATGAAGTCAGAAAACTCATTGCTGGCCCATCAGTGTATGTATGCGACGAATGTGTTGAGTTATGTAACGACATCATTCGTGAAGAGATTAAAGAAATCTCTCCAAAGCGTGATAGCGATAAATTACCGACACCACATGAGTTGCGTGCACATTTAGACGATTATGTTATTGGCCAAGACAGAGCGAAAAAAGTGCTTTCTGTGGCAGTGTATAACCACTATAAGCGTTTAAAAAATGCATCGCCTAAAGATGGTATCGAGCTGGGCAAGAGTAATATTTTGCTTATCGGTCCAACGGGTAGCGGTAAAACCCTACTGGCTGAAACCCTTGCGCGCTCACTCAATGTGCCTTTCACTATGGCAGATGCTACTACGCTGACTGAAGCGGGTTATGTGGGTGAAGACGTTGAAAACATCATTCAAAAGTTGCTGCAAAAGTGCGACTACGATGTTGAGAAGGCGCAGCGTGGTATCGTTTATATCGATGAAATCGATAAAATTAGTCGTAAGTCAGACAATCCATCAATCACCCGTGACGTATCGGGTGAAGGTGTACAGCAAGCGCTGCTTAAGCTGATTGAAGGTACTGTTGCCGCGGTTCCACCACAAGGTGGCCGTAAGCATCCACAGCAAGAATTCTTACAAGTCGATACTTCTAAGATCCTCTTTATCTGTGGTGGTGCGTTTGCAGGGCTTGAGAAAGTGATTGAGCAACGTGCGCACGTTGGCTCGGGTATCGGTTTTGGTGCACAGGTGAAAGGCGAGAAAGAGAAAGCGACGATCTCTGAAACGTTATCACAAGTAGAACCTGGCGATTTAGTCAAATACGGTTTAATCCCTGAGTTTATTGGTCGTCTGCCAGTGGTTGCGACTCTGACTGAGCTGGATGAAGAAGCTTTAGTACAAATTCTATCTCAACCTAAAAATGCCCTAACTAAGCAATACAGTGCGTTATTTGAGATGGAAGGGGTTGAGCTTGAGTTCCGCGAAGATGCGCTTAAAGCGATTGCTCACAAAGCCATGTCTCGCAAGACAGGTGCCCGTGGTCTACGCTCCATCGTTGAAAGTATTCTGCTGGATACTATGTACGATATCCCATCCGTTGACGGTGTGGTGAAGGCCGTTGTGGATGAATCAGTCGTGAAAGGGGAATCTGCCCCAATCTTGATTTACGAGCACAATGAGGCCCAAGTGGCATCAGGCGAACAATAATTGTACTGATCGCTAATAAACTGAAAAACAAGGAGTCCAATGGACTCCTTTTTTCGTATTAGCCATTGAAACTCCATAAAGCGTCCCAATATACTCCAGTATTAATCCATTTCACCAAAACGGAATCGAACTATGACCCAAGAGCGTGAAGCGCATATCGAACTCCCCGTGCTGCCACTGCGAGATGTGGTGGTCTATCCCCATATGGTAATTCCGTTATTTGTCGGACGAGAAAAATCTATTCGATGTCTCGAAACGGCAATGGCGCAGGATAAGCAAATTATTTTAGTGGCGCAGCGTGATGCCGAGCTCGATGAACCATCAAAAGATGACATCTTCGAAGTGGGTACGGTTGCCTCTATTTTACAGTTACTTAAGCTGCCAGACGGTACAGTCAAAGTGCTGGTTGAAGGCGGTCGTCGCGCCCGTATTACCCGTTATATCCAAGAAACAGAATTCTTTGTGGCTAAGGCTGAGTATCTGGAATCAGAACCGCTGGAAGACAAAGAAGAAGAAGTGTTAGTGCGCAGTGCTATTGGTCAGTTTGAAGGTTATATCAAGCTGAACAAAAAGATCCCGCCAGAAGTCTTGACCTCTTTATCGGGTATCGATGAAGCGGCGCGTCTGGCCGATACTATGGCCGCACACATGCCACTTAAGCTTGAAGATAAGCAATCTGTGCTTGAGATGGTCAACGTCGGCGAACGTCTGGAATATCTAATGGCGATGATGGAATCGGAGATCGACCTATTACAGGTTGAGAAACGTATCCGGACTCGCGTTAAAAAACAGATGGAAAAGAGTCAGCGTGAGTACTATCTGAACGAACAGATGAAAGCCATCCAGAAAGAACTGGGTGACCTAGATGAAGGCCATGACGAATTTGAAGCCTTAAATCGTAAGATTGAAGAGGCTAATATGCCCGCTGAGGCGAAAGAGAAAGCCCTCGCCGAGCTTAACAAGTTACGCATGATGTCACCAATGTCGGCTGAAGCGACGGTTGTTCGCAGTTATGTCGATTGGATGACGGCTGTGCCTTGGAGCCAACGCTCTAAAATCAAACGTGATTTAGCCAAAGCCCAAGAAGTACTCGACACCGATCATTTTGGCCTTGAAAAAGTCAAAGAACGTATCTTGGAATATTTGGCAGTCCAAAGCCGAGTGCGTCAGCTTAAAGGGCCAATCCTGTGTTTAGTGGGGCCACCAGGTGTGGGTAAAACCTCGCTAGGTCAATCGATCGCTAAGGCGACCGGTCGTAAGTATGTGCGTGTTGCCCTCGGTGGCGTGCGTGATGAAGCGGAAATCCGTGGTCATCGCCGTACTTACATTGGGTCTATGCCGGGTAAAGTCATTCAAAAGATGGCTAAAGTCGGCGTGAAAAACCCGTTATTCTTGCTCGATGAAATCGACAAGATGAGTTCAGATATGCGCGGCGATCCGGCTTCTGCTTTATTAGAAGTGTTAGATCCTGAGCAAAATGCGACCTTTAACGATCATTACCTCGAAGTCGATTACGACCTATCCGATGTGATGTTTGTTGCAACGTCAAACTCTATGGATATTCCTGGGCCACTTCTTGACCGTATGGAAGTCATTCGTTTGTCGGGTTACACCGAAGACGAGAAGCTGAATATTGCTAAGCAACATTTGCTGAATAAGCAAATTGAGCGCAATGGTTTAAAAGCCACTGAAATTAAAGTAGATGATAGTGCTATCGTTGGCATTATCCGTTATTACACCCGTGAAGCGGGTGTGCGTTCACTCGAGCGTGAATTGTCTAAGATTTGCCGTAAAGTCGTGAAAATGATTTTGCTCGATAAGTCTGTCAAGTCTGTGACTGTCAACCAAGAGAATCTTAAGTCTTTCCTTGGTGTGCAGCGCTTTGATTACGGCAAAGCCGAGTCTAAGAACCAAATCGGTCAAGTGACTGGCTTAGCGTGGACTCAAGTGGGCGGTGACTTACTGACGATTGAAGCAACCTCAGTGCCAGGTAAAGGGAAGTTAACCTATAC
Source organism: Shewanella sp. SW24 (assembly GCF_025653395.1). NCBI lineage: Bacteria > Pseudomonadati > Pseudomonadota > Gammaproteobacteria > Alteromonadales > Shewanellaceae > Shewanella > Shewanella sp. SW24. The sequence continues at coordinate 44,633 of NZ_JAKKSH010000001.1, forward strand.
CGGTTCCCTTGGCGACGTGATGCAAGAGTCGATTCAAGCAGCGATGACAGTTGTTCGCGCCCGTGCGGAACAATTAGGTATCAATGCTGATTTCTACGAGAAGCGTGATATCCACGTGCATGTGCCAGAAGGTGCGACACCCAAAGATGGTCCATCTGCAGGTGCGGCAATGTGTACCGCGTTAGTATCAAGCTTAACGGGTAACCCCGTGCGTGCTGATGTGGCCATGACAGGTGAAATAACCTTACGTGGTGAAGTGTTACCTATCGGTGGTTTGAAAGAAAAACTGCTAGCAGCACACCGCGGCGGCATAAAATTGGTGCTTATTCCAAAAGAAAATGAGCGCGATTTGGAAGAAATTCCTGCCAATGTGATTGCCGATTTAGAAATTCGTCCCGTGCGTTGGGTCGATGAAGTGTTAAAACTGGCCCTAGAAAGACCAGTTGAAGGCTTCGAAGTGGTTAAAAACTTGGCATAACGCAAGAAATTGCGCTATCACGTTAAAAAAAATGAAAAAAGGGGCTTAACAAAGCGCAGACCTGTGGTAGCCTAGGTCTGTGGAGAGCCAGCTGCTCCAAGCCCTTGGCGCAACTGGCTTTGAGCTGTATCCAGTTTTAATTCTTTGGTTTTCGAACTCAGCTTGAACTTTGAATTCAAGCTTGTTATAAAAGCCTCCGCAGACCGCTCTAGAGACGGATTTGGTTGCGGCGCAAAAAAATTACATTCAAGGGGATGACATGAACAAATCTGAACTAATCGAGAAAATCGCATCTGGTGCTGACATTTCTAAAGCCGCTGCTGGCCGAGCACTGGATTCTTTTATCGCTGCTGTGACCGAAGGTCTGAAAGAAGGTGATAAAATTTCTCTTGTTGGTTTTGGTACTTTTGAAGTGCGTGAACGCGCTGAGCGTACTGGTCGCAACCCACAAACGGGTGAAGAAATCAAAATCGCAGCAGCTAAAATTCCTGCATTCAAAGCTGGTAAAGCACTGAAAGACGCTGTTAATTAATCATTAATATCGTAGCCTTTGTAAGGCGTTCGTAATGACAAGCACTGTTTATCAGTGCTTTTTACGAATTGAAAGTAATGGAATATGAAGCTTAATTTCTACCATTACTCGGGGTTTTAGAATTTACCAGTGGTAGCGTCTGAATATTCCCCATAAATTACAGAAAGGCGCATCTCAACCTGATGCGCCTTTTTATTTTGTTAATCGCAACAAGCGAGAAATCTGATGTTAGAAAAGATCCGCGATGGTTCGCAAGGCGTGATTGCTAAAGGCATTCTCGTACTTGTGATTTTATCTTTTGCATTTGCAGGAGTCAGTAGTTACTTAGGTTCAACAACTGATGTGCCTGCGGCAGAAGTGAACGGTGACAAGATCACTAAAGCCGAGCTAGAGCAGGCGTACCAGAGCGAGCGCTCTCGCATGGAGCAACAGCTAGGTGAAATGTTTGCTGCGTTATCTGCTGACGAAAAATACTTACAAAGCATTAAGCAGAGCGTATTAGAACGCTTAGTGGCTGACAAGTTGATAGATCAAGCTGCTAAGGCTATGGGTCTACGTGTATCTGACGAGCAAATTGTTGCTGCAATGAGAGCTGAACCGGCATTTCAAACTGATGGCAAATTTGATAACGATCGTTATCAGGCGATTCTGCGTCAGTTAGGTTATCAGCCACAGACTTTCAGAGACATGATGCGTGTCGATATGACCCGTCGTCAGTTAACTGCAGCCCTTGTGGGTACTGAATTCGTGTTACCTGGTGAAGCTAAGCAATTGGCTGAGTTACAAGGCCAAACCCGTGATGTGCGCTATGTTATTGTCGATTCTGCACCATTCTTAGCGACAGCGGTTGTGACTGACGAGCAAGTGAAAAACTATTACGACGCAAACCAAGGGCAGTTTATGAGTCCTGAGATGGTGAGCTTAGAATATGTTGAACTGAATGCTGCTGATTTTGCTAAAAATAATCCAGTTTCTGATGAAGAAGCACAAACGTATTACGAAGAACATAAAGCACAATATGTTTCTAACGAGAAGCGTCTTGCCGCGCATATTTTGGTTATGCCAGGTAACGATGAAGCGGCAGCAAAAGCCAAGGCTGAAGATCTCGCTAAGCAATTAGATAGCGGTGCCGATTTTGCTGATCTGGCTAAAGCTAACTCTGATGATACTTTGAGTGCAGAGCAGGGCGGTAAACTGGATTGGTTTGAACCTGGTGTAATGGACCCCGCATTTGATGCCGCTTTATTTGCATTAAATAAAGGCCAACATTCTGCGGTGGTTAAAACAGACTTTGGTTTCCACATTATCAAGCTATTAGATGTGCAATCTGGCGCGACTGTACCGTTTGCTGATGTGAAAGCTAAGATAGTGGCTCAATTGCAAGATAAGAAAGCGGTTGACCAGTTCTATAGCTTACAAAGTAAATTAGCGGATACCAGCTATGAAGTGCCAGATACACTATCTGAAACCGCAAAAGCTGTTGGCGTTGATGTTAAGACTACAGCACTGTTTTCTCGCGATAACGCACCTGCTGAGCTAAACAAGCCTGACTTAGTTAAAGCAGCCTTCTCTGAAACTGTAATGCTGAAAGGTTTAAACAGTGAAGTGATTGAGCTTGAACCTAACCATGTGGTTGTTATCCGAGTGAAAGAACATCACGATGCGGGTACTTTGGCCTTAGCTGAAGTGAAAGCCAACATCACTGAGCGCTTGAAGCAAGATCAAGCAAACGAAGCCGCCCGTGCAAAAGCACAGGAACTGATGGCACAAGTTAAAGCGGGTGCAACTGATCTTGGTTTAGTGTCTAAAGCGAAACTAGGCCGTGGCGCGCAAGACGTTGATGCTGCGATTGTAGGCAAAGCGTTCCAAATGCCAACACCAAGTACAACTCCTGTTGTCGATACCGTTGGTTTAGCAAACGGTTATGCTGTGGTTGCACTGGATAAAGTTAACGCTGCAGAAGGTGTGAGTGATGAGCTAGTTAATGCACTTAAACAACGTCTGAACGCACAATACAGTGAAGCAGACTACCGTGGCTTGATCGATTCGCTTAAAGCCAATGCCAAGGTGCTTTACCCTGTAGAAGAATAATTTCAGTGGGGATAGTGAGTTATTAAATTTACTATCCGACTGATTAAATAGAAAAGGCCAAGTGAGTTCACTTGGCCTTTTTGTTTTTTAATTCGATAAAGTTTACCAATGAAGTTCGAAGGATATCCACTATCGCAACACTGTCAGACTCCATATTCCATTACTTCAATCGCCACGTTACTGAATTGAATGGTTAATCATCAACGCCAATCATTACGCTGCTGGCTTTGATGAGGGCATAAGCCGAATCACCCACTTTGAGCCCTAGGCGCTCACAGGAAGCTTTAGTCACCACAGAGGTCAGTACGACACCGGGTGCAAGTTCGATTGTCACTTCATTGTTTACAGCGCCCATTTCTATGGATTTGATTGTACCGCTGAGGGTGTTTCTTGCGCTAATTTTCATTGATTTTCCTTATTGAGGGATTATTAGGGGTCAACTGCAGCTAGTGTAGCGCATCTTAATCTGGGAGTTATAAATAAAAACGCCACTAAAAAGTGGCGTTTAACGTTTGTGATAAGCAGTGATTCGCTATCGAGTTGATTAGAGTTCGATAACGTCAAATTCAACGTATGGGTTAACGTCGGCATCGTAATCAATGCCTTCGATACCAAAACCAAATAACTTAATAAATTCAGCTTTGTATTCACGGTAATCAGTCAATTCTGATAAGTTTTCTGTGGTCACTTGTGGCCACAAATTACGGCAGTGTTGCTGAATATCTTCACGCAGTTCCCAGTCATCTAAACGTAAGCGATTATCACTGTCTGTCTCAGGTTTTGCACCATCGGCACGGAATAGGCGCTCACTGAATAAGCGATAGATTTGCTCCATACAACCTTCATGGAGACCTTCCTGACGCATTTTCTTGAATACCATAGCGATATATAAAGGCATGACAGGAATGGCCGAACTCGCTTGAGTCACAACGCTCTTTAGCACTGCAACATTTGCGCTGCCGCCAGTGGCTGACAGTTGTTCATTTAACGCTTTTGCAGCGCGGTCCAGATCCATCTTGGCCTTGCCAAGGGCGCCGTGCCAGTAAATTGGCCATGTCAGTTCAGTACCTATATAGCTATAGGCTACGGTTTTGCAGTTATCGGCTAATACACCGGCTTCAGATAAGGCTTTGATCCACAGTTCCCAATCTTCGCCGCCCATAACAGTGACAGTATCGGCAATTTCTTGCTCAGTTGCTGGCTCAACGGTGGCTTCAATGATGCAGTCTTTATTGGTATCAACGGCAGTTGCTGTGTAAGTTTCGCCAATGGGTTTTAAAGCTGATCGGATAAGCTCACCTGAATCTGGGAGTTTGCGCACTGGTGATGCCAGTGAGTAAACAACCATGTCAATTTCACCGAGATCTTGCTTGATAAGCTCGATGACTTTTTGTTTAGCTTCATGGCTAAAGGCATCGCCGTTAATGCTTTTAGAATATAAACCTTCCGCTTTAGCAAATTTGTCGAAAGCGGCAGAGTTGTACCAACCTGCAGTACCTGGTTTCGCTTCAGTACCAGGCTTTTCGAAGAACACGCCAATCGTTGCGGCATCGCTACCAAAAGCGGCTGCGATACGTGAAGACAGACCATAACCACTTGATGAACCGACTACTAATACCTTTTTCGGGCCGTTAGCGATTTTGCCTTTTGCTTTAGTTAAGGTGATTTGTTCTTGAACGTTTACTTCACAACCGACAGGGTGTGTAGTGGTACAAATGAATCCACGAATTTTTGGTTTGATAATCATATTTAAGCTTCTTCTATCAAAATGACCAATAGGATAAATATTTCGGCGGGTAAATGGCACCTATTTTTAGCCAATTCACCTGATTATTTAAGTGGTTGGAGCAGTTTAGCGTTTATGAACAAACAGACTCTGCTCTTGGACCAACCTCTGGGTGTATTCATGTTTTGGTGAGTTAAATATTTGTTCTGTATCAGCTTTTTCAACCATTACACCTTTGTGCAGTACCATAATTTTATCGCTGACATGGCGAATAATATTGAGATTATGGGACACGAAGATATAAGACAAGCCGAGATCTTTTTGCAGTTTTAACAGCAAATTAAGAATTTGCGAACGCACCGAAAGGTCCAGAGCGGTTAAGGCTTCATCGGCAATGATAATTTTAGGATTGAGCATTAAGGCTCGTGCTACTGCGACTCGTTGTTTTTGCCCTTCGGAAATCATGTGCGGATAAAACTCCGCATGCTCAGGTAATAAACCTACTTTTCGTAAGGTATCGACCACTTGGGTGTGCCGCGATTGCGCTGACATTTGGGTGTTGAAACGCAGCGGCTCATCGAGTAATTGACCAATCGTTAGGCGCGGGTTCAGTGAAGTATTCGGATCTTGGAAAATCATCCGAATTAAGCGGCATCTTTGCTTCACATTGCGACTGTCTAAGGCTTCACCTTCGAAAAATATCTCACCACCGCTGCGGGGCTCTGCACCGACTAAAATGCGGGCGAGGGTACTTTTACCTGAACCCGCCTCACCCACTATCGCTAAGGTTTCACCGCGTTCGAGTTCAAAGGATACGGGCGCTAATGCATCGTTATATTGGCGGGAAAAGCCCCTATAACCAGTATCATATCTTTTATAAAGGTCATTAACTTTAAGCAGTGGGGTCGTCATTATGGGTTTCGCTGTGATAAGGGAAATGACAGGCAAAATAGCGGTCTTTGATATGACTTAAATTTGGCTGATTAACGCATTTTTTTTGTGCTTCAGGGCAGCGTGGCCCTAAACGACAACCAATTGGCAAATGCTGTAAGGCGGGCGCAGAACCCGGTAGGGTAGGCATAATCGCCTTGTGACCACCTGAGCCTGAATAGTCGGGCATATTTTCGAGTAACGCCTTAGTGTAAGGATGATAAGGCTGCTTAATCACTTCGTCCGTCGGCCCAGATTCCATGACTTGACCGCAATAGAGCACGGATAAGTGATCACACCATTGGGCTAAGGTTTCCAGCTCGTGGCTGATCAATAGAATCGATACGTTTTGTAATTGATTTAATTGGGATAATAATCTGAAAATTTGCGCCTGAGTGCTGAGCTCCATCGAGCTTGTGGGTTCGTCTGCAATCAATAGGCGAGGCTGGTTAGCAACCGCCATCGCAATCATCACCTTTTGGCATTCGCCTTCGGATAATTCCCACGCGTAGCTAGACATCACCTGCCGCGGATTCTTGATCCCGACTTTATGCAGCCATTTCTGTGCTGTAAGTCGTGCATGCCTGCGCCGTTGCCAAAAATAGGCGTTAGGATTTTTAGGCATAGCTTGCATTAACTGACTGCCGACGGTTTGTGCTGGATCTAAGCTGCCAGACGGATCTTGGAAGATCATCGCCATGTCTGAACCCATCAGATTACGCCGCTCTTTTGAGCTCATGGCCATCAAGTTATTGCCATCCCACATCATGCGGTCTGCTGTGATAGTCCAGTTAGGGCCGGGGATGCCTAAAATTGCTCTGGCTAACAAACTTCGTCCTGAGCCAGATTCACCGACTAGCCCATGAATTTCGCCCGCATTGAGCGTTAAGCTGACTTTTTCTAGCGCCCGCACTCTACCGTGGGGCGTATCGAGTTCAATCGTTAGATTTCGTACGTCGAGTAAGGGCATAAGTTAGTTTCTGATGGGCGCAAGCGCCGACCGTAGGCCATCGCCAACCAAGTTAATGGAAAGCACACTGAAAAGAATCGCTAAGCCTGGGATAGTTACGGCCCAAGGCGCTGTTAGTAAATTATCCATTCCTTGGGCGACCATAGCGCCCCATTCTGGACTCGGCGCCTGTGCGCCCAAGCTTAAAAAACCCAGGGCAGCGATATCTAAAATAGCAGCTGAAATGGCAAGTGTGGTTTGAATAATCACCACTTCCCACACGTTTGGCATAATGACATACCAAAAAATTTGCATCGAGTTAGCGCCGTCTAAACGTGCGGCTGTGACATATTCTTTTTGTAATTCTTCATGCACTGACTGGTGTATGGAGCGTACAAATTGTGGGGTTAAGGCAATCCCGACCGCCCAGAACACATTTTCAAGCCCTGGTCCCATTACAGCGACCACTAAAATGGCCATTAATAATGAAGGAATCGATAACAGCGCATCGAGCAAATGACCGAGAATACTGGATTTTAAGCCCCGCATCATGCCCGACAACGACCCTATGATAAAGCCTGTGAATAATGCGGTAACGACGATCAGCAGCGCCATGCCAAAGGTCAAGTGCGCGCCGTGTAATAATCGGCTAAAAATATCGCGGCCGAGATCGTCAGTCCCTAAAAAGTGTGCCACTGTGCCTGAAGGGTCCCAAGAGGGTGGCAGCAGCAAGGCTCTTGGATCTTGTGCCTCTGGTGGGAAGGGCGCAATCATAGGGCCAAACAGGGTTAGCAAGAGCAGAAATGCAATCGTCCACAGACCCGCTAAGGCGAAAGGATTAGCCGAAAAGTTAAGCCAAACCCGCATAGTCGGGGAGGCAATTTGATCTTCTTGATAAATTTTAACTGGTGGCATAAAGGTCTTTTCTGCTCAGTGGATTAAAGGCTGTGTGCAGCACTTCAATCAAGATACTTAGGAAGATAATCAATAGGGCCACGGCCAAAATCCCACCTTGGATAACAGTATAGTCCCGTTGGTAAATCCCTGAAACCAGCCAAGATCCTACACCAGGCCAAGAGAAAATCATTTCAACCACTATGGCATAACTGGCAAATGAGCCAAGCATTAGCCCTAAATGTTTAAGTACGGGGATCAGCGCATTGGGCAGGGCGTGGCGCAGTATAATCGTGCCAGTATGCATGCCTCTGGCTTCGGCGGCGCGGATAAAGGTTTGATTCATCACATTCACCATTGCCGAACGGGTGCTACGAACCACTACAGTAAAAGGTAACACGGCCAGTGTTGTGGCAGGCAAAATGATATGCAGCAGGGCATCTTTAAATGCCGACATGCCGTATTCTGACTCTGACAACAAGGTATCCACTAGCATAAAGCCAGTGACGGGCTTGATTTCATAGAGCAAATTGATTTGTCCCGAAATTGGTAACCAACCAAGATCGACTCCAAACCAAAGCGAAAGATAAAGGCCTAACCAGAATACGGGTACAGAGTAGCCCGTTAGGGTAATCGCCATAATGGTATTTTGGGTGAGCTTATGTTGACTCTGGGAGGCGAGCACGCCCAAGGGCACGCCCAAGCAAATTGCGATAATGCCCGCCATCACAGCAAGTTCGAAGGAGGCGGGTAGGACGGCACTGAGTTCTTCGGCGACTTCTTGATGTGACGTGACTGAAATCCCTAAATTACCGCTAAGCCTTTGTTGTAGGTAAGCGATAAATTGCCACGCTTGGTTTTTATCTAATTTGTAGTCCTGTTCTATTTGAACCAGTTGGCTTGCCGTCGGTGTATGTATGCCAGTGAGTGCATAGGTGCGCTCAACCGGAAACAAGCCTGTAGCGTAAAATAATACACCAATCATCACTAAAGAGGTGGCGAGGAACAGATTGAGGCGACGCAGTAGGTATGTAAACATTAATTCGCCTCCTGTGGTGCTTGGCTAGTATGGGTGAAGGAAATCCCACCAAAAGGCGTAAGCTGCATATCCTTGATATCACTGCGAGTTAACGCTACACGTTTGGCATGGGCCAGACTCAGCATAGGTACTTGTTCAGCTAAAAAGGCTTCTGCTTGTTGATAAATCACTTTACGTTCCGCTTGATCTGATACTTCCCTTGCGCTGTTTAAGATGGCATCAAACTCAGGGTTACACCAGCGAGAACGATTGTTGTTTGATTGCATTGCTGCGCAGCTCAGCAGCGGATTAAAAAAGTTATCGGGATCGCTGTTATCAGCATTCCAGCCAATCAGCACAGAATCATAGTCGTCGCGGCTCAGTCTCTGATTAAATACGCTCCAATCGTAACTGACGATATTCACTTTTACGCCGATGTTTGCTAAATCGGATTGAATTAATTCGGCCGTTTTCAACGAATTGGGGTTATAAGCGCGGGCAACCGGTATGGCCCAAATATTGATGCTGAGATTTTTTATACCAGCTTCTTTTAATAGGTCGCGTGCTTTTTGCGGATTGTAATCGACAAGTCCTTTGTTATTTTCGTAGGCCCATGATGCTGGCGGCAGAACGCCGGTGGCTTCAATGGCAGTATTTTGATAAACCGCTCGCAGGATATTTTGTTTATCAACAGCATAGGCAAGTGCACGACGTACGCGAACATCATCTAACGGTGGCTTTTGTGTATTAAAGGCCCAAAATGCTACGTTAAGACCTGGTTGTGATTCGATGTTTAATTCTTGATGCTGTTTGATAACAGGCAGTTCACCTGCTTTGGGCAGCGCAGAAACGCTGCAATCCCCCGCGATAAGCTTAGCGAGCCTAACTGTACTTTTGGGTGTGATATCAAATACCAGCATATCGATTTTTGCTGGCTCTCCCCAAAAATCGGGATTACGGCGATAGCGGATATATTCGTTTTTAGCGTATTGCACTAAGGTGAACGGTCCTGTACCAATGGCAAAGTGGTCGACGTTTTCAGGATGACCTAAAGCTAGCTGCTGCTGCGCGTATTCGTTTGATAAGATCACCGCAAAGTCGGTGGCTAAATTCGACAGAAAAGAAGCGTCTTTGCGGGTTAAGTAAAAGACCACTTCATGATCGTTTATCTTCTCTATCCCTTTAACTTGCTGAGAAAAGCCAATACTTTGGAAGAAGGGATAACCCGTGCGGGAGACAAAATGATAAGGATGCTGGGTATCGATAATACGATTAAAGGAGAGCAACACATCGTCGGCATTAAAGGGGCGAGTTGGGTAAAAACGCTTCGAATGCTGGAACTGCACGTTTTCCCTGAGAGTGAAACGATAGCTTAAGCCATCATCAGACATGGCCCAACTCGTCGCCAAGGCAGGGACAAGCTTGCCTGACTGGGTGTCATAATCCACTAGGCGACTATAAATTTGATGCGAGGTGGCATCGATTGTCGTGCCAGATGTCACCAATTGTGGATTAAAAGACTCAGGGTTCCCTTCGGAGCAATACACCAAACCAGAAGGGAGTCGTTGGGGGCCACACGCGACCAACAACCAACTCATGCAAGAAACTGCAGTTGTTAGGCACAGGCGTCTAATTAGCACACTCATTTATAAATCATTATTTTATCGACTATGAACGGCTATTTTAGCAGTGCATCTCCCCCGTGGGCAATCTGCTTATGCTTTATCAAGTAAATTGTACTTTTTAAGGATGCCACGCAGTTGGTGGTAGCTTAATCCGAGCATGTCGGCGGTTTTCTTTTGGTTATATTGGCTGTTTGAGAGTGCCTGCTGGATCAGATCCATTTCGTACTTCTCAGTTTGCTCTTTAAAATCCAGCGGAAAATTAAAGCAATTCGTTGAATACTCAGTATTGACTTGCACTTCAGCCTCAAATGTCGGCGCAGATTGTGGCGTACTGGCAATAGTTGTTGGCGCGACTGAGGTGATTTGACGTTCGCGGGTCTTGATCCGCGTTTTAGGCCGATACGGTGAAGCAAAGGGATCGAGGGTAATATGATCGATGGGCCTATTTTCACCGCCATTACGGTAAACGCTGCGCTCTACAACGTTTTTAAGTTCACGGATATTACCCGGCCAGTCGTGGGTCATTAATTGCTCGACCGCATGGGCGCTGAAACCGCTGAACAGCTGCAGCTTTAATTGGCGCGCCATGCCAACAGCGAAATATTCCGCCAGCGTCATTATGTCTTCTGGGCGGCAACGCAGTGGGGGCAGAGTGATTACATCGAAGGCGAGTCTATCGAGCAAGTCGGCACGAAATTCGCCTGCGTCAGCAAGTGATGGTAAATCTTCGTTGGCGGCGCAGATTAACCGAACATCAGCCTGCACGGTTTTACTGCCGCCGACCCGCTCAAATTCGCCATATTCAATAACGCGTAGGAGCTTTTCTTGGATAAGTCCTGAAGTGTTGGCTAATTCGTCGAGGAATAAGGTGCCCCTGTCGGCGCGCTCAAAGCGGCCTTCGTGTTTGCCTTTGGCGCCAGTAAAGGCTCCTGACTCATGGCCAAATAATTCACTCTCGAGTAAATTTTCACTCAAAGATGAACAGTTTAGCTTAATAAAACTTTGATCCCAGCGCTTAGACAGATAATGTAAGCGTTCGGCAATAAGCTCTTTACCTGTACCACGTTCACCAATAATCAGTACGGGTTTAGACAGAGGCGCTATTTGCGACACATGTTCTAACACTTCGAGTAGGGCGTTGGATTGACCGATAAGGTTGTCTTGCTGAAATTTATTATCCACGATATTTTTTAGTCTTTCGCGCTAAAATTTGGTGAAAATGATAATAAGTGGCTTGAAGCGTAAAAGGAAGTAAAAGTTAATATTTTGTTTAACTTGCTGTATTTAAATAAGAAGTTAAAGTTGGCACGGTTAGTGTATTACCTTATACGAGACCAACATCAATTTGAGGATAGGATTATGGGAATTTTCTCTCGTTTCGCCGATATCATTAACTCTAATATCAGCGCATTGCTGGATAAAGCCGAAGACCCAGAAAAAATGGTTCGACTGATTATCCAAGAAATGGAAGACACACTCGTTGAAGTGCGTTCTACCTCAGCTAAAGTGTTAGCTGAAAAGAAAGAGCTGCAACGTCGTATCAACCGCGTGTTAGAGCAAGTGCAAGATTGGCAAGATAAGGCTGAACTGGCACTGTCCAAAGACCGTGAAGACTTAGCGAAAGCCGCTTTAGTTGAAAAACAAAAAGCGACCGGTTTAGCAGATACGCTGAATCAAGAGTTAGCCGTCATCGATGAACATATCGCACGCTTGAAAGATGAAGTGGGCATGTTGCAAGAAAAGCTGCTCGATGCAAAAGCGCGTCAAAAGACCATTATTTTGCGCACTCAAACCGCGTCATCACGCTTAGAAGTGAAAAAGCAGCTAGATTCAAGCAAGATCGACAATGCTATGCTCAAGTTTGAGCAATATGAGCGCCGTGTCGAAGGCTTAGAAGCCCAAGTTGAATCTTACGATCTTGGCTGCAAGAAGACCTTAGCCGATGAGTTTGCGGCGCTAGAAGCGGAAGATTCTGTGAATGCAGAACTGGCAGCGCTCAAAGCCAAGGTAAAAGGTAAAGCGCCAATTAAGTCAAAAGAATAACAATTCAGAGGTGAGTTATGGATATGGACGTGCTAATGGCGCCGATTATTATTTTCATGGTGATAGTCGCGCCAATATGGTTAGTTCTTCATTATCGCAGTAAGCGACAAGTGAGCCAGGGACTCACTGAGGAAGAGTTTTCACAACTCAATGATTTGATATCCAAGGCCGATAAAATGGCGGCGCGTATCGAGACCTTAGAGGCCATTCTGGATACAGAATCGCCCGAATGGAGGGGGAAACATGAGAGGATCTAATGGCCGTACTTTGTACCGCATTCCCCAGTCAGGCAAAATAGCGGGTGTATGTGCAGGGATTGCCGAGTACTTTGCGATTGAAACTTGGTTAGTGCGAGTGCTGACTGTGTCTATCTTCTTACTCGGCGGCTCAGGTGTGGTATTTATCATCTATGTCGCTTTGTGGGTGATTTTAGACATCAAGCCGCAAAAGCATTACGATAGAGACGATATCGAGGTGAAGAAGAAGCCGTGGCAGTCGGGAGAACCCGCAAAGCAAGCGCTAAGCGACGTGAGTCGTCAATTTCGAAGTCTGGAAGTCAGGCTACAAAATTTAGAACGCCATGTCACCTCTGACAACTTTGATTTAAAAAGACAAATCAATAGTTTGTAACCCTTCTAAAGGGCGGCCATGTCCGCCCTTGTTGCTTAATCTCTGCTCCATTCCAGTGTATAGTCAACATCACTTGACATAAGTTAACATCATTCGACATAAGGGAAGTCTCTATGGGAATGCTTGATGCCTCGCTCCATAAATTAACCCAAAAGGGCCAATCCCTGCTACATCGCACCGCAGACCGGCATTTACGTTTGGCCGTGACTGGGCTTTCTGGTGCGGGAAAAACCGCATTTATCACGGGGTTAGTCAATCAGTTACTCAATTCTGGACCTGTCTCAACCTTACCCCACGCCCGCAACAACAGCGCTTTGCCACTGTGGCAGGTGAGCCGCGATCAGCGTTTGCTCGGTGTTAAGCGTGCCATGCAGCCGGATCTTGAAATCGCCAGTTTTGATTATCAAGGCGCCATGTTAGCGCTCACTTCAGAACCTGCGACCTGGCCAGCCTCTACCCGTACTATTTCTGAGTTACGATTGGCGATTAAGTACCAACCTAAGAAGGGCTTACTGGCCAAGTTTTCTGATACCGCCACCTTGTATTTGGACATAGTCGATTATCCTGGCGAATGGTTACTCGATTTACCTATGTTGCGCCAAGACTTCGTTACTTGGTGCCGTGCTCAACAAGTTCGCATCGAGAATCTTAAAAGCTCTCCCTTGTATGCCGAGTTTGAGCAATCTTTGACATCATTGGATTTAGCCGCGAACGCCGATGAACAGCAATTAAAGCAAATTGCCGATCAATATCAGCTATTACTCAATGATTTAGTGCACGTGCAAGGTTATTACCAAGCGCAACCTGGGCGCATGTTATTGCCAGGTGAATGGCAGGGTGCTCCCTTATTGGCTTTTTTCCCCCTGTTATTGGTTAATGATGAAAAGTTTGCTGAGCTTTCGCAAAGCGATAAACACAGTGGATTCCATGTACTGGAAAAACGCTATCAAGAATACGTGGCTAAAGTGGTTAAGCCTTTCTATAAAAACCACTTTGCCGGTTTTGATCGGCAGTTAGTACTCGTTGACTGTTTTAGTGCGTTGAATCGCGGTAAAAAGCAATTTGAGGATATGGGCGCGGCGCTCAATGCCATTATGGAAAGCTTTCAGTTTGGCCAATCGAGTTATTTACGGCGTTTATTTGCCCCCCGCATCGACCGTTTATTGTTTGCCGCGAGCAAGGTTGACCATGTGACTCGCGATCAGCAGAGCCATGTTTTGTCCCTGCTGACCGATATGTTGAAACACAGCCAGCATTTTGCCAGTTTCGATGGTTGTAAAGTGGAGACGATGGCGATTAGCGCCATTAAAGCGACTCGCCATGGCATGGTAACGACCCAAGAGGGCGAGGTGGAAGTCGTGCAGGGGATGGGACTCAACGGTAAAGCCCTGACCTTGTTTCCAGGCGAAGTGCCCACTCGCTTACCTGAGCCCGATTTTTGGCGTGAACAAGGGTTTAACTTTGTCGGCTTTGCACCGCCGAGCAATGCCAATGTTGACCCATCTCAAGTGCACTTTGACCATATTCGTCTCGATCATTTGCTGCAGTACTTACTGGGAGATAAGTTGGAATGACGCTAAAGCTATCGGATAACGCTAACGAGCAGGCTTCTAATTCTTCTGCGAACTCATTTGCACACTCAGTTGAACATAAGCCGCTGAAAAAGCAGCAGCTGTTTGACCCAGAAGTCGTGGAGCTCAAACCCAGCAAAGAGGAGCTCAAAGGGGCGAAAGCCTTTGATCCGCATACGCCAGTGCAAGAAGTGGCTGCTGATATTGAGGAATTGATGGATGAAACGCTGTCATCCCATCCAAAAATGATCGATGCTAAATCGGTATCGCCTCAACTTGTAAAATCACGCCGTTGGTCTTGGCTCGCTCGTCTGGCAGTAGCGAGTTTATTGCTGCTCGTAGTAGTTCAAACAGGATTAGGACTGAGGGATGCTTGGCTTGAGAGCCCTTGGTTGTTCAGTTTTTATGGTGTGGTGCTTGGGGTTGTCAGTGCGTGGGCATTGGCGGGCGCAGTCAGTGAATACCGTAAGCTCAAGCGACTCAAACAGGTCGCCGATACTCAAGAAACAGGTGCAAGGCTAGCGCAGAGCATGCAAATGGGTGAAGCAGACAGCTTTATCGATAATATCGTTTGCCACTATGGCGACAGCAAAGGGTTGCAGCAACTTCGCCGTTCATTAAAAGATGAGCATAATGATGCTGAGAAAGTATTGTTATTCGAGGACTTAGTGCTGACTGAGCGGGATGAACTGGCCAAAAAAGTCGTGCGAAGATATGCTGCCGAGTCGGCAGTGCTACTGGCGGCCAGTCCGTTAGCAGTGCTCGATATGGCGATTATCCTCTGGCGTAATCAACGTATGCTGCGCGATGTGGCCCGTTGTTATGGCATTGAGTTAGGTTATTGGAGCCGGATTAAACTTATCCGCAGTATCATCATTAATATTATTTATGTGGGCACTAGTGAGTTAGTCACTGATTTAGGGACACAGCTGTTATCGGTTGAAATGACAGGTAAATTATCTGCTCGCTTGGCCCAAGGTTTAGGGGGCGGCATGTTAACGGCGCGCCTTGGATATCAAGCCATGGCGCTGTGTCGGCCGATTGTGTTTAGGGAGGAGCAAAGGCCTAAATTGTCTAAAGTGCATCAGGAATTGTTGATCGAACTTAAGCAGTTTTCAGGCAAGCTGTTTACCAAGGAAGGCCGCGACGCATTAAAAGGCCAGTTCGCCGATGTTGATGATAGGGTATCGCGGTCATCTAAAGATAAGTCTAAAGAGTAGATGCTATTGAATATCATATGATTAAACGATTCAAATAGCCGAAAGTAGATGCGCTAATGGACTTGTTCCTTGGCGCATTTTTTATGATTCTTGCAGATAAAGAGAATGACGAAGTGCGACGTAAAAGTGCTATGTAACAAGTTAATTACACCTTTGATCGCTGCTATTTTTGTCATGCTACTGGCTTAAGTGCTTGGCCGCGTTATGGTAGGGCTTATTCGATAGGGCTAATGTTTCATTAACTTATCTATTAGATTATCCATAATGCGGGCATTGAGCGCTCCACACCAACAATCAATCAAGAACGGGAACTGCTCAATGCCAATGACAAGGAGCTAGGTATGCAAGATGAGTCAGGCAAGATGTGGAAGGCGGCAACACAGGTTATTCATGGCGGCCATGAGCGAGAGGCCTTTGGTGCCTTAGTGACGCCGCTTTACCAAAGTGCGACTTTTGTGTTTGAGTCTGCACAGCAAGGTGGTGAGCGATTTGCGGGTAATGAGTCGGGGTATATTTACACGCGTTTAGGTAATCCGACAACTGCCGAGCTTGAACGTAAAATGGCGATTTTAGAAGGGGCAGAGGCCGCAGCCGCAACTGCTTCTGGTATGGGCGCAGTATCCGCCGCATTGCTGGCTAATTTGCAGATGGGCGATCACTTAGTGGCGTCGAATGCCGTATACGGTTGTACTTATGCGCTAATGACGACTCAGTTTGCTCGCTTTGGTATTGAAGTGTCCCTAGTGGACTTTTCATCGGTAACAGAAATAGAAGCGGCGATCAAATCCAATACTAAGGTCATTTTCTGTGAAACCCCTGTCAATCCGCATTTGCAGGTATTTGATTTAGCTGCAATTGCGAATATTGCCAAACGTCATCAGTTGGTCAGTATTGTCGACAATACCTTCATGACGCCATTACTGCAGAGACCGCTGGATTTTGGCATTGATTTGGTGGTCCACAGTGCGACTAAATATCTGAATGGCCATGGCGATGTGATTGCGGGGATAGTGTGTGGCAGTGAAGAACAGCTCCATAAAGTGAAGTATGAAATTTTAAAGGATATTGGCGCTGTGATATCGCCACATGATGCTTGGCTGATCTTACGCGGCCTTAAAACCTTAGATGTGCGTTTGCAGCGCCATTGCGATAGTGCCCAGCGCGTGGCAGAGTTTTTGGCGGAACATCCAAGCATTACACGTGTGTATTATCCCGGGCTTAAATCTCATCAAGGGCATAAATTCATTGGCCAGCAGATGAAACGTGCTGGTGGTGTTATCGCGTTTGAACTGGCGGCAAATTTAGAAGAAGCTATGGCCTTTGTCGGATATCTAAAGTTGTTCTCAATTGCGGTGAGTCTAGGTGACGCTGAATCCCTTATCCAACATCCTGCATCGATGACGCATTCACCTTATACGCCAGAGGCAAGAACGGCGGCTGGGATTGGTGATAATTTGCTGCGGATCTCTATTGGTTTAGAAGATTGTGACGACATCATCGCCGACTTGAACCAAGCGCTAGCTCGATTAGCTTAATGAATGTTGTTATTTTAAAGACCGTTAGCTATTTGAATGATAAAAGGATGCTTTTTGCATCTTTTTATCATAGTCAAGCACTGGCTCATTGAGCTGAAGACAGAAGTTTAGCGATAGTGAATATTTATGACGCCGATTTGGTATTTCGGGACAGCTTAGACTATTTTTGATTTGAGGCCACGGAAGTAGGACGAAAGGCCGCAAATCATGGAATAGAGGAATTGTTATGAAAACCACAAATCGTATACCAGCTTTTATGAGTGCCATAGCATTAACGGCTTTTTTGGCAAGCCCAGCAATCGCAACAGAAACCCCAACCAAGGCCGCCGTGAAAGTACAGGCTAAAACTGAAGCGGGTGAAATGGCATCGGATGTGAAGAAAGCTATGCCAGATGCCGCTCAAGTCAACATTAATACCGCTTCAGCCGAGCAGTTACTCGTACTCAAAGGGATTGGTGCCGCAAAGGCTCAAGCGATTGTCGACTATCGCACTAAAAATGGTAAGTTCAATGCTATAGATGACTTAGCCAATGTCTCTGGTGTTGGGGCTAAGATAATTGAGCAAAATCGCCATTTGATCAAGTTGTAACCACCTTTGGCGATGATTGCGGTGTAGCCTGCTGATTTTTATGATAAGAGATTCAGTAAAACATATATAAAAGTCTGCATTTGCAGGCTTTTATCATTTCAATCACTCCATTTGCTTATAGATTGTGCAGTTAGGTGGGATATTAAGAGATCTTATCGATTAGCGCTTGATCCCATAGGGTCCATGGGGGATAATCCTCCGCGTTCAAGCAATGCTTTGGTTTATGTCATTCAAAGTAATGTTCGAAGTTATGGTGACCCTAGGGTCCCCCCGCAATGATAACTTGTGAACTCGGCCAGGCCCGGAAGGGAGCAACCGCAGCAAGCGACTCGTGTGCCGGGGTGTCGGCTCTAGGGGAACCTCCAATTCAACTTTCCCTCTGTTTATTCCGTTGTACTTCTCTATATCTACTCAATTTATATTATTCAATATTTTAGCTTACAGACTATTTCCGGTTTCTGCCGTTAATCATTTATAGCGTTAATATTTCTGCACAATGAGATAATCCATTGCCTGCCTCTTTTCTTGCCACGACAACGGCTAAAAATACTCTCAACAGTAATCTTTAACGAAATTAACGATTGGCTTCGGCTTCTTCCTGTAATCTTTTTTGCAGATTTTGTTTAAGAAAAGCGCGGGACTTTTCGAGTGCGGTTTGGATCTCACGCTTTAATTCCTGCAGCTCGTTATAGTCTTCAAAGAAGTAAGTATCGACGAGGTGACGTATGTAGCGCACTGGCAGTTGATTTAAGGTCACGCAACATAAGTCGGCGAGATAGTCCTCAGGAAGTTCGTCCATAAGTCCTTCATCTGACAATATTTCCATTAAAAGAACTTCGTAGTAATTACGGATTTCGAGTTGCATTGTTATGCTCCATGACGGTTTTCATTGAGTTTGCTACCACAAATGATTTGCCGCAATAAAAAGTTGGCTGTGTCTTTGGCTTAATTGTAGTGCGTCTCTGCTGTAGCCGCCGCCTATCACGGCTGCAATTGGAATATTTTCCGATTTTGCCATTGATAACACAGTTAAATCCCGTCTGAACAGTCCTTCTTGGCTGATATTGAGCAAGCCAAGATCGTCATTTTGATGAATATCGACCCCAGCATCATAAAGAATCAGATCTGGTTGATGGATTCGGATAAGGAGGGCGAGTGTCTGCTCCACGGTTTCGAGATACAGATTGTCATCGCTGCCTTTGGTTAGTTCAATATCATGGTGGGAATACTGCTTACGACTCGGGAAATTCTCTTTGCAGTGAATCGAGCAACTGATGATCCCTTGATGTTGGTGGCTGAGGGTTGCACTGCCGTCACCTTGATGCACATCGCAATCAAAAATCAGTACCTTGTGTACTTGATGGCTTGCGATGGCATTTCTGGCCGCGAGGATAAGGTCGTTGAAAATACAATAGCCGCTGCCAAAATTGTAATGGGCGTGATGGTAGCCCCCCGTGAGGTGCAGGGCAATACCCTGATTTATGGCTAATGAAGCTGTGAGTGTGGTGCCTGCTACTGAATGCAAGGTACGCTCAACTAAGGCTTCACTCCACGGGAAACCAATCCGTCTTAGCGCCGCTGTTGGCAAGGTACCCGCGATAAATTGCTCTACATATTCGCGTTGATGCACTTGTATTACATCTTCTGCATTCATGGCCGTTGGTGCGTGGAACTGTGCAGTCGTGGCAATGTGGTTATCGAGTAAGTACTGCCGTAAATGTGCGTATTTAGTGGTGGGAAATCTGTGATGGGGAGGAAGCGCCAGCTTGGAATAGCTGGCGTGATAAACCAGTGGGATCAGAGTCAATATTGACTAAACCTCGTTATCGCAAGTTGTTATAGCTGTGAAATTGCCCAGCTCATAAATTCTTTACGGGTTTTTTCATCCGCTTGTAGCCACCAGTATTGCAACATTTGTTGTGGGTTGGCTCCTGCTGCTTTAGAGGTGTCTACGGGGGCGGTGAGTGATGTTGCGTTAACGGTCGCCGATGTTGTCACGGGGGCAGGTGCAACAGCTACTACTGCTCCAGCGGCACCGGTTGCTGCTGCGGCAGTACCGGATACGTCAACGGCTTGATTACCACTGAAAAGGCGAGAGACGAAGCTTTCTTCTTCTAAATTGGTATTCACCACTTGGTAATTGACGCTGCCTTTGTCACTACGGGTTAATTTGACTTGTGGGTTTTGCGCGTAAACTTTAGGCTTTTTAACGACTTCACCTTCGGCCGCTTGCAGGTAATATTGATGGTCGCCATCAACATCTAAAGTAACGATGAAAGGTGCTGACTTAACAAAGGTTTGGCTGTCACTAAAATCATCCTCTACCATTTCATGATAACGAATGGCGATTTTGTGAGTGCCGGGGGCCAATTCTAAGCTGCTTTTATGGTTAAATACGCTCGACTCGACTTTTTTACCATCAAGAGCAAGGTACTCAAATGACATAGGAATGTTCAGATCTGCAGCGAAGGCTGAGGCAGATCCGAGTAATACTAGCAGGCTGCTAATTGGCAAAAGTGATTTCATTGTTACTCCTTAACGGTTATTACTCTGATACGGGCGTTCGAATATTTGAATGCGATCTTCTATATAACTAATAGCTTGCCTGCATTTTCCTAGACGACGATGCATCAAAAGGATGTCATTTTGCAATTTTATTTTGTCAGCACTATGACAGTTTTCAAGTTTTGATTCCATTTCTTCAATTTTTTGTTCAAATTTTTTCGCCCAATTAAGATGTTTGTTCAATTCTTCGTAGATCTCATGACTATTTTGCATCACGTTATTGGCGATCCAATCGAAACCACTGGCTTGGTGAGACTGATTCTGGCGCTGTGTAAAACGGGCACGGCTACTGGCACGCTGCTGAGTTTTAGACTTAATGTCGATAGAAGTGGTCAGCAAGGCTCGTTTGACTGCGGTGAATCTATCTTGGATCCGCTCACAGCTCAGGGCAATAGTCTGGGGGGCGAGTTTAAGCTTAATTTGTTTTTCGAGCTGCATAATACTGCTACGAATTTGTTCAATACAGGGGCCGAGTTGGGCGCCGTGTTGGACAAACAGCGAGTGATTAAAACGCTCTGTTTCTTGCAGGAGTTTGCGCTGTGGCGGCGCGAGTCGATTATCGTGTTGCAGTACTTCTTGTTCTAAGGCTTTAAGCTGATTCTTCAGCATCACCATTAATTGTTGGGTGTTCACAACCATGCGCTCCATGCCAAATTCGCTGCAATCATTAGCACGATCAAAATAAACAGTGGGCGGATAAAGGGCATGCCAAATTTAATCGCACAGCGGGCACCGATAAATGAGCCTAACATCATGCACAATCCCATCCACAGACCTATTTGCCACTGTACCTGTCCAAGCCAACCAAAGATAGTCAGTGCGGTCAAGTTGCTGGTAAAAGTCATTGCACGGGCAAGGCCACAACTGTGCAGTAAAGGCAGTTTATACAAAGAGCCAGATGTGACGGTCCAAAATGCGCCAATGCCTGGGCCTGCAAAACCATCATAAGTGCCTAAAGCCAGTCCCTGTAGCCATTGTTGCTTGGCTGGCGGCTTGCTGGTTGGTACTTGGCAGTTAACGTCTGACATCGCATTGGGGCTGACTAAACTGTAAATGGCGATGCCAATGATCAGCAGCGGCAGGACTTTTTCGAGCCATTGAGTATCGACTAAATAGACTAAGAAACTGCCCAATACTGCGCCGATAAAGGTGGCGATAAAAGCCATGTACCAAAACGAGGGTTTAAAGAGGTGCTTGCGATAATAGGTCCAAGCCGCCATAAAAGAGCCAAAGCTTGCGGCTAACTTATTGGTGCCTAATACGGTATGCGGCGCAATGCCTAAGGTTAACAGTGCGGGGATCGACAATAGGCCACCGCCACCCACGACGGCATCAATGAATCCAGCGATAAGACCTATAACTGCCAACAGGGCCCAATGACTGGGCTCGAGTAACAACTCCAAATTTTAATCCTACTCTATAACACGTCTAAAGGGCGGTAAGGCGTCCAGTAAGGACTTGCCATAGCGTTTAGTAACTAACCGCCTATCTAAAATGGTCACTCGGCCATAATCTTGCTCTTTACGCAGTAATCTACCACAACTTTGAATAAGCTTACGTGAAGCATCTGGGATTGTCAGTTGTAAGAAGGGATTACCGCCTTTGACTTTGACATATTCTGCATGCGCTTGCTCAACGGGCGAAGTTGGCACGGCAAAGGGCAGTTTAGTGACGATCAAGTTAGTCAGATAATCGCCGGGTAAGTCGAGACCTTCAGAGAAACTGCCGGTGCCAAACAAGATGCTTGGTTCGCCTTTATCGCATTTAGCTTTATGATTTTCTAACAATTGTTGCCGTGGCGCATTGCCTTGGATAAGTAGCTCAGTGGTGAGTTTACCTTCAAGTAATTCAACCACTTTTTCCATCTGCCAGTAGGAGGCGAATAGCACTAAGGTTGCCATTTCGCCTTCAATAAGGGTGATGATTTGTTCGGCAAGTTCAGCCGTATAGGCATCATCCGTCGGCTCAGTGCGCATTTTGGGTAAATAAAGTGTCGCATTATTGGGGTAATCGAAGGGCGATTGTAAGGCTAAATAACGACTGCCATCGTTGAGTGACAAACCTACTTGATGCACGAAATGGTCAAAGTTATTGAGTGCGCGCAGCGTGGCGCTACATAAGACTACGCCTGCGGCCTTTTGCCACAGCATGGATTCCAGCATAAAGCCGACTTCGATAGGTGAGGCGCTAAACAGATAATCCACTTGTTTACCTGTGATGAGCTCAACCCAGCGCGCCATAGGTGCACCTTTATGTTTATCTTCCTTGGCCATCATCTTCCACAATTTTTGTAGATTCTCGAGCCTTTGCAGCATAAATCCAGTTTCGGCCAATAGCGCTTCGGATTGATGTTTAGGAATGTCGCCATCTTTAATCGCTTCGGCCAGCAGTGACAGCATTTTATTAAACTGTTTGAGGGCTAGATTAGAGGTAACAGCGAGGTTTTCGGCGAGAATGAGTAATGAGTCCGGCAGTTTGCCGTGCTCAAAACGCAGACGGTTTTCAGGATTGGCAAAGTGCTTTGTCTGGGTATCGCAGTAGTGGGCCACTTGATTGAGCTGGGCGATAAGATCGCCTAAATGATCTTGCATCGCCTGCGCGGGGGCAATGATATTGTTGCTCTTTATTTGGTTTTGTAACTTTGCGCAGGTTTTACCAATTTTTTCGAGCCAGTCGCAGGCACCCCTCAGCGTGGCCTGCGCACTGGAGAAATCCCTCGCCACAATCGGTAAGTGATGTGCCTCGTCGATAACATAAAACACGTCTTCGGGATCGGGCAAAATCACGCCGCCACCTAATTCTAAATCGGCAAATAACAAGCTGTGGTTGGCGATGAGCACGTCCCAGGTATCAACATCTTCGCGGGCTTTATGGAACGGGCAATTTCTGTGGCTGGCGACTTGACGATGACAGCTGTGTTTGTCGCAGGCGATTTGTTGCCACAGGTGATCGGGCAGCGGCACGGCTAAGGTATCGATTTCGCCGTTCCAGCGACCTTCGTTATAGTCTTTTAACAGGCCATGCATCATAGCCACTTGGCTATTGTCAGGTTTAGTTTGCCACATGGCCATTTGTGTACTGTTGTCGTCACCGATGAGCATCGCCAGTTTCGATAGACATACATAACGTTGTCGACCTTTAACTAAGCCAAAACGGAAATTTAAGCCGGATTGCTCAAGAAAAAAGGGTAAATCTTTATGCAGTAATTGTTCTTGCAAGGCGACGGTTGCGGTAGCGATGCAGACCTTTTTCTTGCTCGCTAATGCCAGTGGAATGGTACCGAGGATGTAAGACAATGATTTACCGATCCCAGTGCCTGCTTCGACCACAATGATGCGCCTATCTTTATCATAGTCGCCGGCGAGGGTCTTAGAGATTTCCGCCACCATATAGTTTTGTTCGCGGCGCGGCCTAAAATTAGGCAAGGCGGTAGCGATATCCTTATAGATGGCGCGGATCTGGGTTTTTACATTGTCAGGTAACATGCGTCACTACTTTATCGAATTAATGCTGTACATAATAACAGTGATTGCATAGCCTAAGAAACTTTTCTGCCATTTGGCGGCATTTAAATTGAGGAACCATCTAAATTGACTAGCTATGCGATTTGGGAACCCATGTGATGAAGTCAGAGGCTACCGCGGCCGTTAGTGTACAAGGTCGAGTCTTAACACGCCATGCGATTCATCGTCATGGGAGTTTAGTGTTGCAGTATTATCTGGCTACCGCCCAAGGCCCTGTGCTGGTGGAAGTGCAAGGCACTGAACACATTTGTTTTTGTCATCAAACTGATGTCACGGCTTTGCAGTTGCAAACGCCGGGTCAAGCATTGCGGTTTGTACCGTTAGCACTCAAAAGCTTTAAAGGCGGCGCGGTTAGTGGTGTTTATGCTAAATCTAGCAATAGTTTACGTACCTTACAGCGCATCGCTAAAGATGCCGACATCCCTTTATTTGAAGCCGACATTCGCCCTGAACAGCGTTATTTAATCGAGCGGTTTGTGGCACTTGATGTGGCGTTTTTAGGGCATTTCTCTGCGCCGACTAGCGACAGTCTTGAGGCTAACTCGCTGCCCGTGTTTATCGCCGAGCGGGCTAAGAGTATTGCCCCTTTAACGGCTGTACATTTGCGCTGTATTTCACTGGATTTTGAATGTAGTTTTGAAGGTTTACTCTATTCAGTTGCACTATATGGTCAATACAGTGGCCGAGACGAAGAGCAAGACAGTCTCAAGCAGACTTATGAAAAAGTGATTATGGTGGGTGAGGCTGAATCAAACTCTCCCGAATATATTGAATGGGTGGCCGATGAGGCTGCACTCATTCATCGATTAATCGCGTGGTTCCATGAGTTTGATCCTGACTTTATTATCGGTTGGTCAGTGGTGAGTTTCGATCTCGCGCTATTGTCACGCCGTGCATTATTACATCGTATTCCGCTCACCATTGGCCGCGGCGGGGCAAAGCTTGAGTGGAAAGTCGATAATAAATTTCGGCCAGAAACCTTAGTTTTATCGGGCCGTGTGGTACTCGATGGTATCGATTGGCTTAAAGCCGCTTTCTATCATTTTGAGCGGTTTTCGTTGGAATTTGTTTCGCGGAAATTATTAGGTGAAGGCAAGGCCATTCATAACGTGGATAATCGCGTTGAAGAAATTGATCAGCTGTTTAAGGCCCACAAACAAGCATTAGCGCATTACAATCTTACTGACAGCCGTCTGGTGTGGGATATTTTTAGTCATACTCAATTATGGGAGTTCGCCCTCGCGCGAGCTGAACTAACAGGTTTAGAGTTGGGGCGGGTTGGGGCTTCGGTGGCGGCATTTAATCATTTGTATTTACCGCATCTACATCGAGCAGGTTACGTCGCTCCTGATGCTCCTGCGAGTGATGGGATCGAAAGCCCCGGTGGCTATGTGATGGATTCTGTACCGGGACTTTATAAGCATATTTTAGTGTTCGATTTTAAAAGTCTATATCCCTCCATTATTCGTACTTTTTTGATTGACCCTAAGGGATTAATTGAAGGTTTGCAATTGCCCGAGTCTGACTGTGTTGCGGGGTTTCTCGGTGGCCGTTTCAGTCGGCAACAGCCCATTTTACCTAAGCTTATCCAAACATTATCTGAGCAGCGCGAAAAGGCCAAAAGTGAGCACAATGCGCCTTTATCCCAAGCGATAAAAATTATCATGAACTCGTTGTATGGGGTTTTAGGTTCTCAAGGTTGTGTTTTCCACGATGCAAAGTTAGCAAGTTCGATCACTATGCGTGGCCATCAAATCATGAAACAAACCCGCGCATGGATAGAAGAGATGGGCTATCAAGTGATTTACGGCGATACGGATTCGACCTTTGTCTGGCTTGGCAGCGAGCCTGATCTCTCAGACATTAACGCCTTAGGTAACACTCTGGCGCGGGAAATTAATGCTAAGTGGCAGGCTAAGATCGCTGAAGATCATCAAGTTGAGAGTTTTCTCGAGTTACAGTTTGAACGCCACTATGAGCAGTTTTTTATGCCGACCTTAAGAGGGTCGTTAGAAGGCAGTAAAAAACGTTATGTTGGCGCGTGGCGTAATGCGAGCGATGAACTTGAGCTTACTTTTAAAGGTATGGAGCAAGTGCGCAGTGATTGGAGCCCTTTAGCGCGCAAAGTTCAAGAGTCACTCTATGAACGGATGTTTAACCAAAGGGATATCAGTGTTTATTTGGCCAGTGTGTTTGAAAAGCTGCTTGATGGTGAGTTGGATGATGATTTGGTATTTCGCAAACGTATGCGACGCAATATTGAAGATTACACGGCTAAATCTTCTCCCCATGTTAAAGTCGCTCAACAATTATGCGACTTAACAGGAGATGCCTCTTTTGGCAAGCGTGGGGCGCAGATTGATTATCTGATTACTGTAAATGGACCGGAATCCTTACTGTACAGAACGTCACTAATTGATTACCAATACTACATTGATAAGCAAATTGGCCCTATTGCCGAGCCTGTTTTTTCGATAATGAAACTAAACTACATGGATATTGCGTCAAAGCAGTTACTGTTAATATAGTGTTTTTAATGTTCTTTATGTGTTGCGTAGGGTGGCGAATGTAGCGTTTTAACCTGTTTTGTAGAGGTTAACTGGTTTGTTTTTGTGATGTTAATCGACATATTCTTTAGGTTTAGCTTTGAGGGAATATTGAAAGTTTGCTACCCTTTAAGAGGAAATTGTAAGGAAATATAACAACGGAATGACGTTGACAGAACATAAACAAAAAAGGTTAAGCACCAAATGAACAAGACGTTAGTAGCAACTGCGCTTGCAGCAATTTTTTTAGTTCCATCAGTCTCAGCTATCGAGATCTATAAAGATAATAAAAATGCCGTAGAAATCGGTGGTTTTATTGATGCACGCGTGATCAACACTCAAGGGGAAACAGAGGTTGTTAACGGCGCATCTCGCATTAATTTTGGTTTTAATCGTGAGTTGACTGACGGTTGGAAAGCATTTGCTAAATTGGAATGGGGTGTGAACCCTGTAGGTAGTAGCGACATAGTCTATAACAATCGCTTCGAATCTGTTCAAGAAGAGTTCTTTTATAACCGTTTAGGTTACGCTGGTCTGTCCCATGACACTTATGGAACACTGACTATTGGTAAGCAGTGGGGCGCTTGGTACGATGTCGTTTACAACACTAACTATGGTTTTGTGTGGGACGGTAACACTGCAGGTGTTTACACTTATAATAAAGATGATGGCGCGGTAAACGGTGTTGGCCGTGGTGATAAAACAGTTCAATATCGCAATGCATTTGGCGATGTAAGCTTTGCAGTTCAAGCACAGTTGAAAAACAGCAGCTTCTATACCTGTGATACAACGGATGATATTTCACAAGCTCAGTGTCAAGCGAACTGGGAAAGCGGTGATAAAGCGGCTCAACAAGTAGAATACAATTATACTTATGGTGGCGCGGTGACCTATAAAGCCACTGATATGCTGACCTTAACTGCGGGTGTTAACCGCGGTGAGTTTGATGTGAGTTTTGGTAACGGCGAACAAACCACTGCGGTTGATCTTATCTACGGTGCGGGTATCACTTGGGGTAACTTCGATAGCAATGGCTTATACGCTGCTGCAAACGTTAACAGACAAGAAAATCATGACACAGACAATATTGGTCGTTTGATTAAAGACGCCTATGGTATTGAAAGTTTAGTTTCTTACAAGTTTGACAATGGATTACGCCCATTCATTTCTTACAACGTGCTTGATGCCGGTAAAGACTATGTCATTCAACCTAACTTTAATGCCGATCCTAACGATGAGTTCAAACGTCAGTTTGTCGTGGTTGGTTTGCACTTTGTATGGGATCCAAACACAGTGCTTTACGTAGAAGCACGTAAAGATTACAGCGATTTTACCAGTGCAGATAAAGAACAAGAAGCTAGAATGGCGCTTTCAGAATCTGACGGTGTTGCCATTGGTATCCGTTACACACTTTAAGTTTCCAGTTTCTATATAGTAGAAACCACTGTTTTAACAAAAAGCCAGTCAGTAATGACTGGCTTTTTTGTTTTTAACGATAAGTCAATTTGTAACAAAATGACATTGTGTATTTTTTGTTTGTATTTGGTTATCTTTTTGTTGATTAAATGTCTCTCATATGATTTTATGCTCCCGCAGCACTTCGGAATGTTTAAGGTGCTCTTGTTTAAAACTGCTTGTTAAATAAGCAAATTATAATAAAAACATGATTTTCCCGGGAGATTGACAATGCATAAAAAAAACTTGATAGCAAAATCTGTGCGCTTTGCACTGATTAGCGGTGTGACTGCTACGGTATTAAATGTACCTTTTACATTTGCAGATGATAAAGATGGAGCAAAAGTTGAGCGTATAGCTGTAACTGGTTCGCGAATTAAACGCGCAGATATGGAAACGGCTAGCCCTGTTAGCGTGATTGATGCTTCAGCCATTATTTCCTCTGGTGCAATATCGATTGATGATGTTTTGCAGAAAATGACTTCGGCTGGCGGTGCTATGACTAACGCTGGCATAAATAATGGTTCTGGTGGTAATTCTCGCATAAACCTCAGAGGATTAGGCACTAACCGTACTCTAGTTTTGGTTAATGGTCGTCGAATGATTGCTTCTGGTACAGGAGCTGCTTCTACTGTTGACCTTAATACGATTCCAGTTTCTATGATCCAAAGAGTTGAAGTACTTAAAGATGGTGCTTCTGCGGTTTATGGTACAGATGCTATTGCTGGTGTGGTTAACGTAATTTTGAAAAGAGACTTTGAAGGTTTTGAAGTCAACGCCCAAACCGGCATTTCTGGAGAAGGTGATGCTGACGAGTCTACGATTGATATGACTTTGGGTAACACCTTTGATAAAGGCAATGTCGTTATAGGCGCACAGTATACAAAGCGTGGCGAGGCAAGCCAAGCTGATCGTGATTTTTCTGATTGCCCTGTAACAGAAACTAAGCCTGATGCAAGTGGTAAAATTAGCTTGTTTTGCGGTGGTAGTGGTTATTCTCAAGGTGGTCATATTTGGGGCGATACTGCAGATCTAAGTGGTAGAGGTGGTACTTACCATGATTATGTTACTGCAAATGATGCATATAACTATGCGAAAGATAGTTATCTATCGACGCCAATGGAACGCTTGAATCTCACGGCAGCTGGAACCTATGAGTTGACAGATACAACTCGTTTCTTTACTGAGGCTATGTATTCAAAGCGTTGGTCAAATCAACAAATGGCTCCTCAACCAATTTGGAACAGCGATGCATGGGTTTATAATCCTATTTCAGCTGGTGGTTGGATGACCGATGACCTGCTGCCATGGGTTAAGCCTGGAGAGGAACTCTCTTATGGTCGTCGCATGGTTGAGTCCGGTACCCGTGATTTTAGTCAAGTTGTAGACACTATCCGTATTGTTTTAGGCGTTGAAGGTGAATTTGATAATGGCTGGAGTTGGGATGCCTCTTATAATAAAGGTCGCAACGACTCTGTCGATACTCTGGCAAATCTACATAATTTAGGTTCAATTAATGCAGCAGTTTTAAAGGGGGAATTTGATCCTTTTTTACAGTCTTCATGGGAAGGTGAGAGCATCACTCCATTCATTTATACCGAAGTAAATAGTGGTGGAAGTGAGTTAGATATTATTGCTGCAACCTTATCGGGTGATATTGTTGAGTTACCAGCGGGTATGATGGGCTTTGCTGCTGGATACGAGAATCGTAAAGAAGCTGCAAAGTTTACACCAGATTCATTAACAGCACAGGGGTTAGCTAATGATCCTCGAGTAGAACCTACCGGTGGTGATTTTAGCGTTAATGAAATTTATGCTGAATTGGCTATCCCATTGTTAAGTGGTTTACCACTCGTGGAACAACTCGATCTAAGTGCTGCAATGCGTTATTTTGATTACAGCACATTTGGTGATGACACTACATGGAAACTAGGCTTAACTTGGCGAGTATATGATGACCTTATGTTCCGTGGGGGGTTGTCTACTGCATTCCGTGCTCCAACTGTTGATGAGTTATATGGTGGTAAGTCACCATCCTTCGAACAAATTGTTCATCCTGCAACAGAACAAGACCAAGCTGAAGTCACTGTTGGCGGTAATGGGTTATTAACTCCAGAAGAAGCCGACATAACAACGATAGGTTTAGTTTATTCACCAAGCTTCGTAGATGGTCTGTCTATGACTGTTGATTACTACGATATTGAATTAACAAACACTATAACTTCTGTTGACAACAATTATATTGCTAACCAATGTTTAGATGCTGCAGGTAATAAGATCAATACTGATACTGTATTGTGTCAATCTTCTAATATTCAGATTGATAACAGTGGTCGTATTAAGTTTGACAATGGCCTACAAAATATCGGTGCGACGAACACTGCGGGTTATGACATTAATGTTGCTTATGCATTTTCAGCTCTGGGATTGGATTGGAAAGCCGGTTGGGATACATCAATTCTGACCGAATATGAAGAATTCGATCCTGATGGTGTTGCTGTGGATTATCGTGGTTACATTACCGGCGGTACGGGAGCATATGCTAAATTCAAGAGTAATATGAACATCACTGCTAGTGCAGATGACTGGAGCTTTACTTACGAAGCTCGTTATATTGATGGGATGGACTCATTTGCTTGTAAAGGCAAAGAATCTAGTTGTTATGCACCAACAGTTGGGAGTGTTATATACCATGATCTATCAGGATCTTATGATTTAACTCAAAATATTCGTCTATCAGGTGGTATCAATAACCTGTTTGATAAAGAGCCTCCCTATTACACAGGTAATAATGACTCAAACACAGATCCATATACTTATGAAATGTTAGGTCGTTATTTCTTCGTTCGTGCGAGTATGAAGTTCTAAATCCTCGTTAGCGGGAGTCATTATTTTGTTCCAGCTTTAATTATAAAAACCCTGAGGCAACTTGGGGTTTTTTATCATCAGAATGAAGAAAATGGAAAACTAACTGGTATATAGCGTAATGGTCATTTAGATTAAGTCATTTATTTCAATAATTTGGTCACCTTAAATAACGAGCACTTCTCAAATGGAAGGTAATTCAAATTTTGTTATTGTATTTGTTCGACAAATTTTCAGAACTCGTCAGTTCTGCCCGCACACGTAAACTATCACAGACATCTTTGGTCATTGTTCTTATTGGCAATCAAGGACAAGTCAAATCCAGTCAAATGTCGGTATTAAAATCACTTTGGTTAAAAGTGCATGTTTAAGCAGAACTGAGGTTGTTTGTTGAAAATTATTCCCATGTTTAATGATCTCCCCATTTTTGTTGAACAAAATTTAGCCACAAAATGTCAGGTTTTTTGAGCACTTATACTTAAAAGTGGTTTTAAGTGTTAATTTTTTGCAAGTATTTGTGTTTGAGTTGTTTTTCAATTTGATAATGGGTAACTCTCCATTACTATAAAATAAATGCTTAAATTTCAAGTTCTTATGATTTTTATTCAATTTGACACTAGACAAAGCTTATGGCTAATCATCAGCTTTAAACTATTCACAAACGCCGATTGCTGTGTTATTTCCGTTTCAATTGTTGATTAAGTGTTTTAAATGTGATTTTATTGGGCTGATTTAGATTGTTGTGTTGCGTTTTCGTGTGACCCGTCGTGTGATGACGATGGGAATATTATAATAAAGACATACTTATATAGGGAGATTGACAATGTATAAGAACAGCTTTTTAAGCCATTCAATAAAGTACGCATTAGTTGGTAGTGCAGCTGTTGCTGCTCTAAGCACATTTTCTGTTGCTGCAGCAGAAGGTGATGCAGTTGTTGCGGAAAAAACAATTGAGAAAATTGAAGTAACAGGATCTCGCATTCGTTCAACAGACTTGCAAGGTTTCTCACCTGTGCAGGTTATTGGCGCAGATGAGATTGACACTTCGAGTGTTGCTAACGTTCAAGAATTGCTGCTTAAAAATCCAGCATTTGGTGCCCCCGCGCTTAGCCGTACTAACTCTAACTTTTTAACTTCAGGTTCTGGTGTTTCCACTGTTGATTTACGTAATCTTGGGAGTGAGCGAACTTTAGTTCTAGTTAATGGACGTCGTTTTGTTTCTGGTGTACCAGGTGATACTGCTGTTGACTTAAATACAATTCCAACTCAATTTATTGAGCGTGTTGAGATTATGACGGGCGGCGCTTCAGCCGTTTATGGTTCAGACGCAGTGGCTGGCGTAGTTAACATCATCTATAAAAAAGAATTTGAAGGTATTGAATTTGATGTTCAAAAAGGTCAAAGCGCCGAAGGTGATAGCGAAGATGATCAAATTCAATTTACTATGGGTACATCATCTGCTAACGGTAAAGGTAACATCATGGTGCATGGTGCTTACACTAACCAAGGTGCAGTCTACTCACGCGATCGTGATCGCTCGGCAATCGATCAAATATCTTTAGGTGCTGCAGTAACGGGCCTGCCTGAAGATATGTTTACGCCGATGCTACCATTTTACTCAAGTTTTGCACCACAAGGTCGTTTTGTTGCAGGTGGTAAGCCATATACTTATGACAAGAACGGTAACTTTATCTCTGGTTTCTCAACCAATGGAACAGATACCCGTGAAGCAGATGGCTATAACCGCAACGCTATCCGTACAATAGCTGTACCGACGGAGCGCTACCTTTTTGCGGCGACAGGCAAGTATGAGTTTGCAGATGGATGGAACGCTACACTTGAAGGAACCTATGCGTCAACTCAAACACAGAGCCAGTTAGAACCCTTTGCATTGTCTTCGGTTGATGTTTTTAAAGGCTCTGGTGGACAGCTTCCTGTTGAGTTTGAACAATTTATTGAAAGTGCGACTAATCCCGGTGAATATGAACGTACTTTAGTACGTAACTCTGTGATACCTGATGAGCTTTATAACTTAGCTACAGATACAAATGGTGATGGTTTAAGGGATATCTCTTTTACTCGCCGTATGTCTGATATAGCTAACCGTGGTAGCAGAGCTGACCGTGATACTTTCCGTATTATGACAGGTATTGATGGCGAATTAACTGACGGCTGGTTTTTAGATACTTATTTCTCATACGGTCAAAGTAAAGAAGGACAAACTGGTACAGGCCAAGTTAACGTTCTGAATTTTAAATCAGCGTTAGAAGCTGTTACTGATGAGTTTGGTAATAAAGTATGCCGTGATGCTACAGCTCGCGCTCAAGGTTGTGTGCCGATCAATATATTTGGTGCTGGTACTGTGTCACCAGAAGCGGCTAATTATGTGAATGCACCTAGCTCGTTAAACACACTTGCAACACAAACTATTGCAGGTATGAGTGTTTCTGGTGATGTCTTTGAATTACCAGCAGGTTTCGTCGGTGTTGCGGTGGGTGCCGAGTATCGTGAGGAATATGCTCGTAGTGAATTTGATGCGTTACAACAAGCTGGCTTAAATGCGGGTAATGCTATACCAAGCACTGAGGGTGAGTTTGATGTGATGGAATATTTCACTGAGGTGAATGTGCCATTGATTGCTGATGCATTTATGGCTAAGCAGTTAAATTTACGTGGTGCAGTACGTTTCTCAGATTATTCTACCGTTGGTAATACTGAAAGCTGGAACGTGGCTCTTGACTGGGCACCAATTGATGAACTTCGTTTTAGGGCTATTCGTGCTTTATCAACGAGGGCTCCAAATATTGGTGAGTTGTATTCACCACCAAGCCAAACTTTTCCAACTGGCTTGACAGATCCTTGTCAGGGTGTGACTGCGACGACAACAGGTGCGCAAGCTGAAGCATGTCGCACTGATGCTGGTGTGCTGGCGAATATCGCAGCAAATGGAGCATTCACTTTAAATCAGTCAGATATTCAAGGTGTGAGTGGTTATAATCGTGGTAACCCAGATTTAGACGCTGAAAAAGGTAAGTCATGGACTTATGGTGTAACCTATTCACCAGATGGTATTGCGGTATTAGAGGACTTTGATTTTAATATTGATTATTTCGATATTGAAATCGAAGACGCTATAGTTAGTACTGGCCGCCAGTATATTTTGGACCAATGTTACGGAGGTAATGCTGCATTATGTAGTTTTGTTACCCGTCGACAAGCACCAGAAGGCCCGAACAGTGCAGGTTCTTTAGAGTATATTGACTCTGCTGTAACCAACAGTGGTGGTTACGCTACATCAGGTGTTGACTATGTCATAACTTACGCAAAAGATTTAGAAGATTATGGTTTAGTCGGTCAAACCAATGCACGTTTATCATATACCCATGTGATTAAAGGTTATGAAATACCGTTGCCAGGTGCTGAGCCTGATAATTTTAATGGGGAAATAAATGCCCCTAAAGATAAGTTCTACTTATCATTGGGCTATGAAATTGGTGATTTCAACATCGCTTGGAATACAACCTATATCGGTGAGTCATTCTTAGATGATGGTTTCTTATCTGGCTATGACTTAGCTCCTGAGTCTGTTGGTGTTGGTTCTGTTACTTACCATGACTTAAATGTAGCATATCGTCCATTTGATATGGCCGAGTTTTATGTTGGTATTAATAACTTATTCGACCAAGATCCCCCACCAATTATCAGTGGATTGCCAGGTAGTAGCACTGGTGTAGAAACTGCAGCGAGTACTTATGATCCAATTGGTCGTCGTTACTATGCGGGTGTAAGATTTAAGTTTTAATATTTAGTTGGTATAAAGCCCTCTGGATGTCTAGAGGGCTTTTTTAATATTTACGGTATCTAATTTGGTTTTGTCTGCTAGCGGGTTAGTTAACATCAGTTATAAATGGGTATTTTCTTTTCTAGTTGATTTTTATGCTTATCTTTTTAGCCTGGAAGGCATAAGCAACTGGACCTTTGATGAAATTCACTAAAACTCAGGCAACTGCGTCACCTTGGATGTATTATCTGATAAATATTTTTCAGTTAATCAAAAATTTTATTGATCATAAATCGGTTACGCAATATCAAGTCCAAGCATTCTTATCCTGAGTTTAAGTTAATTAGTTAAGTTACTTGAATTAGCTGTTAAACAGAGACTCATGGCGCTAAGGTTGTTCATAACAGTTTAAGAATGCCGGTATTGCTGGTGAATTAAGGAAGTGCTTTGGGCAGATAAATTCAGTTAAATAGGTTTTGAAATTGCTATATTCAGACTGATGTAAGGCCACAGCTAGGGAGTGATGACTTTATTGCAATTGGATTTTGTTCGCTTTTATCCGCAGTTCGGATGAGTCAAATTAATTAAAGCTTCCTCTAAATTATCCATTCTAAATTCTTCTACTATTAACATTCCTCGAAAAAACGGGGTCTTCGATTTCTTTAATATTGTTTCATTCCTAATCCTTAAGTAAATTTTTATTGAGAGGAGTAGGATATGAGTAAAGAACATCTACTTGAGTCGCCATTATGTTAAAAAATGTTAATTTTAATAAAGAGGGTACGCAAAGTTGGTTGTTGGCTATCTTTATGATTTTATAGGATTTAAATTAATTTTTATTTTTTTTGAACAAAAAGTAATAACCCTAAAGATTCATTTTTGCCTAAAAAAACACCTTTCGTAAAAAATTTCATTATTAACGCTTCTTTACACTAGTTTTTAGTCGTCTGAAATGTTGACACAGGTCAACATTTTGTGAAATGATGCCAGCGGGTCTATGCCTGTAAGGGCGTAGGAAAGGGAAGAAAAAACTAAGAATCACAAGAGAAAGACGAACTTACAGAAATTTTTTCGGCAAGTATTTATCCCTTGTCGTTATGTTGCTGGTAAGTTAAACCTTTTTATTCACTTCAAATTGGTTGGGAACTATGTCCAAGGTAAGCAATAGAACAAAAATCGCTACTGCACTTGTTGGCGTGCTGGCATTAGCGAGCAGCAACTTAGTAGTTGCAGATCCTCTTACCGACGTGCAGAAAGCGGATAGTATGATCCATGCTGATGCTGCTGCGTCGCAAAAGAACGTTGATAAGTATTTCGATCAAGCACAAGACATGCTTTTTGAGTATGGTTCTGTCGCAGATGAGCGCGAATCACTGAAATCATATAACGATTACGTTGCAAGCTTAGTCGCTGATCAACAAAAGACAATGGATTCAGTGCAGGGTGACATCAATGGTGTTGATAAACTTCGCCAAGGTGTTGTGCCATTAATGTTTAAAATGGTTGAGTCATTAGAACAGTTTGTTCAATTAGATTTACCTTTCAATTCTGAAATACGTACTAATCGTGTTAATGAACTGAAAAAACTTCTTAATACTGCCGAAGTAACACTAGCAGAAAAATACCGTCTAATTCTTGATGCTTATAGTATTGAGCGTGAATACGGTAGTGCTGTTGCCGTTAACCAAGGTAAGTTAAACCTCGATGGTAAAGAAGTGTTGGTTGACTTCTTTAACTTAGGTCGTGTTGCTCTTTATGCACAGAGTTTAGATCAAAAGACTGGCTGGATGTACAACCCAGAATCTAAGGGTTGGGATAAGTTAGATGACAGCTATTTGCGTGAACTGACTAAAGGTATCCGCATTGCCCGTAAACAAGGCGCTCTAGATCTATTCGCGTTACCAATTCCTGCTGCGGAGACTGCACAATAATGAAGAAGTTAATTACTACAGCTGTGTTGGCTGCAAGTTTCTCTTTAACTGCTGGTATGGCGAGCGCTGCTGATGCGCCTAAGTCAATTGACCAATTATTGCAACAAGTTAAAGTTGAACGCGCTGCAGAAGGTAAAGTCAACAGCAAGCGTGAGCAAGAGTTCCAAGCAGAGCGTGGCGATAAGGCCGCTTTACTGCAAAAAGAAAAAAATGCGTTAGCTGCTGAAAAGCAACGTGGTAAAGATTTGAACCAAGCGTTCTTAGACAACGAGCGTAAAATTGCTCAGTTAGAAGAAGATCTAAAAACGGCTCAAGGTGACTTGGGTGAAATGTTTGGTGTAGTTAAAGGTGAAGCCGGTGATTTCGCTGGTAAACTGGCAAGCTCTAACATCAGTGCTCAATTCCCAAATCGCGATAAATTTATCGCTGATTTAGGTGCCCGTAAGCAATTGCCAAAAATTGAAGAGTTAGAACAATTTTGGCAAGAGCAGCTATTTGAAATGGCGCAATCTGGCAAAGTGGTTAAGTTTGAAGGTTCTGTTACCGAAATTGATGGTAACGTGAAAACGACGACTATTCATCGTATTGGTGCTTATAACTTAACGGCTGACGGTAAATACGTTGTATATAACCCTGAATTAGGTTTAATTCAGCAGTTATCTCAACAACCTGAAGGCTATCAAGTTAGCGCTGTTGCTAAATGGGAAGAAACGGCCTCTGGTACAGCACCTTTCTATATTGACCCTGCACGTGGCGTACTGTTAAACATCTTTACGAACAAAGCTAGTATGGAAGATCGTATCGAGTCAGGCGGTACCATTGGTTATATTATTCTGATATTACTTGCTATTGGTTTATTAATTGCGGTTGAGCGTTTCATTGTGCTGGCAGCTATCGGTGCAAAAGTTAAACGCCAAGCTAAGAATGTTGATAACCCAGGTAACAATGCACTTGGTCGTATCTTGAAGGTTTACCATGAAAACAAAGATGTTGATGTTGAAACATTAGAGTTGAAGCTGGATGAAGCTATTCTGAAAGAAACGCCTGCATTAGAAGCTCGAATTTCAATTTTGAAAGTCATTGCAGCTATCGGCCCAATGTTAGGTCTGCTAGGTACAGTAACTGGTATGAT
Organism: Shewanella sp. SW24; assembly: GCF_025653395.1. Classification (NCBI taxonomy): domain Bacteria; kingdom Pseudomonadati; phylum Pseudomonadota; class Gammaproteobacteria; order Alteromonadales; family Shewanellaceae; genus Shewanella; species Shewanella sp. SW24. Next base: position 82,263 of record NZ_JAKKSH010000001.1, read on the forward strand.
TGCGACCTTCCAAAGTATCCAACTGTTCGGTACTGGCGATCCTAAACTGATGGCGGGTGGTATCTCTATGGCTCTGGTTACTACAGTACAAGGTCTGGTTGCGGCTCTGCCACTGATGTTACTACATGCAATACTCGTTGCGCGTAGCAAATCAATCACCCAAATTTTGGAAGAGCAAAGTGCGGGCATTATTGCAGCACATGCTGAGAAGAGGGCTAACTAATGATGCTATACCTGATGGACATATGGGATTCCGTCAGGGGCTTCATGGCCGCTGGAGGAAACGTCCTTTGGTTGGTTGCGTTTGTATTGTTCTTCATGTGGGTATTGATGCTTGAGCGTTATTGGTATCTTAATTGGATATCACCAAAGCAACATAAAGCTATCATATCTGCGTGGGATGCTAGAGAGGAAACAACCTCTTGGTACGCACACCGTATCCGTGAAGCTTGGCTGTCCCAAGCGAAGCAAGATTTGAATGCACGTATGCTGATGATTAAAACCTTAGTAGCTATTTGTCCTATGATAGGTTTGTTAGGTACCGTAACCGGTATGATTTCAGTGTTTGATGTGATGGCAGTTCAGGGGACGAGTAATGCTCGTTTAATGGCGGCTGGTATTTCAATGGCGACTATGCCCACGATGGCGGGGATGGTTGCAGCATTATCGGGAGTATTCTTTAGTACTCGTCTGGATGTAAAAATGAAAATCAGTTTAGAAAAGCTAAAAGACAGCATGCCGCACCACTAGAGAGAGATTGAACATGGCACGTAAAAAGCATTCCAGCGTAGACGAGGAAGCGCAAATTGATATGACACCGATGCTCGACATCGTGTTTATCATGTTGATCTTCTTCATTGTAACAACGTCATTTGTGAAACCTTCTGGTTTGGATTATAACAAACCAAAAGCTTCGCAAGCGACTTCAAAGCCTTCGGCTAACATCTTTATCGGCGTCAGTAAAACAGGCGTGATCATGATGGAAAACCGTCAGGTTGATATCGAACGTGTAACGGCAAACGTTGAGCGCATGCTGGCTGAAGCTCCTGAAGCTGCGGTATTGATTCAGGCTGATAAAGACGCAATGCACGGCTTAGTTGTTAAAGTTCTAGACCAAGTCAAAGCGGCTGGTATAGATAAAATTTCGGTATCTGCGGGGAACGATTAATATGCTAAGAGCACTAGTATCGATCATTATTGGTGCTGCTGTGACTTTTGGTCTGTTCGCTTTTATGGCGTTCTTGGTCGGTGGCGGCGCACAGCGCGGCGAAACATCGGCCGAGACCCCTGTAATTGAAATCACTATGGATAGACAGGATTCAAAAGCACAGAATAAGCCAAGGGTAGTGCCTAAGCCGCCGCCACCGCCAGAACAGCCACAGAAGCCTGAGGCAACGCCGCCAGAATCTTCGAGCAATATTGACACAGCAATGTCGTTCAATATGGGTGGTGTAGAAGCTGGAGGTCCAAGTACCGGTTTTAAATTAGGCAATATGATGACTCGCGATGGTGATGCTACACCTATCGTTCGTATCGAACCTCAGTATCCAATTGCTGCGGCGCGTGATGGTAAAGAAGGTTGGGTACAACTTCGTTTTACCATTAACGAACTCGGTGGTATCGACGACGTTGAAGTTATTCAAGCAGAACCAAAACGCTTATTTGATAAAGAAGCTATTCGTGCACTGAAGAAGTGGAAGTACAAGCCAAAGATTGTTGATGGCAAGCCATTGAAACAACCTGGTATGACAGTACAACTAGACTTCACCTTAGATAAAGGAGGCAACCAATAATGCGTAATGTTAATAAAATCGCAGTTCTATTATTGCTTTCTGTTTGTGGAGGTTCATTAACTCTTTCATCTGCAGTCGCAGAAGAAAAGTGTGCTATCGACAAACGTCAATCTAAAGCCGTGGGCGAAGGTGCGGCGAAGAAAGTTCAGAAGTCATTTGAAGCTTATACCAATGGTCAGGTCGATGAAGCTATTGCTATTTTGCTAGAGGCAAATGCCAAGAACGACTTCGATAAAGCCTATGTTGCACGTATGTTGGGTAACTTTTATGCCGAGAAAGGCAAAATGGATACCGCGATCAAGTACCTAAAACAAGCTGTTGAAGCTGATATTTTAGGTGGTACAGATCATGCTGCAACTATGCGTCTTTATGCTGATTTGCTATTACAAGAGAAAAAGTTTAAGGAAGCGATTCCTTATTATTACAAGTGGATGGAATTTACTTGTAAATCCGATTCTCAAATGTATCGCCGTATTGGTATTGCGCATTCAGAACTTAAACAGTGGGATAAAGTGATTGAAGTGGCCGACAAAGGTCTTTCATTAGCTGAAGCTCCTGACAAAGGTCTGTATCAAATGAAACTGACAGCTTACTTCAATCAGAAGAAGTACAAGAAAGCTGTTGGCGTGTTAGAAGTCATGGTGCCTTTATTCCCGGATGATGGCAGATTGTGGGTTCAATTAGCACAGTTTTATTTGATGGTTGAAGACTATGACAAGTCTCTTGCAACTTACGATTTGGCTTATAGAAATGGTTTCTTAGATAGCGCGGGCAACATTACGCGTTTAGCGCAGTTAATGGCACAAAAAGGTGCTCCTTATCAAGCCGCTAAAATTTATCAGAAACATATGAAATCAGGCATGATCGCTGAGGACGCTAAGTCTTTAGAGATTTTGGCGGGTTTCTATCAAAATGCGAAAGAGTTTAAGCAAGCTGCTGAGTATTACGGTAAAGCTGCAGCCATCACCAACGATGGCAAGACTTACTTGAAACAAGGTCGCTTATTAAACTTGAATGAACAATATACAGCTGCGATCCCTGTGCTTGAAAAAGCCATATCAATGGGTATTGATCATCCTGGTGAAGCAAACTTCGAATTAGCTTTGGCTCATTTAAGTTTGAAACAGTATAAGTCGGCTTATAACCGTGCAGTGTTAGCTGCTAATGATAAGAAGACACAGAAGAGTGCAAATAGCTATATCTCTTATATTAAAGAGAAAGCACGTATGCATAATGTCACACTGTAATTACTTCGCAGTTTAGTGTTTAAATCGAAAAGCCCCGCAAGGGGCTTTTTCTTTGGTATCAATAAGCCTATTTACTGTAAGCGGATTAAGGCTTGGGATTGATCATGATTTTTTTCAAGTTGTTGTGAAAGTTGGCTGACATTACTGAAGAGTGACTCTATTTTACTTTCCTGTGTAGGTAGGCAAATACAGGCAGCCAGTTTATAGTCGATTGTCAGTTTATGATGTTTACCAAAATCTTGATTAAAGTCAGATATTTGTTGTTCTATTCGTTTTAACACTACTTCCGTCCCCACCTCATCTATATTGAACAAACCCAACGCAAAGTGATTGTGATCTAGCCTAGCAATCATATCTGTTGCTCTTAATAGCGCTTCTTGCACTTGTTTAGTAAAGAATTCGAGTAAATGGGGTTGTTTGACGGTTTCATGAATGTGAGGGCACAGATACAATAGTGCCAAGCTTTGGTGGTCTCTCATGTGACGATGCCATTCTCGGTTGAATACTTCCATGAAATAGGTTTGGTTATAGACTCCAGTTTCTGGATCCCTGAAACCTGAGTTGCGGAACGAGTAGATCATAGATTAACTCCGATAGCAGACCTTGAACTAAGTATAGAAACAGTTCTGCAATAGCGGGCCAAAAAGGAGAAATATTAAAATGAAATTGGGTTTATTGGCAGGTTCGATAGCGTTAATCTTCACCCTTCAAGGTTGTTCTAAACCTGAAGTCACTGCAGTTCAAGAAAATAGCTCGGCTAATATGACAGCAGTGCAGGGCGAAACACAAACGGCCGAGCAGCGTTATTTAGCGCTTGTGGATGCTTATTTTAAAGATTACCTAAAGCTTGAGCCCATCTACGCCACTTTTGTCGGCGTTAATGACTATAACGCCGATTTCGGCGGAGATTTAACTGAGGATTACCTTAAGGCTCGTCATGATCTTAACACTCACTATTTAGCTCAGGTGCGTGCGATAGATCCAAAGCAACTGCCTGCGGATTTACAGTTGAGTTATGACCTGTTCGTCTATGACCGTGATATGGCGTTAGTGGACGAAACTTTCCCTTCACGCTTTATGCCGATAAGCCAGTTCTATAGCACTGTCATTACTATGGTGCAGCTGGGAAGTGGCGAAAGTGCACAACCTTTTAAGACTGTCCAAGATTACCGTAATTGGGAACAGAGAGTCGATGGTTTCATCAAGTGGGTCGCACTTGCTGAAAATCGTATGAATCAAGGCATTGAAAGTAAAGTGGTACTACCTCGAGTGTTGGTAGAGCGCATTATTCCTCAGTTAGATGCTATGTTAACGACAGATGCGACTCAGAGCATTTTTTACTCGCCAATCCAGCATTTTCCCGAAAGTTTTTCAGAGCAAGATAAAGCGGAATTGACCACCCGTTATCAAGCTATGATAGCCGAGCGTATCGTGCCAGCGTTAACGAACTTACGCGATTACTTTAAGCAAACCTATTTACCTAAATCGCGGGCGACTGATGGTTGGTCAGGTTTGCCTAACGGTAAAGCTTGGTATCAGCATCTGGCGAACTCACATACGACCACCACTATGTCTGTGGATGAAATTCATCAAATTGGTTTAAGTGAAGTGGCGCGAATTTTATCTGAGATGGATAAGGTGCGTGAGCAGGTCGGTTTTAAGGGCGATTTGAAGGCGTTTTTTGCGTCTTTATCTTCAGAGCCGCAGTATTTCTATAGCGATCGCCAAGGTTTGATTGATGGTTATATGGTGTTGAAAGATAAAATCAATCATGTCTTACCTAACTACTTTAATGTGATGCCAAAGGCTGATTACGTGGTTAAGCCGGTTGAAAGTTTTAGAGAACAATCAGCAGCGGGAGCCTCTTATGAAGCGCCAGCGGTGGATGGCAGCCGTCCAGGGGTGTTTTATATCAACACTTATAACCTCAAAGCACAGCCTAAGTGGGGGATGACGACTTTATCTTTGCACGAGGCCGCTCCTGGGCATCACTTCCAAATCGCGATCAAACAAGAGCTGACCGGTGTGCCTGAGTTTCAGCGTTTTAGCGGTTATACCGCTTTCGAGGAAGGTTGGGCACTTTATGCTGAATACTTAGGTATTGAGATGGGGCTATTTACCGATCCTTACCAGTATTTTGGTAAGCTTTCCGATGAAATGCTGCGTGCAATGCGCTTAGTGGTTGATACTGGCCTTCATTCTAAAGGTTGGAGTCGTGAACAGGCGATTCAGTACATGAAAGACAACTCGCCTATGGCTGAGAGTGACATAGTCGCTGAAGTGGAGCGCTATATGGCGATCCCTGGTCAAGCTTTGTCTTACAAGGTCGGTCAGTTGAAGATTTTGGCACTGCGTGCCCGCGCAGAAAAAGCCTTGGGTGATAAATTTGATTTAAAAGCATTCCACGATCAAATCCTCACCTCAGGTTCATTACCCATGGCGGTCATGGAAAACAAGATCGATCGTTGGATTGCGTCGAAACAAGCTTAGCCGTGTAAGGTGCCGTTACTTGACTTTGTTGTCAGTGACGGCATTTTAAGACTTTTTTATTCAACAGAAAGTTTTTATACTGTTGATTCAAAACCTGTTAAAACGAATGTTTTAGTGGGAACTCAATGATATTTGGGGCAAATGTCTCATGATCCTTACAGGAGTTTTACTATGGTCCAGGCAACAGCAAGACATTTGTTAGTCAGCAGTGAAGAGCAGTGTCAAGCGCTGAAACAGCAAATAATGGAAGGCGCAGATTTTGCTCAAATTGCTCGCGCGCACTCTTCTTGCCCATCAGGTGCCCAAGGCGGCGAATTGGGGTCATTTGGTCCTGGCATGATGGTCAGAGAGTTTGATGAAGTGGTTTTTAGTGCACCATTAAATGAAGTACAAGGACCCGTGAAAACGCAATTTGGCTTTCATTTACTTGAAGTGACCAGCCGCGCGTAAGTTTTGCCGCTTATCTAATACAGCTTGTTTGATACGGCAGCGTTTGCTGCCGTTTTGTTTTATATGCTCATCACGGAGTCACTATGCTGGAACTCTACACTGATAGATTGAAACTCAGGAGCTTACAAGATAGTGATTGGGAACATTTTTATGCACTGCATAATGATCCTGAGATTAATCGTTTTGTACGCGTTCCAGAGTCGCAAGAGGTGATCCGCAGTAAGTTTCAGCAGCGTTCTGATACTTGGTTCTACGGTTCTGGCGATTGGCTGACCTTAGTGATTGAGACAGTTGATACTGGGCAGTTTATCGGTTTAACGGGCCTCTATTGTCAAAGTTTCGAGGAACAGCGTGCCGAAGTGGGTTATTTACTGGCGGTAGAGGGCCATGGTAAAGGTTATGCGACTGAGAGCTTAATGGCGGTCATTGATTGGGCTTGTTTAAGTTTTAATGTACATAAATTTGTCGGTCATTGTGCTAAAGATAATCACGCATCGGCACGAGTTCTCGAAAAGTGTGGTTTTCGGCTTGAAGGTTTACTCAGGCAGCAATTCAAAATAGGTGAAAACTGGCTCGATGAATCAGCCTTTGGCCTACTCGCCGATGAAAGACGTCTCTAGCCAAATTATCTTCAGCGAATTTTGTACTGTGCTGGTATAATGTCGCAGGTTTATTTTTAGAAGGCGTGTATTAAGTGGCGCAAATTAATCAATTGGCTTTGCATTCTGGCGAAGATTTCATTGAATTGTACAAAGTATTAAAAGTGCAAGGCATGAGCAATGCAGGTGGTGAAGCCAAACATTTTATCGACGAAGGTCAAGTCACTGTGAACGGTGAAGTTGAAACTCGTAAACGTAAAAAAATTATCGCGGGCGACATCGTCAGCTTTAATGGTGAATCAGTTCAAATCATTGCGGCAGAATAAGCCTGAAACAGTGGAGCAAGAAATGCAATTTCCAGATGATGACAATGGTAAAATGCTGGCCGCAATGGCTGAAGCGGGAATCGATTTAACTAAAGAGTTAGATGTTGATTTCTTTTTGGTTTTTGATGACCAACGTGATGCTGAAACTGCGTTAGAAGAATTAACAAATTCTGACTTGGAAGGTGAGCTTGAGCTGAATCTGAATGATGAGCTTGGTAAGTGGGAAATCATTGTTTGTCTCAATATGGTGCCTGAGTACGATACATTGGTTGAACAAGAAGTCATGCTAAATGATTTTGCTGCCGAATTCGGCGGCATGACCGACGGTTGGGGCGTAATGCAACATCAAGACGGTGACGATGAGTTTATGGACGATGATGACCATGTTCACGGTGAGCATTGCAATCACTAATTCTGATGCGCTTTAAGCCTTGAATCTAATAAACCACCTTTTGGGTGGTTTTTTATTAGTGTTTTTCTGCGCTCAGTTAGTGATCTCAATAGCCTCGTTTGGCACTTATAGCGTTATTGTGCCTCGCTTGAACTGAGATAGGTTTAATGCAGATTAATGACGATAGGGCGCAAAAATCTCTAATAACCAGTCGATAAAAGCTTGAGCTTTTAACGGCAGGCTTGGGGATTTTGGGGTGAGTAAATAATATCGATAGGGACTGGTGAAGGGGGCGTCGAAGGGGATGACTAAGCTGCCGTTTGCCAGTTGTTCTTCGATGAAGAATCGCGGAATAAGTGCTGCGCCCATGCCACTCGCAGCCGCTTGACTCAACATATAAAAATGCTCGACACCAAAGGTTTGTGCTTGGGTGAGTGTTAAACCCACCTTTTCCGCCCAATACTCCCAAAGTTCGGGTCTTGTGGTGTGTTTCAGTAACGTGACGTGATTAATGTCCTCGATATTTTGCAGTTTAGGCGCTAGTGAAGGCGCGCAAACTAAGCATAAATCCTCATCCATCAGCTTGATATAATTCGCGCCCTTAGGGATGACTGTGCTACTACGGATCGCAATATCATAACGACCTTGGCTAAAATCCACGGCAAAGTCGCCAATGGATAAGTCGACATACAAGTGTGGATGGCGGGATTTAAACTGCTCCATTCTTGGAATGAGCCAATTGATGGTTAAGCTTGGCAGCACATTGATGGCTAAGGTTTGCGGCTTAGTGGGCTGACGGCGCAAGTCACTTGTAGCACTAGATAATGTTTGCAGAGCGGCTTGAACATGGGGTAAATAGCGTTTGGCTTCATCGGTTAAACCAACTTTTTTGTGTAAACGTACAAAGAGCGCAAAACCTAAATAATCCTCCAATACTCTGATTTGTTTGCTGACTGCGCCATGGGTGACATGCAACTCCTTGCTAGCTAATGTCATGCTCTGTAAACGTGCTGCGGCTTCGAAGGCACGGAGAGAATTGAGGGGCGGTAGTTCGGCAAACATTTTATTTCCTACTGCTAGAAAATCAGAACAGGACTCGGGATTTTGTGTGAGTTTATCTCACGCTGTGGCGACAATAACTCCTTTGCGTTTATTTGGCAAACGCAGTCTAATGTTCGGCAATCACTCTCTTTTTTATCAGAAGAATAATAAATCATCATGGAATTTGAACTGACTCTACAAATCGCAGCGATACTTTTTGCCGTCGCTATGGTGGCTGGTTTTATTGACTCAATCGCCGGTGGCGGAGGCTTGCTGACCATTCCTGCACTTATGTGGGCAGGCTTGCCGCCTGCGGTTGCCTTAGGGACAAATAAGCTGCAGGCCTGTGGCGGCAGTTTTTTTGCGAGTTTGTACTTTGTCCGTAAAGGGCTGGTTGATCTTAAATCCGTTAAGTTAGCCTTGATTTGTGCATTTATCGGTGCGGCATTGGGTACGATTCTAGTTCAACTCGTCGATACTAAAGTGCTGGAGTTGATGTTACCTTTTTTGATTTTGGCTATTGGTTGTTACTTTTTATTTTCGAAAAAGATTTCAGAAGATGATAAACATCAAGTGCTGACTCCTACCGCATTTGCCTTTACTGCGGCATTGGGCGTGGGATTGTACGATGGCTTTTTTGGCCCTGGTACTGGGAGCTTTTTTGCGCTGGCCTTTGTATCGCTAGCGGGGTTTGGTTTGGCGAAAGCAACTGCCCACGCAAAACTACTTAATTTCTCCACTAACATTGCTTCGCTGATCTTCTTTGCCTTGGGCGGAAAAGTGATTTGGTTATTAGGATTAGTCATGCTGGCAGGGCAAGCGATTGGTGCAACCTTGGGTTCTCGTCTCGTGGTCACTAAAGGTACAAAGATTATTAAGCCGTTGGTGGTGACTATGTCCCTTGCTATGAGTTTTAAACTTTTGGCGAGCCAATATAATTTATTTTCGTAAACTATTTGATATTAAGCATTTTATAAAACTCACTCATCAATAGACGCTCTTTAAGCTGCGCATGAGTGTATCTTGGTGGCGTCCATCTTGGCTCAAAAGTTAAGCTGAGGTGGATATCACCCAAAAGATCCGCCAAATGACGACTTAAAACGTCTCATCCTACTTTGAGTTAGGTGTACTCTTTCAAGTTTTTTGAATAGTATTACCTGTCATTTTTAATACACTTTTTAGGCTTCTTATTGTTTTGGTGTGTATTTTAAATATTGTGTACATATTTAATCCGATTGATTTAAGTGCAGTGTCTATCTTGCCAGTCTTATTTTGCATCGACGGGCGGCATGTGCGCTCGGGTTTAGCGCCACCACTTCTTTAAAAGAGCGATTATGAAATTTATCCACACCTCGGACTGGCACATAGGTCGTCAATTACACAATCAATCACTACTGGATGATCAAGCCTTTGTGCTCGAGCAAATTATTGCTCTAGCGGATGAACACAAGGTGGATGCCGTGATTGTGGCGGGGGATATTTATGACAGATCGATTCCGCCTGCGAATGCGGTTGCGCTGTTAGATGATGTGCTTAACCGCTTAGTGCATGATTTAGGCCTGCAAGTCATTATAATTGCAGGTAACCACGATGGTCACGAGCGCTTAGGTTTTGCAGCAAAACAAATGGCGGCAAGTGGGTTACATATTATTGGCCCTTTGAGTGCTGATATTTATCCCATTACTTTGTCGAGTTCAAGCGGTGATGCGGTGTTTTATGCCTTGCCCTATGCCGAACCTGCCACAGTGCGCCAAGTTTTTGAGTGTGAGGCGGCAAGCCATGAGGCCGCAATGACGCTATTGCTTGAACAAGTACGCCAGCACGATAGCCAAGGTTTGCCGAAAGTGGTGATAAGCCATTGTTTTTTGGATGGTGGTAGCGAGTCAGAATCTGAGCGACCACTGAGCATTGGTGGCGCTGATAAAATATCGCCAACGCTATTTACTGAGTTTGATTATGTCGCCCTTGGGCATTTGCACGGACCGCAATACAAAGGTGCAGAGCATGTGCGCTACTCAGGATCGATTTTGAAGTATTCCTTTAGCGAACAACATCAACATAAGTCGGTGACCTTAGTCGAACTTAGCGCGCAAACGCCGATTAAAATTAGTTTATTGCCATTAACGTCAATACGCGATGTCCGCATCTTAGAAGGGGAGTTAGCCACATTACTCGCCCAAGGTAAAACGGATATCAAGCGTGAGGACTACCTTATGGTCAGACTTCTTGATAAACATGCCATTTTAGATGCTATGGGAAAATTGAGAGCCGTTTACCCTAATGTGCTGCATTTAGAGCGGACTGGTCTGATGGCGGGGCAGCAACAAGTCACCTTGAGCCGAGATCATATCAAAAAAGGCGAGATGGACATGTTCCGTGACTTTTTCTCTCAAGTGTCCGGCGAGTCATTAACACAAGCACAGCAAGCCGTGATGGATGAACTCCTGACTAAGCTACACAATGAGGAGCGCCAAGCATGAGACCACTTAGCCTTTCCATGTCAGCCTTTGGCCCCTTTGCATCGACTCAAGAACTTGATTTTACGGCCTTAGGGACTAATCCGTTGTTTTTGATTAATGGACCCACTGGTGCGGGTAAGACGACCTTGCTCGATGGTATTTGCTTTGCCCTCTATGGCAAAACCACTGGTAATGAGCGTGAAGGCAGCCAGATGCGCTGCGATATGGCCGATGATAGTCTGCTAACAGAAGTCACTTTTAGTTTTCAGTTGGGTAATAGCAGTTATCGTATTCGCCGTGTGCCAGAACAAGACAGGGTTAAAAAAAGCGGTGACGGCTCAACGGTGCAGAAGCCCGAAGCACAGTTATATAAGATAGACGCCGCGGGTAATGAAAGTTTGCTTGTAGCGAGCAAAGTCTCTGAGGCAACCGCTGAGATTGAAGCCTTAACTGGCCTCGATGTGGAGCAGTTTCGCCAAGTGATGGTGTTGCCGCAGGGGAAATTTCGCGAATTGTTAATGGCAGACTCCAAAGCAAGAGAACTGATATTTAGTCAGCTATTTCAAACGCATATATACCGACGTATTGAAGATTCCTTAAAAAGTAAGGCTGCAGATATCCGCGCCTTAGTGAAAGATCAACGCAGCCGCCGTGATGGCATTTTACAAAGTGCGGGTTTAGCATCCGATGACGAGCTTAGCTGTGAATTAGCCAAGCTTACGCCAGAACTTGAAACAGCCCAAAGTGCGAAAGAACATGCATTACAGCAGCAACAATGGGTGATAAAAACCAGCGATGCCGCCCAGCATTTATTGGCCGAATTTGTGCAGTTTGATGCCTTAACTCAAACGGTTGCTGCGCTTGATGCACAGCAAGAAAACATGGCTGCGCAAACCTACAAACTGAATTTGGCTAAACAGGCGCAGCACTTGGCACCCATGCTTGAGGTGTTTGTGGCCCGTGAGCAGGAAGCCAAGGCGGCAAGTCTTTCCCTTGAACATGCGAAAACAGCATTAATCAATGCTAAACAAGCCTTCGATAACGCAGAGCTTAAGGCCGCTGATTTGCCCGTGTTGGAAGCGTCGTTACTCGAACAGGAACAGGTCAAACAGCAACTGAATGCCTTAGGGCCGCAGCTCAGGGAATTGGATAGGCTTAATAAAACCCTTGAACAAGAGCAAGCGCAGCTCATTAGCGCGAAAATACAACTTCAGAACAGCAAAAATGAGTTAACCACCGCAGTCCAAAAACGCCGTGAATTGGAATCCGCTCTGCCGCAACTACAGGCCAACAGCGAAACTCGCCTCTCATTGCAACAAGCGCATCAGCAGCAACAGCAGTTATTGTCTACCTATCAGCAATGGCAACAAGTGGCGGCAAGGGTATCGTCGACACAGGCAAAACTTGTTGAGGCTAAAGTCAAAGGGCGACAACTCAGTGCTCAGCATCAGCAAGCACAGGTTACATATAAAGCCTTATTGTTGACTTGGCATCAAGGACAGGCCGCTATTTTAGCGCGGCAATTACAGCAAGATGAACCTTGCCCTGTTTGTGGCAGCCAAACACATCCACAGCCAGCACAAAGCCAAGATCCACTCCCAAGTGATGAAGCGCTGCAATTAGCACTTGAGGCTGAAACGAATGCTCAAGAAATCCTGAGCAAAGCCAGAGCGGAATATCGTGGGCTACAAACGCAGTTAGAAACCTTGCAACAGCAAGCACAAGATCTCGCGGTCCAATTGGGCACTGCGGTTGATATTCCTTTAGACGAACATACACATACCTTGTCGCAATACGCTTTCTCACTCACTCAAGCGGAGCAAGCCCATCAGCAGTTACAGCTGTTACAGCAAGAGATTGCATTGTTGCACGCACAGGAAACGCATCTACAACAAAAGCTAGAGCAAGGACAAACACACGACAGTGCACTGCAATCTAAAGTGGATCTATTGCAGGGGCAGTTAGCGCACATGCAGCAAAGTGTTCCATCTGCGCTTGCAACGCTTGAGGCCTTAACTGCAGCAATCGCGCAAAATCAGCAAAGTATCAGCCAAATTAAGCAACAGATCACTAGTGTTAGGGATCTCCAACAACAGACTGGCCAATCTTTTGTTGCGGCTAAAGCGGCACTTAATGGTGCTGAAAATGCTGCTGAGGCGGCATTAGCCCAGCAAACGCGTGCACAGCAGCAACTCAATCAGCAATTAGTCGCAGCAGGTTTTGCCGATCAACAGGCCTTATTTGAGGCCATGCTGGATGAAGAACAACAGCGTGCATTAGCCAGCGAGATTGAGGCTTACCAACAGCGCAGTGCTTTGACCAAGGCACAGTGCGAGCAGTTAGCGCTTAAGCTTAAAGATAAAGTGCCACCTGATAGCATTAAGCTGGCTGCTGAGCTTGAGTTCGCGCAGCAAGCATTACACGCAGCAGAGCAGGCATGGCAGTTGCTTCACACGCGCACAGTATTACTGATGCAAACTCAAACCCAGCTGAGTATTGCCGATGCAAAAGCTAAGGTTTTGGAAGATGAATATGCGGTTATCGGCACCCTTGCAGATGTCGCTAATGGAAATACAGGTAATAAGATCAGCCTGCAACGTTTTGTGTTAAGTGTACTGCTTGACGATGTGTTGTTAGAGGCAAGCCACAGGTTACACCTGATGAGCAAAGGGCGTTATCGTTTATTGCGTAAGGAAGATAGGGCCAAGGGTAACAAAGCTTCTGGGCTCGAATTGGAAGTAGAAGATGCTTATACCTCCAAAGTGCGTCCTGTGGCTACCTTAAGCGGTGGTGAAAGTTTTATGGCAGCATTATCTATGGCGTTAGGCCTATCTGATGTAGTGCAAGCCTATGCTGGTGGTATTAAACTCGATACTTTATTTATCGATGAAGGCTTTGGCAGTTTAGATCAAGATTCTTTAGAACTGGCCATTCGGACCCTGATGGATTTGCAATCCTCTGGCCGCATGATAGGGGTGATCTCGCACGTGTCGGAAATGAAAGAGCAGATAAATACCCGCATCGACATCAATAAAACCTCACATGGGAGCGAAATGACGATAGTTTTGCCTTAGTTGCTCATTCTCACAGAGTACGATAAATAACAAATTGTTTTATAAGTGTTATTTATTGTATCTCCTGCGTGTTTAACATTCGGATAATACACACAAAGTGAGTTGGAAATGCCAACTAGCGCATGTTTTTCATTAATGGTGCAACAAAAGAGTGAAATAGCGTTTGTCATAATCGGTTTTTTGATATAAGTTGGAAAAAATTCGGGCTTCCCTCAAAGGGACTGGTCAAAAATAGAACGCAAAGTTAACGAAAGGTGAAAAGCGTTGCAAACAGGCAAACCCAACTTTATCAACTTATCGCAAACCCGTTTGCAGAACTTATCATCGACCCAAAAGAACATTCTATTAATGGGTAGTTTGTTGATGGGTGCTGCGATGTTGATGCCGAATAATAACCATGTTACGCCAACTGCTCAGCGTATCCCTATTGTTCTCGATATTGAAAATATTCTCCCTCAAGTTTCTGAACCTGAAGTCCTAGATCAAGCTGCACTCATTAATAATGCTCCCCAGTTTGAGCGAATTATCGTTTCCGGTGATACCTTAAGTGGTTTATTTTCCAAGGCGGGTGTTGATCAGCAAACTATGTATAAGGTTTTAGAAGCTGATTTAAACATTTTGGCACTTGATACCCTGTTACCTGGTAACAGAATGCAATTTTGGCTTGATAGTGAAGGCCAGTTACAAAAATTAGAACTTTATTTTAACGCTGCCCGCCAAGTGGTTTTTACACGTTATGAAGACGGTAGTTTTAATGTTGAAGAAGTGAACGTTGAAGGTGTTTGGCAAAATCGAATTTTGACTGGTGATATTAAAGGTTCTTTCTACGTTTCAGCCCAAAAAATGGGCTTAGCCGCTGCAGATATTCAGCGAATTGAAGATTTACTCAAAGAAAAATTGAATTTTGCCCGTGATTTACGAGTCGGCGACAAATTCTCAGTTTTGGTAAATGATCAATATGTTGAAGGTGAACCGACGGGAAGTAGCCAAATTTTAGGTGTCAGTATTAAAAGTGGCCGTTCTGAAATTAGTGCATATCAATATTCTGATGGTAGTTATTATGATGCTAAAGGTCAGAGTTTAGTTCGGGCATTCCAACGTTATCCGTTAGCTAAACAACCGCGTATGAGTTCACGTTTTAACAGCCATCGCAAACATCCAATTACAGGGCGTATTTCTCCTCATAATGGAACAGATTTTTCCGTGCCAATCGGGACTAAAGTTATTGCACCTGGTGATGGAATTGTCAGTTTAGTGACGGACCATCAGTTTGCTGGTAAGTATATTGTGATTGAACATGGTGGTAAGTACCGCACCCGTTACCTACATTTGTCTAAGGCGTTAGTGCGTAAAGGTCAACGTGTAACTCGCGGTCAAGTGATTGCTTTATCTGGTAACACAGGTCGTTCGACTGGTCCACATTTGCATTATGAATTCCATATCAATGGTAAACCTGTTGATCCGTTGAAAGCCGATATTCCTATGTCGAGCAAGTTAGCGAATCAAGATTTACGCACATTCACTAATATGGTGAAGAGTCGTGAAGCTATAATGAACTTAGGTTAGCCAATCCTAAGCTAATAGAATTTATAGTATCAAAGTTTGAATAAACAATAGCACTGACTTTCTAGAAGAGTTTATCAATGCCGATGAAATGAAAATTTCATCGGCATTTTTGTTTCCAAAATGCTTATTGTGGTAGACATTTTCCTGCTATCACGAGTATTGTTCGAGTTGCATAAATGCTTAAAATTTGTTCGATTCGAAGTCGTGGCGATAAAACATAAGGGGATAAAATAGATAGGATCTTCAGTTAGAAGTGGTATAGCGAGTCATTCAAAAGGTTGTGAAGAGGAAAATTGTGCGGCTGAAGAGCTTATAACGTTTTTTATTAAGGACTGAACAGAGAACCCAATATGCAGTGCTAAATAGTGCCTATCAGCTTGCGTGGCGCCTTTGCATCACTTTTAATGCGCACTTGCACAATTTACCTTTTAATGCGGGACAGCCACCACAGGGTGATTTTTTAAAGGGACGTAATGCAAAGCTGTGTTCTGTGGGTAAAGGAGAAAGTCGAGTAATAATAGTCGATGAAAATGTCGCATCATTTGCGGCAATAAACTTAGCTTTTGCGAGTTTTAATTGTTTTTTGAGTGTTGATTTATTGCTAAGGGCAAATTCTTGCTGAGCAATATGCTTAGAGAGTAATTGGGTGAGGTGCTTTCGTTGAGCCTTTTTATTCGTCAAAGATTTATCAGTCAGGGTGTTCAGACGAGATAAGGATGGAATCGCTTTTCCTGAACTTGAAACAGATTTCGCCTGTGTTTTGAGTAACTTTTTAGCTTGCTTTTTACACCACTTGCTTAAGAGTTTGTCGATATTCTGTTTCGTCATTGTCATTACAGTATTCTGCAGCACTAGATACTACAACATTCTAAATGAAAACTATTATCAGTCAAGTTTTGGGCGAAAAATATACGAAGGTCAGGTGTCGACTTTATTTGCAGAATAAGGGGATATGTTAGCGTCGATGCAAGTCAATAATAAGCGCAAATCAAATTCAAACTGGTGATAATCCGGCTCCATGTGGGTACACAAATTATAGAAAGCTTTGTTGTGATCTTTTTCTTTTAAATGGGCTAATTCATGTACAACGACCATACGCAACAAAGGTTCTGGCACACGCTTTAAACGCGAAGAAATGCGAATTTCGTTCTTCGCTTTGATTTTATTGCCTTGAACTCGTGCTACGTAAGAATGCAAGCCAAGTGCATGATGGCTAATATTAATTTTGTCATCAAATATCACTTTTGAGAGCGGGGAGGACTGGCGTAAAAATTGATTTTTAATCGTCTGAGTATAGTCGTACAGTGCTTTATCGCTACGAACGCTATGTATGACAGGATGACGTTTCAGCAATAGCTTGGGTAATGTGCCAGCATCGAGATGTTGCTGTACCTGCTGCTGAATATCAAGGCTGTAACCGTTTAAGTACTTTAATGGATTCATAGAGGATTTAGCTCCGAATGACTTCGGAGCCTGAGTTCATCACATTACTTAGACTTTGCCAAAAATTCGGCGATTTTGATGGGCATAAGCGGCTTCGAAAGCTAGCTGCTGTACTTTTTTAAGATCTAAACTATCGAAATCAACTTGGGGTGGATTGCGCTTGTTTTGCTCTTTGATAGTGACAGGAGACAATAGACTGACAGGTAATTCCCCTAATTGAATGGCTGCTTCAAGTTTAAAGCTTGTCGCTGAACCCGCGAGTTTACCTTTTTGCTCACGTTCTATGATGACAACTTCATCAACGCGATAATCTTGCATAAGCTTATGAAAAGCGAAGTGAAACTCACGAATAGCTTCTGTGGTAGCAGATTGGGAAACGGTGAAAGACACCTTACGGCATTCTGGCACATTGAAGGTTTCACCTTCATAGCTCAATAAACTGATAATGGCTTCGCCACCTTTTAATTCAACACCACAAACTCTCATGTTACACCTTCAAAATATCGATAATAGCGCTATTGTAGCTGGAAATGACATGAGGATCAGTGTTTACCATGCGCTTTTGATTCGCTTGGCGACAGACTGATAATTTTAGTATGTCAATTTCCAGTATTAGATCATGCCTATGTGATTTGTATCAGAGATAATATCTGATGTTAAATCCACCGGCCTTTATGCATAAATTAGTTTTAAACTTCTTCAGTATCATTATCTTGCAGTAATTGTGCCGCAGCAGGTTTTCTACGCATAGGAGCATCGCCGACATCCACGCCCGTGATGAAACGCTTATCCCGCGACGGTGCTGGTGTGGTTGCTTTGGTTCTTTTGCTCTTACCTTTAGCAAGCTCCGCTTTAGCAACACGTTTTACTGGCGTTTGTTTAGCTTTGCTTTTTAGACCACTAAATTTAGCTTCTAGGCCTGGAATTGTGCTGATCTCAAAGGTTTTTCTGAGGAAGACTTGGACTTTCTTAAAGTTGTCCCAATCTTTTGGCCCGACGAGCGATATCGCATCACCTTTTGCGCCTGCACGACCAGTACGGCCGATACGATGCACGTATTCTTCGGCAAATTTAGGCATGTCGAAGTTAACGACCAAAGACACATTGAGCAAATCCAGACCACGAGAGGCGACATCGGTCGTCACTAGGACTTGTTGTTGGCCACGGGCAAATTGGTCCATGATTTGGTTGCGTGCGGCTTGCTTTAAATCACCGCTGAGTGCTGCGGTTGCAAAACCTTGCACTGTTAATTTAGCTGCTAAGCGCTCTGTATCTGGACGCGTCGCGGTAAAGATGATCACTTGTTTATGGGTTTCATCTTTGAGCAAACGGGCTAATAACGCTTCTTTATGGTCTAAGTGGTCACATAAAAAGATACGTTGATGAATATCGTTATGCTCAGAGTGAGCCGCGCCAATCGCCACATGTGCTGGATTTTTTAGTAATGTTGCTGCGATATCATTGATTTCGTCGTGATCTAACGTGGCAGAAAACATCAGCGTTTGACGGCGTTTATGATCGGCTGCATCGTTGATGGCTTTTAACTGCGGGGCAAAGCCTAAATCTAACATGCGGTCGGCTTCATCGAGGACTAATAACTCTAAGCCATTGAGAAAAAGATGCTTTTGCTCTAAATGATCGGCGATACGGCCTGGAGTCGCGACAATAAAATGAGGTTCTTTCGCTAAGGCTTTAGCTTGGTCATTAAAGTTTTCACCGCCCAGTACACTGATTGCCTTGTATTGGGTGTTGGCGACAAGTAGGCGAAGCTGACTATAAACCTGATGTGCTAGTTCGCGAGTCGGTAATAAAATCAAGACTCTAGGATCACGTTTCGACAGTGAGCGGGTAGAAATGACTCTTTGCAATGCGGGTAACAAAAACGCTAAGGTTTTACCTGAGCCCGTTTTTGATGACGCCATTAAATCTTTACCTGCCAATGCGATAGGCAGTGCTTGTTCCTGGATGGCGGTGGGTTCTGTGATCCCCATATGTTTTATGCTTTGAAGCAGACGCTGGTCCAGAGAAAAATCGGTAAATTGCAAAGGTATATCCCCTAAATCTTAGTAAGGGCAGATTATAGCCTTAATCATCCTTGCTCAGCTATCCACATCGGTGATTATCTCTGCTTCATGCACGGATTGATGTAGAAAGTGCGCCATTTATGCTCTGTTGATTGTATTTATTTACATTGGTATTACAACCTCTTAATTGTGTCGTTTTTACCGATTGACAGTGGATATGGCAGGATTTTACGTTATCGTGTACTGCATTGAGTTACAGGAGAAATGATTTATGGCTAACGGAACAACCCCTTCGGTAGGTATTGCCTTGGGTAGTGGGGCGGCGAAAGGTTGGGCACATATAGGTGTATTGAATGGTTTAGCTGCCATGGGTATTAAGCCCGATAAAGTGGCTGGATGTTCGGTAGGGGCTTTAGTGGGGGCCGCTTACGCCCATGATCATTTACCCGAGTTAGAAAAATGGGTGCGCGGTTTTTCTAGTTGGGACGTGCTTGGCTTGATGGATATTCGATGGCGTAAGGGCGGGCTTATCGGCGGAGACAAGGTGTTCGATGTGCTGCATGCACGTATAGGAGATGTGAATATTGAGAATCTCAATCGTCCCTTTGCAGCCGTCGCGACTGACTTATACTCTGGTCAGGAAATTTGGTTTACTGAAGGGGATTTACGGCAAGCGGTACGGGCCTCTTGCTCCATGCCGGGGATTTTAGCCCCGGTCAGACAAGGAGAACGCTGGTTAGTCGATGGTGCTGTAGTGAATCCTGTTCCTGTTTCGGTCAGCCGCGCCATGGGCGTTGATGTGGTGATTGCAGTGGATTTATATGGCTATCATTCTGGGCGTATCCAAGTGTTACCCGTGAATATGACCAGCCAAAGGACTGTCCAAGCTGAAATGGATATGCCAGCGCGACAGGAAACGGGCTTTATGGATTTATTCGCCCGTGGCCGAGATTATGTCAGCAACCTAACCGATAAGTTTTCACTCGGCACTAAATCGAATCCGGGGATGATTGCTGTGATGTCGCAATCTATGGGTATTTTAGAGCAAAGGCATAAACGGGCGCGGTTGATGGGCGATCCACCAGATATTTGTATTGTGCCTGAGGTGGGCAATATCGGTACTATGGAGTTTCACCGTGCTGATGAGGCGATTGCCGCCGGCGAAGCGGCGGTGGAGAAAGTCGCCCACTTGATTGAAGCTGCGCTCTGGAAAGGCTGATGATGCAAAATGTAGAGTCAAAAGCTTTCATATAGATAGCGTTTGATTGCAAGATAAACAAAAGTCGGTATCACTTTCGCGATACCGACTATTTGCTATCTCATATTGAGATGTTTATACCGCTTTGTTGGTGACTTAGGCTAGTTTTACCAACATTTTACCGCGATTCTTACCTTCAAATAGACCGATAAAAGCATCAGGTGCTTGTTCAAGCCCTTGATAAATTGTTTGTTCTGCTTTGACTTTGCCTTCCGCTAACCATTGAGCCATTTTTGCGGTGAACTCAGGATAATGCGCCCAATGTTCGGATACGATAAAACCTTCTAACTTGAGTTTTCGCATTACAATTAGGGCTAAGTTGTCAGGGCCAGGTGTTGGAGTTGTGTTATTATATTGCGAAATCATACCGCAAACAGCGATACGTCCATGATCTTTCATATTGCTCAGCGCTGCGGCTAAATGCTCGCCACCGACGTTCTCAAAATACACGTCAATTCCTTCTGGGGCGGCTTTTGTCAACGCTTGGGTGAGATTGCCACAAGTTTTGTAATTGATGACCGCATCAACACCATAACTTTTTAATAATTCAGCTTTTTCATCTGAACCGACAGAGGCTATTACACGAGCACCTATTAGTTTACCAATTTGGCAGGCTACGCTACCTACTGCGCCAGAGGCTGCGGAAACGAACAGTGTCTCACCCGCTTTTAAATCTGTAATGCGAGTCAGTCCTGTCCAAGCTGTCATGCCTGGCATTCCGAGTACGCCGAGGAAATGTGAATTATCAAGCGTAGTTAGTGGTAAAGCTGTCAGTCCTGCGGTATCTGTGACTGCGTGTTCACGCCAACCTAGCATGCTGCTGACTTTAGTACCAACCGGGAACTCGGTGTTTTTTGACGCGATAACTTCACCAATCGCACCGCCTTCTAAGACTTGATTTAAGGCGAAGGGCGGAACATAACTCTTGCGATCAACCATGCGCCCGCGCATGTAAGGGTCAACCGACATCCATAGATTTTTAATCAGCACTTGTCCATCAGCGAGTGGTGCTAACGCTTTATTTACTAAAGTAAAGTTCTGTGCTGTAGGCATGCCTTCTGGGCGACTAGCTAGATGGATCTCACGGGTTTCAGTCATACTCTTCATAAAAACTCACCTTTTGTTTGTGCGCAAACTAATGATGTTAACTCTACGTGGCTTTAAGATTGAATGCAAATAGTTTGCGCGCAAACTAGATGGGGTGGGACAGATCGGATAAGATAGCGTTATGTTTAAATGACAGGCGCTTAAACGTGCAGAATTGCTTACCTCAACATGAGCTAGACGCTACAAAACAGACTCATAGCCAAGCTTCTAGCGATCCACTCTGTTTATCCGATAATGTTTGTTTCGCGTTATATTCTGCGAGCAATGCATTAGTGCGTGCTTATCGGCCTCTACTCGAGGCATACGAGTTAACTTTCCCTCAATATTTAGTGATGCAAACCCTGTGGCGTCAAAACGGCTGTAGCCAAACCCAGCTATCAATGGCGACTAAACTCGATATGGGAACCTTAACGCCCATCGTCAAGCGGTTAGAGTTGAAGGGGTTGATTACGCGATTAGACTGCGTTGAAGATGAGCGGAAAAAGCTGATCACTCTGACAAGTCAAGGAGAGGGTATCAGGCACGAAGCTCTTGCCTTGAAGCAAACCTTGCTTGATAAAGTGCAGATGGACGCTGAGGCACTCGATTTACTAAGGCGGCAATGTCTTGCCTTGATCGAAGATATACAGTCCTAGATACAAGTTGGTTTATGCATAGTGATGCTATTAACTCAGGGGTTGCACTGATTAATACTTGATTGGCTTAGTTTTTGCTTTAAAACCGTTATTGAGTCTTAGACGCCGAATTTTTGACGATGAATTCTATTTTAAATGCCTTTAATCTTAATCGCAGCAGTGCCAGTATCGCCGATGCCTATGGTGCCAATAGCCAAAAGACGAGCACGGCTAAAACCGATACTACGACAGAAACAAATAAAACGCAGACGGATGCTACCAAACCCGATAAAGGTAAAACCGATGAGATAGCGCTGTCGCCACGGGCGCAACGCGCACAGAAAATTCAATCGATGGCGAAGGATTTTTTTGCTGATGGTCAATTTGGCGTCGCCGATATTCCCGCATTGGTGTCGCGCTTACAAAAAGATGGCATTTTATCGGATGTGCAACTCGAGCGTTTATCGAAAAACGGTATTACAGTGCCGAGCACAACAACGCCGACTAAACAATCGTTGCAAGATTTTTTAGATGATGAAATCAAGTCATTAGCTAAAAAATCACCTAATAATCCTCTTATCAATACCTTAGTTGATGCTAAAAACGTCTTAACCAATATGGATGATGCTCAGTCGCCGGTGCTAGCCCAGAAGGCCACGAAAGTCCTTAGCCAATTGACGGATTATTTGAATTCTGAACCTCCGCTTACGGATGCTCAAAAGCAGCAGTGGCAGGGGCTAAAATCTATGATGCAACTTGCTTCATCTATGGGGGCACATCAATCTGCATCGGGCCAACTCAGTAGTTATCTTGCGCTTGCTAAACGTTAATTCACATCCATAGTGCGTGATAAACACAAATTGTCACGCATTCAACTAGCTGGGTTTAATCAGCAGGTCAAGGCGCAATTTTCAGATAATTGGGCCTAGCTGCAGTTCTTGTTTGTTCTTTTATTTCATCCTAAAAACTATGATCTGGATCATGGACTCCTTACCGTCATTGTAGCCTAATACTCTACATATTGTGTTTTATGCTTTTAAAATCACTAGATGTAGTGTTAATTTTTAGGCGAGATGGAGAGGAACTGAACAATGCCAGTCGTAATTAAGCGTGATGGTTGCCGCACACCTTTTGATGAAACAAGGATAAGGGATGCAGTGAATGCCGCTGCAAACTCAGTTGGAATAGAGGATGGCGACTATGCAGCGACAGTGGCAGCATGTATCAGTCAAAGCGTCGCGCCATTAGCTGAAGTTGATATCCACCATCTACAAGATGCGGTTGAGAATTTACTGATGGAAGGGCCGTACAAGTCCCTTGCGCGCGTGTATATCGAATACCGCCACGACAGAGATGTGTGCCGTGAAGCGACCAGTAAACTCAACCTCGAAATCCGTGGTTTAGTTGAGCAAAGCAATGCGGCTTTGCTCAATGAAAATGCTAATAAAGATTCAAAAGTCATTCCTACTCAGCGGGATTTACTCGCGGGCATAGTTGCTAAACATTATGCCAAGAGTCATATTTTGCCAAAGGATGTGGTCGCTGCCCATGAGGCGGGCGAGATCCATTACCACGACCTAGATTACTCGCCGTTTTTCCCGATGTTTAACTGCATGTTGATTGATTTAGCTGGCATGTTGACCCACGGCTTTAAAATGGGTAATGCCGAAATTGAAACCCCTAAGTCTATTTCAACAGCGACAGCAGTGACCGCGCAGATCATTGCCCAAGTGGCGAGTCATATCTATGGCGGCACAACTATCAACCGTATCGATGAAGTGTTAGCGCCATTTGTCGCTAAGAGCTACGACAAGCATTACCAAATTGCCCTGAATTGGAAGATCACCGATGCCAAAGCCTTTGCTACGGCACAAACTGAAAAAGAATGTCACGATGCATTCCAGTCTTTGGAATATGAGGTCAATACCTTACACACTGCCAATGGTCAAACACCGTTCGTGACCTTTGGGTTTGGTTTAGGTACGTCGTGGGAATCACGCTTAATTCAGCAATCTATGCTCAAAGTGCGGATGGCGGGATTGGGTAAAAATCGCAAGACGGCAGTATTCCCTAAGCTAGTGTTTGCGATTCGCGATGGTATTAATCATAAAGCGGGCGATTGCAATTACGATGTAAAACAGATGGCGCTCAAATGCGCAACAATGCGCATGTATCCCGACATTCTCAACTACGAGCAAGTCGAGAAAGTGACTGGTTCATTTAAAACCCCAATGGGCTGCCGTAGCTTTTTAGGCACCTATGAAGAAAATGGCGAGCTTGTGCATGAAGGGCGCAATAATTTGGGAGTGGTCAGTTTAAACCTGCCGCGGATTGCTTTAGAAGCCAATGGCGATGAAGCTGAATTTTATCGCATTTTAGATGACAGATTAGTATTAGCCCGTAAAGCACTGGATACTCGTATTGAGCGACTGAACGGTGTTAAAGCTCGCGTGGCACCTATCCTCTATATGGAAGGCGCCTGTGGTGTACGCTTGCGCGCTGATGATGATGTGGCGCAAATCTTTAAAAATGGCCGCGCATCAATTTCACTCGGTTACATTGGCTTGCATGAAACCATGAATGCACTCTATGGCACCCAAACCCATGTATTTGATGATGCACAATTAAGGGAAAAAGCCGTTGCTATTGTAGCTTATCTTAAAGCGGCTACCGATGCGTGGAAGGCCGAAACAGGTTATGGCTTTAGTCTGTATAGCACGCCAAGTGAGAGTCTCTGCAGCCGTTTTTGTAAACTGGATGCGAAGCAATTTGGGCTAGTCACAGGGGTGACGGACAAGGGCTATTACACGAATAGTTTCCACCTCGATGTGGAAAAAAGCGTAAATCCTTACGATAAAATTGATTTTGAACAGCCATATCCCGCTATCGCCAACGGCGGCTTTATTTGTTACGGTGAATATCCCAATATGCAGCATAACCTCGAAGCGCTGGAAAACGTCTGGGATTATAGCTACAGCCGCGTGCCTTACTATGGCACTAACACGCCAATTGATGAATGCTACGACTGTGGCTTTACCGGCGAATTTAGTTGTACCAGTAAAGGGTTCACTTGCCCTAAGTGTGGCAATCATGAACCTAGTCGAGTCTCTGTGACGCGCCGTGTGTGCGGTTACTTAGGCAGCCCAGATGCGCGGCCCTTTAATTATGGCAAGCAAGAAGAAGTAAAACGCAGGATCAAACACTTGTAACACTATTACCTTATTCTGCCTGTTAGACTTATTCCGTGGCATCACGTGGCATCAATGGTGCCATGGGGTAAGTACCAATGTTAAAAGATGAAATGCACTGTGAGTGACCATCAATGAATTACCATCAGTATTTCCCTATCGATGTGGTCAATGGTCCTGGTACGCGTGCGACCTTGTTTGTTTCTGGTTGTGAGCACCAGTGCCGGGGTTGTTACAACCAAAGCACGTGGGATCCCCGTTCTGGGCATGTGTTTGATAGGACGATAGAAGATAGGATTATTGCCGATCTTAATGATAAGCGGATTGTGCGCCGTGGTTTATCGCTTTCGGGCGGCGATCCTTTATTGCCTGTCAATCTCAGTGCCATTTTGACGCTCGTCAAACGAGTCAAGACTGAGTGTTCGGGTAAAGATATTTGGCTGTGGACAGGTTATGTGCTCGATGAGTTGAGTGATGAACAGCGCGCCGTGTTGGCCTATATTGATGTGCTGGTGGACGGAAAATTTGAACAAAGTCTTGCCGATCCGAGTCTTGTCTTTCGCGGTAGCAGCAATCAGATCATTCGTTTGTTATAAAAGCGGTAACGAGGATCTGTAACTTGCTGCTATAATCTCAGGCCTTGACACAGACGCTAGCATAATCAGGCTAAGATTTTACTGTGGCTAACTTAGGTAATTTAAGGTAACAGAATGAATTTAAAGCAAGAACTGCAGCAGCTTAACGATAAATTAGATAAATTTCGTCGTAAACTTGCTGCGGCTGAACAAAGAGGCGATGACGTCATTATTGCCCAGTTCAAACGCGAAATCGCTGCGGTCACTAAGCAAATCGGCAGTGTGAAAGGGCAACAAACCCGCTTATTGAATAAGCAAGGGTCAGATATCAAAGGTTTGCCTTTCCATCGTGCTTTGACAAAAGCGGAACAAGCAGACATGGGCAAACTGAAAAAGTCTGTCAAAGGGCTTGTGGTAATCCACCCTATGACTGCTATTGGCCGTGAAATGGGGCTAACGGAAGTTACTGGATACGCTCCCGCAAAATTTTAATGTGGGATTGGATGTCACTGGCACGGGATCGAGTGTCGATCGCGTGTTTGTGCTCCTTGTATTTAATGCACTGCTTCGTTTTAATCCATTCCTTCGTGCTGCCCATCGAAAAGACATTCATGTTTGGTTTAGTTGATTAAAACACTAAAGTATTTCTGGATTGTTCGAAAACACTTTAGAATAGTGCGCTTAGTTGGCTAAGTGCCTAATCCTCGTTTTGTTTCTAGGGATCTTATTCGTCTCATGGAATGAGAGTTGTCGTTAAGGTTAAGTATGTCGATAAAATATGTCGCGACGTCAAAGTTACCCACTCCTTGGGGCGTGTTTGCCATGCATGGTTTTGAAGATACCGAATCAGGTAAAGAGCATGTTGCGCTCACATTCGGTACGCTCAGTGCGGATGAACCTGTGTTGGGCCGTATTCATTCCGAGTGTTTAACCGGCGATGCTTTATTTAGCTTGCGTTGTGACTGTGGTTTTCAGTTACAAGCTGCCATGCAAAATATTGCGGAAACGGGCAGTGGCTTTATCCTCTATTTACGCCAAGAAGGCCGTGGCATTGGTTTGCTTAATAAAATTCGCGCCTATGAGCTGCAAGATAAAGGCGCCAACACGGTTGAAGCCAACGAGCAACTCGGTTTCGAAGCGGATATGCGTAAATACGACATGATCAAGCCTATGCTGGAACAGATAGGGGTGAAGCATGTGCGTTTGATGACCAATAACCCTCGCAAAGTAAAAGCGATGAAGGAGTTTGGCATCGAAGTGGTTGAGCGCGTACCGCTGCAAGTTGGTAAGAATCGTTACAATGAGGCGTACTTAAAGACCAAATCCACTGAGCTTGGACACATGATGTCTGAATATCATTTTATGGATGAAAATAAGTAACTTTGTATTTATGATGGGTCGACCGATTGAGTCAGAAATGAGTAAGGTTTAAGTCAATTGAGCCATTTTTTCAGTCGGTTGCTATTAAGCTTGTCGCTAATGTGCTTGGCATTACTGAGCGTTATTCCTACCACCTTTGCCGATAGTATTTCCGCTACAAATACATTCATATCAGCATCTCAAGCGGATGATCCCGGCTTTTCTATCAATCATGCACCGAATAGTAATGCTAATGGTAGTAATCCGATAGAAACTAGCACTAATCCAAATTCTGTTTACGCCTTTGGTAGTTATCTTGGCACTGGCGTTTACCGCGCTGCAAACCAAAATGCCACCGTCGTTAGCATTCCGTTAAGTTTTGATTTGAAGAAAGATAGTGGTAGCCAAACTTGGTTACGTTTACCTATCTCCTTTGGCTTTTTTGATTATCTAGCCAAAGATATCACTGAAGGCGAGTTACCGTCGTCGATAGGCACTATGACAGTTACCCCAGGTTTTGAGCATCATTGGCAGGCGAGCGAAAATACTCGAATGGAAGGGTATTTAGATATCGGTTTTGGTACTAATTTCGATAAAAACGATAACGTTGCTATTATCGCCTCAGGGATCAGTAGCTTGTATGACTTTACCTTAGCAGGGCAGGATGCTGTGTGGGTATCGAGATTACGCTTTGCTGGGTACAGCGAGCACTATGGTAAGTTTTCTGATCAATTTGCAGTACTACAAACAGGTGTTGATTTAGGGTTAGCACCACGCTGGCAATGGTGGGATCTGCAGGTGCAACCAAGGATCTTTGCCGTAGGCTATTGGTATTTCAATGAACTTAGATTTATTAGCGAGATAGAGCAAGATACTATTGTTTCTGGCAGCTATGAGGCAGGCTTCTCCCTTGCCTTTTCTAAGCCGTTAGGCGGTGAATTATTGAGTGTTGATCGCATCGGATTCAGTTATCGTCGTGGCGATGGGCTCAATGTTTGGCGTTTAATGTTTAGCTTTCCTATCTAGGTTATCATCCATTACGGGCTGTATTACAAAGACTATTGGTCAGTTATTTTGTCTAAGCTGACTTTTGCGCGTCGCGCATCTTCTTATCAGTCAAGGTCGCTATTTGACTACTTAGCTGCATTATTTGTTCTTGGATTAACTTACGCTGTTGCTCCGCAACCTCAGAGTCATCTCCTTTAAGTTTGGCCAGCATTTTTTGTAGTGCTTTGATCTGCTCTTTTATTTTCTGGATCTGTTGGTCGATTAACGTCATGGGCTCTTCTGACGCATCATTTTCTGTTCCATCTTTTTTGGCTGCAGCATTGTCTCTTAAAGGGGCACCTACATCTGCGGACAATGCGGCGCGGCCGGCTGAAGAAATGGAGACTGTGTCTTGAGTATCCTGCGCATCTGCTGTCGATTCATTAGTCGCCGTTTTTGTTGTGGCAGGAGTTGCTGCGATATATGCGCTCGATACCGGAGTGAAAGTTGAGCCGATTGTGGCACTGTTTATTCCATTAATGCTCATTCCATACTCCATTAGATGCAAACTGTGTTGATACTCAAATCGCTATCGGCCATTAATTGGAAAACTGAAGCTAATTTTTGGCTTATTTGGCAAAAAGCGTGATATTGCTGATGACAATACAGCCCTCAAGTGAGGACTGTTCACGTTTTATGGCTGCAGAGGGCGAAGATTAACTGTTACCCCAAATATGGCTATTTACTTTGTCATCTGTGCTAGGTTTATCGCTTTTAGCTGACTTGTCAGGGGGAGTTTGATTGGTTTTCTTCGTCGCAATTTTTGCCGCAGGCTTCTTAGTCGCTTGACTAGAGTCTGCTTTGGGTGGCGGCAAGGGTAATTTATTGGCTCTTAAATAAAGATATTCGACTTTATCCCGCGCCCACTCTGTTTTTCTCAAAAAACGTAAACTGGATTTGATGCTGGGATCGTGGGTAAAACAGCGGATATTAATTCTTTCACCTAATTCTTCCCAGCCGTATTTCTCGACTAAATAAGTGATGATCGTTTCCAGTTTAATGCCGTGGAGCGGGTTATTCGATTGATTCATATTATGCATGTTGCAGTGTGCTATGGCGGGAGTATAGCAGTTTTGTATGCCTGATACAGTGTGGAATGGTATCGAGTCAAGCTTGAATTCCTTGCTAGCTCAAACCTGTGATAGCTGTTATTGGTGGAGCAGTATGATCAAAACAGGCGCAATAAAGCGCCAGTTTTAGTTTGGTCATTTGGACTGTTTGACTAGTCTTTGACTGTCTCTTTAAGCTCAGTTTCAACCGGTAAATCAATTTCGCCTTTACCTTTGGTTTTCACAATCAAGAGTGCTGTAATCACTAAGGTTGTGACTATGCCCGCTATGGTTGATACCGTCATAGGTAAACCTGCGCCTAAGGTTGACGAGTTCAGTAGGAAGGTGATAACCACAGTGGTCATAAACATCGCTGGAATTGTCGCAATCCAATGCAGTTTGTTATGTCGTAGCAGGTAAGCCGAAGCCGTCCACAGCATTAATACTGCAGTGGCTTGGTTTGCTACACCGAAGTAGCGCCAAATCACACCAAAGTCCACTTGGGTCAATATGCCGCCGATAACAAACAGTGGGAGAGCTAACACTAAGCGCTTTGGTAGTGAGATTTGTGGCATATTGAAAAATTCAGCCAGAATCAAACGCGCAGAGCGGAAAGCCGTATCGCCTGAGGTAATCGGCAGAATAATCACCCCTAGGATAGCCATAAAGCCACCAATAGCGCCTAACAGACCAGTAGAGGCCTCATAGACGACGTTGGCAGGGTTACCTGACATACCCGCACTCAACCCTTCTATTCCGCCAAAGTAAGACAACGCGATGGCACACCAAAGCAATGCGATTATGCCTTCGCCAATCATGGCACCAAAGAAGACGAAGCGACCATTAGTCTCATTTTCAACGCAGCGGGCCATTAACGGTGATTGAGTAGCATGGAAACCCGATACCGCGCCACAGGCAATAGTGATGAATAGGGCAGGCCAAAGTGGCATGTCGTTCGGATTTAAGTTTTGGAAGAAATCGCCCGCTTGTACGTTAGGCAGTAAGGTATGCTCGCTTGATAGCATAATTGCGAAAGCTAAACCAAACGACATGAAGAACAATAAAGCGCCAAAGAAGGGGTACAGACGACCTATAATTTTATCGACAGGTACCACAGTTGCAATCAGGTAATAGACGAAGATTATACCAACGAAGATACTGACATCCCAACCAGTAAGCTTGCCAAGTAAGCCTGCAGGCGCAGAGATAAAGACCACACCGACTAGCAGTAACAGCACAATAGCAAACACGTTCATGAAGTGTTTGGCGCTCTTACCTAAATACTTACCCGCAAGGTTTGGCACGGATTGACCGCCATTGCGCACTGACAACATACCGGAGAAGTAGTCATGTACTGCACCTGCAAAGATACAGCCAACCACAATCCACAACATGGCTGCAGGACCATAGAGTGCACCTAAGATAGGACCAAAGATTGGGCCTACGCCTGCAATGTTTAATAATTGAATTAGATAGACTTTGCCTTTAGACATAGGCACAAAGTCGACGCCATCAGTTTGACTGAAAGCGGGTGTTTGACGATTAGCGTTAATGCCGAAGACTTTCTCGACAAAGGCGCCGTAGATAAAGTAGCCGCCGATCAGTAGACCGACACAGAGTAGGAACCACATCATTTTTGTTATCTCCCCATTTGAGTTCTGGCGAGTGTAAACAAGTTGTTGATATAAAACTTTGTAATCTCAATGAGTGGTCGAAAATGCAGTGTGAGCGGCAATAGGCGAGCTTAAGTGGTTACCATTTTATGTTAACGGTGAGTGTTGTTGGCTATCTTATGGCTAAAAATACATCGCTAAGATGACTTTTGGATTGTGTTTATTGAAAGCCAAATAGCTGTTTAAGGCTTTTAAGATAGCGGCGTGATACGGGGACTTTATCGCCTAAATGAGTGGTGACTTCAGCCCCAGTATCTAACAGCTCAATTTCAGCAATCGCCTTAGGTGAAATTAAATACTGCCGATGGCAGCGCACCAGTGGGGTTTTTTCTTCGAACACTTTCAAGGTCAACTGGGTATGGACTTTGCCTTTCGTGCTGGCCACATGGATGCCGCTTAAGTCACTGAACACATATTCCACATCTTGGATTGCAATGACTTTGAGTTTATTGCCGCTGTAGCAGGGAATATGTTCAAGACTCTTTGGGGTAATGGAGTCCATAGCCTGAGGCGTTAGATTTTTACGCACACGAGTGAGGGTTTTACTGAGTCTGTCGGCATCTATGGGTTTGAGTAAATAATCGAAGGCATGATTGTCGAAGGCTTTGACGGCAAACTCGTCGTAGGCGGTGACAAACACGATTTTCGGCATGTCATCGGGGTCGAGCATTGCAATAAGTTCCATGCCCGAAATGCGTGGCATTTGGATATCAAGAAAGATTAACTGAGGTTTTTCTTTGGTTATGCTCTGTAATGCCTCAATAGCATTGGCGCATTGACCGACGATTTGGATGTCGTGTTCTTGCCCCAAAAGGTCAGCTAATTCTTCACGAGCAAACAGCTCATCATCGACAATTAAACAAGTGATCACGTGCGGTTATCCATATTTGATGTTTCAGGGCTTTCTATGGGCAATCTTATGGTGACACGAGTCAATTGATCGGGCTCGCACTCCACTGTCACGCCGTATTGTTCGCCAAAAATATTTTGAATTCGCTTATGCACTAAGTTCATCCCTAGGCCTTCTGATCCCTCAATGGGCTGATACAACCCGGCATTGTCTGTGACTTCTAGCTCCAGCACATCATTTTCGAGCTTGCCAGTCACTTTAATCTGCCCTTGCTCAATCATGTGCGAAGTGCCGTGCTTTACGGCATTCTCAATAATTGGCTGCAGGGTAAAGGCGGGAACTTTACAGTGGTAGAGTGATTCAGGTATCGCGATACTGACTTGTAATTTATCAATAAAACGCGCTTTTTCAATGGTGAGATAGGACGCGATGTGATCTAGCTCATCCCCAAGCGTCACTAAGCCTGTCGTTCGCTTTAAATTGATCCGTAAAAATTGTGATAACTGCTGCAGTAGCTGCTTAGACATATCAGGATCACGTTTGATAATCGCGCTAATGGTATTCAGTGCATTAAATAAAAAGTGCGGATTGACCTGAGCCTGTAGCAATTTAAGTTCGGCTTGAGTCAGTAGATTTTGCTGTTGCTCAAAACGCCCATAAAGAATTTGGTTTGATAACAGACGGGCAATACCTTCACCTAAAGTACGGTTGATATTCAAAAAAAGTTTATTCTTAGGCTCATAGAGTTTAATCGTGCCAATGACCTCGGTATCACTGCGCAGCGGGATCACTAGACTTGACCCTAGACGGCAATGAGAAGAAATAGAGCATGCATAGGGCGTTTCAACGCCATCGGCGAACATGACCTTATTTTGATTGATGGCTTCTAAGGTGATTTTAGATGAAATCGGTGTACCAGGGAGATGGTGATCGGCGCCTATGCCAATAAAGGCTAACAGTTTTTCCCTGTCCGTGATGGCCACAGCACCCACATTGGTTTCTTCGATGACGATTTGGGCGACGTGACTACTACTTTCTTCGTTAAATCCTTTGGATAGTAATCCGACACTGCGTTCGGCAATTTTTAATGCCTTAGTCGAAAAGCTCGATGAGAGTTTATCAAACATGGTTTTTTGGTCACGGATCATGCTCATAAAGAGTGCCGCTCCCACGGAGTTCACTAACAACATGGGCGGCGCGATTTGACGTACCAATTCCCATGCATCATCGAAGGGGCGTGCGACCAAAAGTATGATGCTCATTTGCATCATTTCAGCATAAAAAGTCACTAGGCAAACGAGTAATGGATTGTAGATGAGCTCACTTTTATCTGCGCGTCTTAAGTAGAAGCTTATCATCCCTGCGGATAAGCCTTCTAAGGTGGTGGAGATGGCGCAGGCTATATCAGTAAAGCCGCCCATACTGTAGCGGTGTAGCCCACCAGTCAGCCCCACCAGAAAACCAGTAACCGGTCCTCCTAATAATCCGCCTAAAACGGCGCCCATAGCACGAGTGTTGGCAATCGCTCCTGAGGTTTGCTCACCAAAATAAGTGGCCATGATGCAGAAACTCGAAAAAATCAGATACATAAAAATCTTATGTGGCAGACGAGGAGACGTTTCGGCAAACAGTTTGAACAGTGGTGTTTTACTGACTAAGTAAACGATCACTAAGTACAGCGACATCTGTTGGGTCAGTAATAGGATCAAAGACATAATGGCTCACATTATCGTCACAGATGTCGGCGCAGTCGTCCCCATTTGAAAGTTTGTGCGCGAGATCAGGGTTCGAATTTAACCGTTAGGATATAAAGAACAATAATATTGCATCTTTAGGAGGACATATGTCCAATTCTGTTCACGGTCATGATGTTATGGCGCTGATGGTAGCTCAAGGGGCCGCTATTATAAAGCCTGAATTAATTTCCATGATGGAGCAAAAGTTTGGCTCGGCGGCTCGATACCATACTTGTAGTGCAACTGATTTGAGTGCCGAAGCATTAATTGAGTTACTCATAGGTAAAGGTAAGTTTTACGAAACGTCCCAAGGTATTCAACTTGTAGCTGGGCGAAAGTGTGAGCATTAATACCCATCGTATTAAATATCTGTTCATTCAGCGGGAATTTAACTAGCTTTAGACAAGGCGAAGGCTTGAAGGCATAGCGGTGCTCTGTCAAAAGCCTTAAACGCAGTATAAAGCGCGATGCCATTAACATCAGCCGCCCTTCGGGAGCCACAGGCATTCCACTCCGGTGTTGCATGACTTAAAAGTGAATGACCATTTCTGCGTCAATGCGTCTTGGATTGATATGCCAGTGAGGCTCTGAACTGACTAACTATTTAATATTATTGGTATAATACACAGTGCCATAGCGTACTCATTTTATTTTGTTGTATTTTATTGATTGGTTTTTAGCCGCTTAGACGTGTAATCGTTTTGTTGAATCTCAGGTTTCATCGTGGCGCTTATTTGCAATTTGCTCCTGCTGTGCGGGGGTGAGTTGGGTAAATTCATTGATCAAAATACGCAGTAATCGAGATTTTGCAATATTGGTGGATTTCGATAGGGCATCAAGCTGAGAAATACTGTTTTCAGTGAGGGTAAAGGTCGCGTGGCGATAAATCTTAGTCGATTTTTTATCTAAGCCCTTAACTATGGTGTGTGTGGTGGGCGCAGCTAATAAACTCGCCTTACCTAAGGCGTAGTTATTGG
Organism: Shewanella sp. SW24; assembly: GCF_025653395.1. Lineage (NCBI taxonomy): Bacteria > Pseudomonadati > Pseudomonadota > Gammaproteobacteria > Alteromonadales > Shewanellaceae > Shewanella > Shewanella sp. SW24. The sequence goes on from NZ_JAKKSH010000001.1 coordinate 116,599, forward strand.
CATCTTCAATGAAATCATCGACAGAAACCGGCTTGATGATTTGCTTAGGTTTCTTACGTTTAAGATCAGTTAAGCTCATAGCTATTTTCTGGTGGCATTGCGAATAACTCATCCGCTATGGCGCGGATCTCATCAGCTGCTTTCCCATCGGGTTCTATTTCGACGACTGAAGAGCCTCTTTCTTCACTGTCATCATAAATATTTCGACAAAATGTAACTGAATTTAGCACCCTTAGTCCAAAGGATTGCACCACATCTTTGGCTTCTAAAATGCGTTTAAACTGTGTGGGAAGCGCTGGGCATTGGGTTAGCACTATAGTCGCGATCATTTTAGGATTCACCATTTTACAAGTGCTTAGCATGTCTTCCATGTGGGGTAATGTTTTGAGATCGCGTCTTTTGGGTCTGAGGGGGATCACAACATAAGTCGCTACCGACATAGCTGCGCGCATGGCTAAGTTATCTTGGCCACCACAATCTACAATTACGTAGTCAAAACGCTCATTGAGGCTGAGTAAATCATTACGAATCTTGCCGTAAAGTTGGATGCAATTAATACTTGGGAGGCTTGGATCATTATTTCTTGCTTGGATCCAATCTGAAGTCGTGCGTTGGGGATCACAATCGACCATGAGGACGTTTGCCTGAAATTTTTGCTTAATATAAACGGCAAGATTTTGAGCGAGACAACTTTTTCCGCTACCACCTTTTTCACCACCTACCAGCAAGATCATACTGACGCCCCTTAATGAATTGTTCAATTCATTGAGTGTAGAACAGAGCCATTAAAGCTGCGAAATTTAAGTTAAATTAAAGCAGTTGCATAGCAATGTGGTAGCTTTGGTCATGGCATCTCGCGCAACGGCAGACTTGTCCTTTAACGGTATTTTGTTGGGTTGAATTGGGATTAAAGGTCACTTCGATGAGTTCCCCGAGTGCAAACGGATTTTTATAATCGAATAAAATGCCGCGTCTTGCTAAGTCGATACACACACCTTCATCTGTTTGCTTCATGCCTTGAGTGTCGATCCAATTCAAGACCACGCGCTCTGCTTCCATGTCGACTCGCAGCGATGTGCGTTTTTCTTCAAAACCAGTAGTATGGTCACCCATAACTCAATTGCCCCGTAAATTATTGATCTCAGTAAAACTAGCATAATTGCTTTTTGGCAGAATACCAATGTGAAAGCTAGGTCTTTGATAATAGTTTTAAAACGAGAACAGCAGGTGCCATTGATTTAGGTTTCAATAGCACCAACTCAGGTATTTGATTAATTGTCGTATTCTTGATTTTTTGGATAAGGCATTTTTAATTGGCCCCAACGAATCACAATCACGGTTGCCGCTAAAATTAGCGTCGATAATGATATTGCTGCGATACGCCAGTCTTCCATGCTCTTCATATCTAAGATTAGGTAACGGGCCAAGGCGACAATCGCAATATAAAGCGGCATACGTACTGGTAACTTACCGGATTCATAGTAGTTAGCCACCATGGCTAACACTTCTAAGAAAATAAATAACAAGAGTAAATCGGCCAGTGCGACCATACGTACAGAGATGATATGCACAATTTCTTGGCCTATTGCGACAACGGTGGCAATGGCAATAATAAATAGGACTAAGTGTTCAACGGCTTTAAGGCTTTTAGAACCATATTGATGATAAAAAGGCATGGATATTCCCTACTTGATGTTTTTATAAATAGTAACAGCAAAAATCTGTTTTTAGGGAAAAGCTAGGCGCCGCTGTGTGATTTAATTCACAGATATGTACGATCTTAAATTCGGCGCAAAGTGGAGTTAACGTGGTTGTATTGTAGAAGGTGATTCACATGATGAACAAAAGGGAAGCGAGAGCGAATGTGTTAATCCGCTTATGCTGTTACCTCGACTCAATCGTTGTACCAACATAAGCAGTTTGAATATAAAAGATTATTTATTCTTGCGTTTCTGCCACTTAAACATAATTGAATATTTCCACAGATTATTAATCAGCAAATAACCGACAGCGGAAAAAACCACTCCTAGCACGAGACACCCGAGTAAGAATGCCGGACCTATGGTCGCAAGCGATGCTTCAATCCATTGCCAACTTGCTTCGAAGGCAAAATCTTGCGGGGCATGGCCGAGTATTTTAGCACCGAGCAAATACGCCCCATAAAACATCACTGGCATAGTTAAGGGATTGGTTATCCATACTAATGCAACTGAAACGGGAATATTAACGTTAAATAGAATGGCAAAAGCCGCTGCAACAACCATCTGAAATGGCATGGGGATCCAAGCGACAAATAACCCTACGGCAAATGCGCCTGGGGCGGATTTTCGATTAAGTGCCCATAGATTGGGATTATGTAACAAGCGTCCGAACATGCGTAAGTGTTTATGCTCACGCAAGGTTTCAGGCTTAGGCATAAATCTTTTAATTAATTTTTTTGGCATATGCTGAAATTGCTGTCTTAACTTAATTCACTATGAATCGATTCATGTTTGGCTTTAGTGCCATCTTATTATCAGCGATGTTATGGCCTTCGCTGCCGCCAGTCAGTTACATACCCTACCTTGTTGTTGGGGCGTTAATCTTACACCGAAAAATCCCTGTCTGTGCAGGTGGGCTCTTTGCGGTAGCATGGCTAACTGGTTTTTGCTTAGGATTATCTAGGCAGGATTTGCCAGTGTTACAACAACCTATACAGGTAAGGGGCGAAATCATATCACTAGTTAGTCGAAACAGCGACTGGCTAAGTTTGGATATATCGCTCATTAAACCAAATTTAATCTTAGGGCCAAACGCAAAATTGCGACTCACGTGGAAAGATCCACCAGAAGTCGATGTGGGTCAGGTTTGGCTGTTTACGTTGACACCTAAGAGCATTGCTAGCGTGCTAAATCAAGGCGGCTACAACGAACAAAAACAATTAATCAGTCAACATGTTGTCGGTAAAGGACGAGTGATTGAGGCGCAGTTACTTGCGGTTTCGCCTTCATTGCGTAATGACCTCATAAGCGCATTGACACCTGAATTAGCCTCTTTACCTCAAGGTGACATTTTACTCGCTTTGCTTTTGGGGGATAAGCATTTGATCTCACAAGCTCGTTGGCAAGCACTAAGGCAGACTGGCACTGGCCATTTAGTGGCGATTTCCGGTTTGCACCTCTCCGTTGTCGCGGCATGGGTATACGCTTGCCTTTTGTTTGGATTGAGTCGTTTGGTGTCACATCAGAGTCGACGGAATATGACTTTTGCGTTAGTCGCGGCAGGTATAGGCGCCGCATTTTATGCTTATCTTGCAGGCTTTGGTGTGTCGACTCAGCGTGCACTCGTGATGATTTTACTGTTAATGCTACTGAGTTTATTAAAGCGATTTTCTACTGCGTGGGAGCGCTTGCTGTTTGCATTGTTTGTCGTATTGTTACTCGACCCGCTTGCTTGTTTAAGTGCGGGCTTTTGGCTGTCGTTTTGTGCTTTAGGGGTGATTTTATATACTTTAGTCATCCAGCCCAAAGAGTTTACGGCTGTGTCGACTCGAAGGACGCGTGTAGGCGCGGGGCTTTTGCAATTTTGGGCCATCCAGTGGCGCTTGAGCCTTGGGCTTGGATTACTGCAAGGAGCACTCTTTGGTGGTGTGAGTTTACACAGCTTGTGGATGAATATCCTAGCTGTGCCATGGTTTAGTTTTGTTGTTATCCCATTAGCTATGGCGGGATTTATATGCTGGTGGGTTAGTACTGCGTTTGGGTTCTCTTGGTTGGGACTGCTTCGCCTAAGTGATTGGAGTTTATCACCCTATTCGCAGTTGCTAGACATAAGCCAGCAATTGCCAGCCCATTGGTTAGCGCTTTCAGATACGATATTAGCCTTGGGGTTATCCGCGCTCATCGGTGGTATGTTATGGCGCTATGTGCCTAAAAATAAAAATTATACTTCTTGGTTAAGCCTGCTGAGTTTACTGTTTATTCCCGCTTTGCTTTTCTGTATTACGCTGTGGTCACCCATTCAAAATAATCGATGGGCTATGCATTTACTGGATGTAGGCCAAGGTTTAGCAGTGGTTATTGAAAAGAATGGTAGAGGGCTGGTTTACGACACTGGTGCCGCCTTTGGTGATGACTTCAGTTATGCGGAGCGGGTGATATTGCCTTTCCTAAAAGCCAAAGGCATTCAAGAGATTGATTATATTGTTATCAGCCATAGCGATAACGATCATGCTGGTGGTGCCCCTGTTTTGATTGAGGCTTACCCTAAGGCTTTAGTGATCACAGACGTGGCAGGCTTTAGCGGCCAAGATTGCCGCCCAAGGCTAATTCAATGGCAAGGGCTGAGTTTGAATTTGCTTTCTCCGCCTCAAGTGTTAGCGGGTAATAATGGTTCCTGTGTTATACGCATTGATGATGACAGGCAGAGTCTACTGCTTACGGGGGATATCGAAAAGCAAATCGAAACTTCACTATTAAGTCGTACCTTAAGTGGTGAGTATGAGTTACAAAGTGAAGTGCTCGTTGCGCCTCACCACGGCAGTAAAACCTCGTCAACTGAAGCCTTTATTGATGCTGTTGCCCCCAAGTTAGTTTTGTTTCCTGCTGGTTTTGCTAATCGCTGGGGGTTTCCAAAATCCACAGTGGTTGAACGTTATCAGCAACGGGAGATTATGGGCCTAACTACAGGTATAGAAGGGCAGATTAGTGTGATTTTTCAGCAGTCTGAGCGAGAGGTTAAGACCTATCGTGGTGATTTAGCGCCATTTTGGTACAACTCTCTGTTTAGATTTGGTGACTTGATTAATCCAGAGTAGAATGCCTACTTTGCCATAATTTAGTGTTATCAATGACAACATCTCCTAAAGACGAAATGTGGACAGTTTTCAAACGATTACTGGGCTATATAAAACAGATGAAAGGCATGTTTATGCTTTCAGTTGCGGGATTAATTATTTATGGTCTCGTCGATGCCGCCTTTATCGCTTTCATCGGCCCCTTTATTGATAAGGGCTTTTCCGGCGGCGCACCCGCTGCGGTCACCAACGGCATAGCATTGCCAACCAGTGAAGGTTTCCACGCGAACAACGACGTGCTAATGATGGCGCCGCTTGTGGTTATCGTCATGTTTTCCCTGCGCGGTTTTGCCAACTTTGTCTCGACCTACGGCATTTCATACATGAGTGCGCGTTTGATCATGGACATGCGTCAGCAAGTGTTTGAGCATTATCTGAGCCTGCCTGTCAGTTATATGGATAAGGAAAATACCGGTAACTTGATCTCAAAAGTGACTTTTGATACTGAGCAAATCGCTCGAGCATCGGGAAGTGCTTTGATTTCCATCGTCCGCGATAGTGTGACTGTGTTTGGTATGCTGGTGCTGATGTTCTATAACTCTTGGAAGCTATCCCTCTGTATTCTTGTGATTGGTCCTATCATGGGCATGGTCATTGCGGTGGTTAGTCGTCGTTTCCGCAAGGTCTCTAAGCAAATTCAAACAGCCATGGGCGGGGTGAGTGCGACTACGGAGCAAATGATTAAAGGCCATAAAAACGTATTGGCCTTTGGTGGACAGGAAACAGAAGCAACCCGTTTTGCTAAAGTAAACGATCAAAACCGCCATCAAAATATGAAGTTAGCTGTGGCACAAGCCATTAGTCAGCCTCTGATCATGATTATTGGCTCATTCGCCTTAGCCTTTGTACTTTATGCGGCAAGCTTAGACAGCATGAAAGCCGATCTTACCGCGGGTACCTTCGCGACGATTCTTGGTGCCATGATGGCCATGTTACAACCCATCAAAAACTTAACCCGAGTGAATGCCGAATTTCAACGGGGTATTGCGGCTTGTACCACAGTGTTTGAATTACTGGATACGCTGCCTGAGTCAGATACGGGAACTTATACTGTTGAGCGTGCTAAGGGTCATCTACGTTTTGATAATGTGTGTTTTACCTATGACAGCCAAGATCGTCGTGCACTTGAGAATGTCGATTTTGAAGTCAAACCTGGACAAACCTTAGCCTTAGTTGGACGTTCTGGCTCAGGTAAGTCGACTATTGCGAGTTTAGTGACCCGTTTTTATACGGGCCTTGAATCCGGCGATATTCTGCTTGATGACGTCAGCATCTACGATTACTCGCTAAAATCGCTGCGCAATCAAGTGGCACTGGTATCGCAACAGGTGACCTTGTTTAATGACACGATAGCCAATAACATCGCTTACGCCTATCCGGGTGAAGCCACTCGTGAGCAGATTATTGAAGCCGCGACCTTGGCCTATGCGATGGAGTTTATTGACCAGCTGCCCCAAGGCCTTGATACCCAAGTGGGTGAAAATGGCGTGTTATTGTCCGGTGGCCAAAGACAGCGGATTGCGATTGCGCGCGCTATGTTGCGTGATGCGCCTGTGTTGATCCTCGATGAAGCGACCTCTGCACTGGATACTGAGTCAGAAAAAGCCATTCAAAAAGGGTTAGATAACCTCAGACAAAACCGCACATCTGTAGTGATTGCCCACAGGTTGTCGACCATCGAGAGTGCCGATCAGATTTTAGTGGTGGATCAGGGGCGTATCGTCGAGCGCGGGACGCACCAATCACTATTGGAATTAGATGGCATGTACGCCAAATTATACCAAATGCAATTTGGTAGTTAGATGCAGGCCTTAGTGAATAAAATCTGGTATCAGGGCCATCCACTGCGATGGCTCTTGTTACCTTTATCTGGCTTATTCGTGGTTATCACTTATGTGCGCCGCGCTTTGTTTCACCTCGGGATGAAATCACAAACTGCAATGCCTGTACCTGTCATCGTCGTCGGTAATATTACCGTCGGTGGCAGCGGTAAGACGCCAACTGTGATTTATCTGATTGAATTACTGCGCCAACATGGATTTCACCCCGGTGTGATCAGTCGTGGTTACGGTGTTGATATTCAAGGCGTTAAATCGGTTTGCTTAGGTGCAAGTGCGGCAGAGGTGGGGGATGAACCTGCCATGATAGTAGCGCGCACTCAAGTGCCTATGGTAGTTGGCGCTAAACGCGTCGATGCCGCCAATGCACTTATTGCTGAGTTTGGTGTCGATGTTATCATCTGCGACGATGGGCTGCAGCACTATGCGCTGGGGCGCGATATCGAGCTGGTGGTGATTGATGGTCAACGCGGTTTAGGTAATGGCTTGTTGTTACCGGCAGGTCCGCTGCGTGAAGGCGCGTGGCGTCTCGATGCTGTGGATTTTATCGTCAATAATGGTGGCCCAGCAGCAAAAGGGCAGTTCGAAATGCAACTGGCGCCTACGGAAGTGAAGCCCGTTAAATGCGATTCGACCTTCGGTGAGTACAGTTTCGATAAATCTCAGCCGCTGGTTGCGATGGCGGGTATTGGTAACCCTGCGCGTTTCTTTGAATCGCTGCGCGCTCAAGGTTATCAACTGGCGCTATGCCAGGGTTTTGATGACCATCAGCCCTACGATAAAACCCAATTACGTGATTTAGCCCAAGACTTGCCGCTATTGATGACAGAAAAAGATGCGGTTAAATGTCGCGATTTTGCACAAGAGAACTGGTGGTATTTGGCGGTCAATGCCAAGCTATCCCCACAATTTGATGAGCAGCTGCTCGCACGTCTTCGCGAGGTGGCTGCAGCTAAACAAGGAAACTTCCATGGCATTCGATAAAAAATTGTTAGATATAGTGGCTTGCCCTGTGTGTAAGGGAAAACTTGAGTACGATAAAACGACGCAGCAGTTGATTTGTAAGGCAGATAAGCTGGCCTATCCGATCACTGAAGGTATCCCTGTGTTATTAGAAAATCGTGCCGTGCCACTGACTGAATCAGTCTAGTGTGATGTGAATGCGCGTATTGTCTAATACGCGCATGCTTACCTTTTTGAGCTTCTCTTATTAATGTTTTCGCTATTTTTAGCCGATTAACAGTGCTTATCCAATCTTGCGTCTTTTCGATGCTCAGACCTTAGCCACGCAAATTTGAGTTACTTAAACCTTCGCTAATAGTTCACAAATTTCTGTTTATCGGCATTGGTCGCGCCTTCTTGGCATTCACCACGAATTTCGCCTCGCCCGGGTTCGATAATCCGACTCAATTCGATATAACCTTCGCGGCAATAACCTGTCATTTCAAGGGTTTTCGTTAAACCTAATTCGACTTGTCGTCCCCAAACTTCTAATGAGTCCTGTAGATCTTGCATCGCGCGACGTTGTTCACGGGGATCTTGCATGCTACGTACGCGGGCATCGTGCGGGAAAGGGCGGTCTGCATCACCCATGTTAGATTTATCATCGACCAGCCGCGCTGTGTAGCTGAAGAGTTTAAGGCCATCGGCTTTAATGTCTGTGGTTAACTTATCCCGTAATTTTCCGGCAAGTTCACTAGGATCGATGGGGGCACTGCTGCAGGCGATAAGTGAGAAACAACTTAAGATGGCAAGGCTGAGGTATCGAAGCGGCATAATCAAATTTAACTCTTAGGTTATTAACTGACAGCAGAATACCTTAATATGACCCTAAAGTTCATGGATTTATGGCATCTTCATGGACTGAGTGTGACTCTATTGGCGCAATGGATTAAGGATGGGCGATTAATGTTGGCGTTTTGGTCGAATAAATGGGCGCAAATCGAATGGGATATGAGCCTGACTCAAGGCATATGCCTTATGCTCTTGGCGTTATGGCTCTATGCGATATGGCCAAAAGAAGAGTTAGCGGAGATCCGGCGGGATAAACATCTCCAATTACGTTTGTTGCTGACGTTGGTGGGGATCAATGCGCTGTGGTCGTTAAATGCCAGTATTCAAACAGGGTTGCATCTGCATTTTCTGGGAATTGTCACTTGTATGCTGATGTTCGGCTGGCGTCTTGCGACTCTAGTGTTGCTATTGCCGAGCGCTTTTTTTAGTCTTTTTGTATTAAAGCAGCCCGCTGATTTTGGTGCTTTTAGTTTGTTCGCTATGGCTGTGCCGCTGTTTCTGTGTTTTATCCTATACAGTCGTAGTTACCATTTATTTCCTAAACATATTTTTGTATTCATCTTCGTCGGTGGTTTTATCAATGCTGGCCTCTCAACTGTGTTTCATCAATTGAGTTGGGCTATGTGGTTGTGGTCTGCAGCGGATTACGATTGGAATGTGTTAGTGGACGACTACCTGATGCTCATCCCTTTGCTGGCATTCCCTGAGGCATTGCTTAATGGCATGGCAGTGACGCTATTGGTGGTGTATCAACCCCAGTGGTTATTTGATTATTCCGACCGAGAATATTTGTGGCGTAAGTAGATGTGATAAAAGAATGCAATAAAACAACGTAATAAAAGAACTGCGCCCGAAACCTCGATATTTCAACGGAAAACCCATTGTAAAGTTCATTGGGAAGTCCATTGAAAAGTCGATTAAACAGTTCATTAAAAAGGCACTGGGCGCACTTATTTGGATGTTTACACAGACAGTTGCACCGCGATTTAGGCGAAGCGTTGGTCTAAGTAGTTAATTATTTCTTTAGATTCATACAACCACTGTACTTGGCCGTTTTCTTCAATACGCAGACAAGGCACTTGCTGTTTGCCACCTTGGGCGACGAGCTCATCTTTGTGTGGCGCTTTTTTAGCGTCGTGGGTCACTATGTTGAGTCCCTGACGGCGCATTGCACGGCGGACTTTTACGCAAAATGGGCAAGCTGGATACTGATACAGGGCCAATGCTTGAGTTTGAGTATCAATCTGTTGTTGCTCTGCCAGTGGACGTTGGCGCTTTTTAGGGCTAAATACGAAGTTTAAAAATAGAATGATCCTGCCTAAAATCCAGCGAATGATAAACATGTCAGTGACCTCAATGATAATGTGTGTTGAAAAGTGATTCGTGTGTCAATGGCGCCGTCGCAAATGTGCGACGAAACTGGGATTTAGCGATTCGTGCGTGCGATCCCAGTTGCATAAAGGCCGCAGAGTGTAACCTATGGCACAAAGCGCGGCCAACATTTTAGTGTGGATTAACAGGTAGAAGATTCTTTGGTGGCAAAGACTGCGCATTCGCTTAGCGGTAACAATTAGATATGCGCTTAGCTATACCTTTAGGCATGCTCTTTAGCATAAGAAAGAAGCCCGTTAAAGGTAAACTTTAGCGGGCTTCTTTTATCGTAAACACAGCAACATTAACCCATTGCTTGAGTTCTTGCGCGTCTATTGCACATCTATGGTGAGGCTCACTTGTGCCACATTCTGGGTTAAACTCACTCGGCTTTCGAGCAAGAAGATCCGCTCTGGGGCAATCTCTTTCATGTCCACAAGGTAAGCTTTAACGGCTTTGGCTCTTTCTTGGGCCAAATTACCCAACATACCATCATTAACATTCTGCGCTTTTACCGACAGATTATATAAAGCGATATGCCAGCGGGTGGTGATTTCGTCATCGGAAAGCTGCGCGTCTTTGGCCTCTGCGATAACTGTGTCTTTTATTTGGACCGGATCGGCTTTAACTTCCTGCTCATAGAGCTTCACTAGCGCATCGGCAAGCGGCCCTTGGATCGGAAATTGGCTTGGACTTAAATCATCAGGTAACGCACTGAACTCGATATTGGCTAACTTAGCCAATTTACGCTTCATGATGCGCTCAGCAATGGCTTGGCTGTCATTGATGGCATCGACTTCACCTTCAACGCTGAGCTTGAGCATAGGTCTGTCGAGTAAGGCGCTGGCGAGTTTGTCTAAACTTTTCTGCTCATCTTCACTTAGGCTGAATTGACCGGCGGCAAAGCTGATTTTGTCTAAGGTTTCGTCTGAACCTATCAGCCCTGCTAAGAAAGTGAAGGGCGCAGTGACGGCTTTAGTGATCACATTGGTAATCGCCGTCATTATGATGCTGCCGACACTAAAGCTGGGTGAGTCTAAATCGCCAGAGACTTCCATGCCTAAATCAATCACGCCGTTACGGTCCTGTAGCAGCGCAATGGCGAGCGTGATGGGTAAGCTAGTGGCAAGGTCACTGTTACTGGGTTTACCGAGTTTTAGTTGATCTATGACTAGATGGTTATTGCCCTTGAGCTTGTTCTGATCGAGTTTGTAGTTCAGCGACAGTGATAACTGTCCCTTATCTATGTAGTAACCCGCATAGGTGCCTGAGTATGGATTGACTGAGGTTAGCTCAACACTCTTGAAGACTAAATCGAGATCTAAATATGGCATGTCTAACAAAGGGTTAATATCGCCTTTTAGGGTCACAGGCGCGTACTTGTCAATCTTACCTTTGATATCGACCGAGGCTTTAGTCCCTGGCGTTGACGACAGGTGAGTGATATTGCCTTCAAGCAGCTCAATTCCCGAAGCAAAATTCGGAGTCAGTGAGTTATCGGCAAAGTAAGCCGAGCCTTGGCTAAAGCTAATTTTTTGAATATCGAGGCTCAGCTCTGGCGTTGCTGACTTGCTCGCCATTTGCGGCTCGGTTGCGGTTTGCTTAGCAGGGGGCGCGCTGTTCGTTGTCGCACTATTCGTTACTGAAGCTGCAATAGGCGCTTCGACGATAAGGTCGCTGATATTAGTGCTTCTATCTTTAGCGATCACCACTTTGGCGTAGGGTTGATTAAAGGCTAAGTGATCGATTTTGATTTGATTTTTTTGTTGGTCAAAATCGAGCTGATTGATATTCATCTTTTGCCATTTGACCAGCGGGGCATTACGCAATTTGTCATGAATGGCTAAATCATCGAGCTCAACACTACCACCGTAAATGGCTTTGCCTTTAGCATCGGCGGTCAGCTTGCCTGCTGAGCTTAATAGACCGCTCTTGAGCTGGATATTCACGTAGGGCGCTAAATAGGGCTGAAATTGGGTTAATGCCAGCTTATCGAGTTGGATATTGGCATCTATGGTTTCGCCCGTCACATCGACTTGGCCTTGAGAGCTCAAAGTACCTTGATCATTGAGGCTGAGTTGTAGCTCATATTCAATCGGAGCGGTTAAGGTACTCGTTATGACCTTAGTTGAAAAATTAAGCGGATACACTCGCCATTGCTGCGGTGTGGCCGTTAGCTTTTGTTCTGATAGATTAAGGTCATAGTTTTCAATATTGAGCGCATCGAGTTGCACTAACCAAGTGTCTTTTGAAGGTGTCTCAGGCGCTTGCTTGACTGGCTGTTGAGGATTTGCCTCTGAAGTGATGTCTGCAGCGGTTTCTTTAGTGGCATCAGTGGTGACATTTGCGGTCGCTTCTGTCTTTTGTTCTGTTTTATCACTCTCGTTAGTTGCGGCTAATTCGCTTTCCGTTGCTTTGTCTGCGCTATCGCTTGCATCAGTGGCAGTCTCTGCTATTTGACGTTTTTCTTCCACTTGCGCAACTTGTATGCGCTCTAGCGATTGAGCATCTGCTGGCTTAGCATCGATTGGTTTAGCAACTGGCTGCGTAGTCGTTGTGGAGGCGCTTAACGATTTAGGCATGAATAAGCCAACAAGATCGAGCCCGTCTTGGTTCAAAATGGCACTCATTGTTAGGCCATCGCTGTGGAGTTTGTTGATATGCACTTTCTGCTGCTTCAAGTTGGCTGAAATGCCGTCGAGGGCAAACATGGGGAGCTTGACCACTGAGCGATCTTTGTCGTTAAGGTTAAGTTTTTCAACAATAAACTGGCCATTGTTGCTGATGACTTGTAACTCGCCATTCTCGGCAAGATCCACTTGATACTGAGTTTTAATACTAAGCTCGCCATCCGTGAGGACGGGATTAAATTGATCGTCGATAAATCGCCATAGTGGTGTCAGTTTCAGTTTGGCGACTTGGATGTCACCCGCAACTTTTAGCGGGAACAATTGGAATTGCCCCTGCAAACTGATTTCACCAGCATGATCATCACTGAGTTGTATTGCATAGTGATTGTGCTTGATAGGCGCAATGGGTGAGTCAGACGTTGATTGGGCGTTTGGTGTCGTATTATCAACTTTGTTTACTTTTATGGCTGGTGTTATCGATGCCGATGATGCCGCCATCAAATATTCAGTATCAAGGGAACTGAGTTTTAGATTGATATTGGGGTAGTTCACTTGAGCATGGGTAATTTTGTCATCGAAGTTAAATTGTCCCGCATCCAACACAAATTGACTGAGCAGGACACGAACGGGTGAGCTGGCTTCTGTGGAGGCTGTTTCTGTGCTCGTGGATGAATGCTCGTTCAGGGTCTGCAGAATATCGTCGAAGTTGAATCCAGCTTTCCCTTTTTTCTCCACGCGAATGATATGTGCGTAGGGCGCTTGTATGTGTATGTTTTCGATAACGGCGGCGTGATTAAAAACAGATCGCCAAAAGTGTATTTCGAATTGGACTTGTGCAATGCCAGCAAAAGGTTTGTCGTCTTTTTCTTTAATGGCCAGTTGGTCGATTTCGACTTTGAAATTAAAAGGGTTAATGCGTATATCACCGAGGGTGACGGGACGACCGAGCAGAGTTGAGAGTTTTTCTGGTGCCAGCGTGGTTATCGCATAGGGGAGGATTAAACCTAATGTGCAGACATAGCTAAGGTAGACTGCTGTGAGGTAAATAATCACTCGCAGGTATCTTGGGAGGGCAAAAAAAGAGTGTCTGAATTGCGATAACTGGGTCAGCATTAATATCAAGGCTCCAATGCATAAGACAGGGAAAAACTTCCATATGTACGGACATTCTAGCGAATAATGCTAATGTTTCCAGAAGTTATTTATATTTTTACCAATGAAATCTTGGTATTACACAAACAATAACGTCTTCTGATCTAAGGCGTTCCTGAGTGGTAACCTATCATCTACATTGATAACTACATGTGTTTCAGCCTATGGCTAATGATTTGAGTCGTCAATACTCACCATGTTGGAAGCTATTTTTGATCAGCGATTTAAATAACTAATCGCTGCAATAATGGCGCCTTGTGGATCTTTTATCCAACAAAAACGGCCTACTTCGGGTATATCTTCAGGACCAAACAGAATATCCCCGCCAAGTTTTTTGGCGCTGATAGCGACTTGATCGACATCGTTAACGGTAATGTAGCCGGTCCAATGTGAGGGAAGCGTTGGGAGCAAACTATCGGTGATCCCCCCAATACTGACGCCCTGATTTTCAATAATATGATAATTACCGTGGGGCATTTTGACTGTTTTAAAGTGCCAACCAAAAATCTCAGCATAGAAGTGCATAGCTTCTTCGGTATTATGGGTTGTCAATTCATGCCAACTTAACGCCCCTGCTGTGTTAAAAGCCGATTCCATAAGCGCATCCTTTATTCTATTTTGGGTAAATTTTGTGTATTGAGCCGAGGTTAACTGTCAGTGTTCAGTGCCAGCTGTATTCTGAGCCATATTTTTTGTGCGTTATCTTGATTGAGTGTAGTTGAGGCAAGTTGATAATTCACAGACGGTAAATTAAAATTTTGCGTTTTTTAGGTCGGCAAACATTAAATTAACTTAATGTTATACAAGGAGATTCACTTTATTCGGTGCTGGCTAATCAGCTTCTTGTGGCTCAATGACGCTGCGGCTTAGTTGATGGGCTTCATCTTGCCCCTCGCGCCAAGACTTAGCACTGCAAACAGATTTTAAAACGGGTTTGTTTACTGTGGTTTGAGTGTTAGACCTGACTCCCGTTAACTTGTTAATATAGGCGAGTTTTGCATCTTATCGATGCCACCTTAGGGGATATGAGATTGAATAAGAGTTTAGTGACGAATTTATTGGCGGCTGCTTTGGTCGTTGTGGGTTACCTGATGAATTCGGCAATTGTCCTGAATGTCGGATTGTTTGCTTTATCGGGGGCGATTACCAACTGGGTTGCAGTTTATATGTTGTTTGAGAAAGTCCCCGGACTCTACGGTTCGGGAGTCGTGCCTTCTCGTTTTGAAGAGTTTAAGGCGGGTATTGCTCATTTGATGATGAAACAGTTTTTTACCACTGAAAATATCGACCGATTCCTGTCTGAAAAAGAAGGGCTGAGTAAAATAGACTTGGCGCCAGTGATTGAAAAGGTTGATTTAGCGCCTTCTTTTGATGCGTTAATTAGCACAGTCGCCCAATCTTCCTTTGGTGGCATGTTGTCTATGTTTGGTGGCACAGATGCCTTATTGCCGTTAAAAGAGCCGTTTATTGTGAAGATGAAAGCTTCTTTAGTTGAAATGGCACAAAGCGATGCATTTCACGAGTTACTGAAACAAGAAATTGAACAGCCAAATGTGATGGCCGATCTGCAAACTAAAATTGCTAACATAGTGGAACAAAGATTAAACGAGTTAACACCACAAATGGTGAAACAAATCGTTCAGGACATGATCCAAACGCACTTAGGTTGGTTAGTGATTTGGGGTGGCGTGTTTGGCGGTCTGATTGGACTTGCCGCAGCCTTAATCCAAGGTTAACCTGAGTTAAAGCCGCGAATAGAATGGGAGCTTTGGCTCCCATTTTTACTTACGCCTTTTATGTTCATCATTTTGTGTCCTGATTAAATAGCAAGGAAGTCTATGAACCGTCACCACAGTATCAATTATTTGGAAATCCCAAGTCGCGACATTGCGAGCTCTAAGGCCTTTTTTAGCCAGGTTTTTGGATGGTCCTATGTCGATTATGGCCCTGAATACAGTTGCTTTATGGATGTCGGCATTACTGGGGGATTCTATCAAGCCGACGTGAATTTCACCCTCGCAAAAGGTTGCCCGCTGATTGTGATCTACAGCCAGAACTTAGAATTGACTCTGACGGCTGTCGTAACTGCTGGTGGCATTATCACAGCTGACATCTTTAGTTTTCCGGGAGGCCGTCGATTCCATTTTGTTGAACCTTGTGGCAATGAATATGCCGTCTGGTCAGAATGATCCTATTGTCACTCCTTGTATTCGAAATTGTTGTTTAGATCAGCAAGATATTTGTTTAGGTTGTTTCAGGCATCTTGATGAAATTTTAGCATGGCGCGTTATGTCGGAAGTGGAGCGGCAAGCTTGTTTTATCAGGATGGAGGAGCGTAAGGGGGAGTATCTGGTTAAGTTCAATGACGCGGTTAGTAGAAGACAGAATGGAGCATGATTAGCCGTCAGAATTACCTACGATAATTGATTTTTAAGCTTTAAGTGGATAATCGAACGGCGAAATACGCATAAACGTATTTCGCCGTTGGCATTTTGAAACCCCCTTGGCATTTGAAGCAGATGTTACACTGGATCTACCACTATGTGCTCAAGTTCGATGGCGGCAACGGTATGGAGCGCATCCATAGTCGCGCCAACTAAGCTGATTTTTCCTTGAGATGACTCAATTAAAACCGCACGGCTGATATCGCTAAACTCACGATTGTGGCGCGCCAGATTTGATAAGGCCATCTGCATGGGCAGCATAGAAGGATTGAATGCCGCATTTTCTGCGTAGCGACCGCAATAGGTTGCACCATCGTGAGTTTCTAATACCACGGCGGCAAAACTTTGGGTGTAAGGTGCATAGCTTAAACCGGCATGATCTAAGCCTTCTATGATCATAGGATCGGCACTGTCTAACGCAAATTCAGTTTGTTGCTTGGCCATTAAGGGCGAAGTGACATTTAAGTCTTTTGGCCCAAAAGCATAGGGTAAATAATAGGCCAGAGGATGGCTTTCCTGTGCGGGTAGATGAATGCTGATCTTGCTCCCTTCAACCAGTTCATTCATAAACTGACGACAATGACCGCAAGGACTGGCATTAACTATAATATCAACAATTTGGCTTTCACCACTGAGCCATGCGTGGCTGATAGCGCTTTGTTCTGCATGGACAGAATGAAATAACGCTTCACCGGGTAATTCTAAGTTGGCACCCATGTAGATATCGCCACTTTTACCTTTGGCTATCGCGCCGACATAAAACTCACTGATAGGCGGTTTGGCCAATGCCGCTGCTATCGGCAGTAATGCTAATAACACTTCTGCTTCGGTCATTTTGCTTGCACTTGTTAGCGTAGCAAGTTGCTGCGCATCAATGTATCCAGCAAAATTCTGGTGCAACATTGGGATAAGTGCATCGGCTAACGGCGTTGGCAGTTGGGTTATGCTACGAATGAATCTATCTTGCATTTCCCTATTCCTTATTTGTTAAGTTCATGGAAGAACATTCTAGTAATTTTGTTACAGCATAAATGCGAGTTAGCTCGCGTTTATACGCTGTCAATGTCAGTGCTATCGAGAGTGATAAACTTATGTTACTCACGTATAGAGTGAGTCTATTGGTGCACACAAATAAGCTTAAGACTATAAAACAAAAGACTTAAGCTTGAATTTACACAACTTAAAGTTCACGCAAATAATGACAAAGGGCAGCAAGTAGCTTTTGCTTAGTCTCATCCGCTTGTGTTTCTTGTAGCAAATTTTCTAATTTAAGTACGTAGTCTTGATCGGCTAAGCGACTTTGACAGAATTCACGCCAGCGCTGCGACTCTGTATCATCGAGTAGTTCAGGGTAATTACGGGCGCGGTAACGAAACAGCATCTCAGGAATACGTGGATCATCAAACTGCAAATCTAACGCCGCTAGATTTTGCGGTAGGGTATGACGGATGATTTCCATTTTTGCTTTATCAGCTTGGCTAAAGAACCCACCAGAATACAGCATCAAATCGGGATCTGTGGTCACTCTGCTGTCATCGTGCTCAAATAATAGCGCCAGTTTTTCGCGTAATTCTGGGTGACGTTTTAGGCGTTTATACTGCTCTCTGGCAAATTCTTTATCTATGCCTAAACGAACGGCATGTTCATCACTGAGGATTTTTGCCGAGGTGATAAAAGGGCACTTATTAAGATGAATTTGTTTTACTGCAATAGGTAATTCATCTTCGGCAAGATCAGCCCTTGACGTATACATGCGCGTTTTAATTTGCTCGACATCTAGCTCGAATAGCGGTGTTAAATCCATGGCTAAATTAACGCAAATAACGGCATTTTTGTTAGTTGGATGGTGCGCTACGGGTGAAATTAACGTTGCACAACCATTGCGCGCACTAATTTTAGAGCTTACGTGAACCAAAGGCTGCATATTGAGCACATCGATTTGATCGCTAACCGCTTGCTTACGGCGCAGGTCAAAATAGTACTGATATAACTTAGGCTGTTTCTCGCGAATGAGTTTTGCCATGGCGATGGTTGCATACACATCGGACATAGCATCATGGGCTTTCTCATGGCTTAAACCATTCGCTTGGGTAAGATGCTCTAGCTTAAAACTCGGAGAGCCATCTTCCTTTGCCGGCCAGTTAATGCCTTCGGGCCTAAATGCGTAACAAGCGCGCACTAAATCAATGATATCCCAACGAGAGTTGCCATTTTGCCATTCACGGGCATAGGGATCGATAAAGTTCCGATAAAAGCCATAACGGGTCACTTCATCGTCAAAACGCAGTGAGTTATAACCAGCAACACAAGTGTTTGGTTGGCTAAATAGCGCTTGAATTCGTCCCATAAACTCAGTTTCAGGGATGCCTTTTAAATTAGCTAACTGTGGAGTGATCCCTGTGATTAATATTGCTTCCGGAGACGGCAAATAATCAGTGGCTTGCTTACAATAGAATGTCTCAGGCTCGCCGATGATATTGAGATCTAAATCCGTGCGAATACCAGCAAATTGCGAGGGTCTGTCTTTCGCTGGGTTCGCTCCAAATGTTTCGTAGTCGTGCCAAAAAATCGACCCTGCTTTATCGTCTTTCATCTTCATTTATTTTCGTTCTCTAAAGCATGTAACTTCATGTTATCAGTAGTTAAATTGCTTTAATTGGATTCGTTGTCATTCACATCAATTTAGTATGCAGCTCTTCGATGTGAGTACATAATCTGTATATATTGGGTTCTGCGTCAGATTAGCTAAAATCACATGTACACAGGGTAATTAAAATGTCTTTATCTGACAATTGGTTACGTGCAATAAACGGTAATCCATATTTAGAGAAACCAGAGCTTGCAGACCGCGACGGCTTAAGCGTTCGTATTACCCCTGCAGGGACTATAACATGGCAGTATCGATTTAGGATTGATAATCAACCTGGGCGCTTAACCCTTGGTCGTTATCCTGATTTGAAACTAGCTGACGCAAGGAAACTGATCCCTGAGTTACGGAACTCAGTGGCAAATAATATAGATCCACGTGTGTTTTGGAAACAGCGCAACACATTTGCGGGCCAGACAACACTGAGGGATTGCTGTGAACAGTTTTTATCGGCGCGAAGTGCAGCACTTAAGCCGGGCACTGTTGCTACGTACCAATCCTGCTTTAGAGCACATCTCTATGATGCCTTTGCTGATCGTAAAGTCGAAAGTATCACACTCGGCGAGTGGATAGATTTTTTCGATAAAAAGGCAATTCATAGTCGAGTCACCGCAGGCGCGATACTCAAACAGTTAAAGACGGTACTTAGCTGGTCCGTTCGCCGGCAAATGATATCGCTTGTTGATGTCCTTCAATTACGAGTCAGTGATGTGGGTTCTGCGCCCGAAGTCGGTTCGCGAGTACTCACCATTCTAGAGTGTGGCAAAATCATCCGTGAGCTTGATAAATGCCGCGCGACCAAAGCCGTAACCAATGCCATCAAGGCATGTTTACTAACAGGGGCGCGGATATCAGAAATATTAAAATCCAAACGGGCTGATTTTGATCTTGAGTCGATGGTCTGGACCTTCCCGATAAATAATAGCAAAACTAATTTGCCAATCCGGAGGCCAATCAGTCCCGCCTTATTCGACATATTGCAAGAACAGTGGAACCTCTATAACTCACTATGGAGTTTTCCCGCAGCAAACGATCTTAAGCGCCCAGGCAACATCGCTTCAGAAAATAAGCTGGTCCGCGAGATCAAACCAAGACTCGAAATCCCTGACTGGCGTATTCAGGATTTTAGACGCACATTATCGACCAGAATGTCAGAAGCGGGGGTGTTGCCCCATGTGACAGAGAAGATGTTAGGCCATCTATTAGGCGGGGTGATGGCGGTGTACAACAAACATGATTGGTTAGATGATCAAGCTGTGGCCTATGAACAATGGACAAATAAGCTGAAATTGGCCGCTCTAGGTGATAGCAAAATAGTCGTGTTAGAAAAATTGTCGTGTTAGAAAGAAGGGGTAGGCATGTTTGTCGCTGACAGCAGAAAATGGTGAGCTTATTCAGTATGTAAATCAGTTGCGTTGCAGTGCAGCAGAAACACCTCTTTGTAATTAGGTGCATTGGAGCTCAATTCGGCACAAGGTAAACTGTTATCTGTTCAATATCAGCTTTATTTATGGTTTAGTCATTTCAACTCAATTAATCATACACTTGGCACAGTGTTCGGATTAACGTTAAGCAAGGACGTCATGGAACTAAAATTTTTAATCACGCGGGAACAGTTAATCACAATCGCGGAAAGAATAAATTCAGCAAGCATTGCAAAGAATACTCGTTTAGCTAAGTGGTTGTATGCCCTTATCGTTCGTGCATTACTCCTATGGATCCCGTTATTATCCCCGTTACTACTGTTTTATTTTTTCGTAGAAATTCACTCTCCAGAGACATATATCGCAATCGCAATTTGCGCTATCACTTACCTTCTTGTGTGGAGATTTGTATTCAAAAACATCGCCGAAAATCAAGCTAACAAATTTGCAGGCAAGATAACTACTCTGGATCGAACGATTGAAAATACAACCTTACAGAGCCTTGCGAGCCTAGAAGGTAGCCATACAGTGACCGCCACAGCCTCGACGCTAACGTTTGTGCCCCCTAGCGGTAAATCCATCACCATACCGTGGAAAAAGTTTTGTGCTTTCAAGCAAGACGATGATTTTTATTATCTTACCATCTGTAACCTGATGATGTTTAAAGCCACTTATTTAATAGCCAAAAACGGTGACACAACAGAAACCGCAGGCTATCAAGCAGGTTTAGAGTACATAACGTCTCGGCTGCAGCCCGATAAAATGGGACGGTAAAACATCAAAATATCGCATGAATGATTCAATCAGTTCACTATTGCCACTAACGCGATTGTTGTTGAACATCCAGCGAAGCGAGCCTTTGTTAAAAGTCACATTTGAACTAACCTTAAAAATGATGAACTGATCGCTACAGCCTTCTTTTAGGGGCTGCTAGATGCAGTTTTTCAGCTCATTAAAACGCTATGTTATCAATGACGATGTATAGCTTTGTTAGAAACGTCAATGGCCTAAGCTGGTTTGGAGCCATAGTCGCTGCTGTATCATTTATCGCGACAGTGGTCGCATGGATATCAACCGATGGTGTCTTGTTAATTACCCAAATAGTACTGGTTGGCACAGGACTCGCCGCTATCATCACTGATGCTGTAGCAGTAGCACTAACTGCGGTAGTAAAGGCTGTAATGTCGAAGGCGATGAGTTAATGGCCTAACAGTCCATCGATAAAGGTCTAAAAATAAAGCCCCAAAAATGGGGCTTTATCTTAAGGCTTAATAAATCAATTCAAGCCGCGACTTGCTGTTTTTCATCCCACTTATCGAGCGACGCTTTTAAGTAATGGCGGCCATTATGGATAGGAGCAGGGAAACCGTCGTTTCTCCGCCACTTCCAAAGCGTTGCTGATGAGCTAATCCGGTAGCGTGTCATGACTTCCTTAGTGGTAAGAAAGAGCGGCACTTGCATTTGCTGATCCACGGTCGATTGGGTCGAAATCATCATTTACCTTCCTTTGCCAATTCCTCGGCGAGTCGTTTTAAAAATTGTTGGCAGCTGCCGACTTGTTTGCGGGGCAGGGTGTACCACTGGCGTAAAGCGTCTTTGATGACTGCAGATTGCTTCATGCCGATTTCTCCTTGGTGCTGTTAAACGCCGTGAAGGTGAGAGCAGGGCGCAGTGATAACAGTCGCTGTTTAAAGGCTTCGGCCTTAGCATTGTGCTGCGCAATGTCAGCTTACTTTTGTGAATGGCCCGCCGCGTTGCAATAAAACGCCTCGCCGATGCAGATCACCGCTTCAATGTCCGTCGTATGAGCGTTTTGTTCCCTTACGATGTAGGGCCGGTGAGCATTCGCACTGCGCAATATTGGAGTGAAACGATTCGGTTTAAGGCATTTACCTCCCATGCACTAAGAAAACTATGCCGCACCATTATTGCCGACATGGGCGTAGATATCATGGTGGGTGAGCGGATTTTGAATCACACCTTGCCATTGTTGCTACGCACTTACGTCAACAGCACCTTAGATAAGGGCATGTTGATGGCGCTGGATGCCTACCATGCACACTTAATCACGCTGGGGTTTGATGATGTGGCGCCCGAGATAATGCGCCAATCGACCACTGAGCCGAGTGAGCCAGACGAGCCAATGTTAGTGGGGTGGTTATGACGATGACAATAACAAAAACAATCACAAATAGCACAACTGGGTTATGGACTTCACGCAGGAGGATTTATGGCTAGTCGCGCCGCGGATTTACTGAAAGTAGGGCGCCGTTTACGGGGTATGACCCAAGACGAAGTGGCTGAGATTTACGGCATCAGTCGCAGCACTTATCAACGTTGGGAAAATGGCCGCACTAATGCGCCCTATGACGATGTGACATCGATATGCATTGATGTGTTTAAGCTTTCGGTTAAGAAGATAAATGAGGTAGCTAATGGCCTTTAGCGATGACCCCGAGTAGAGGATGAACATTAAGGCGTTACGGTTAGGGTTATATCGCTGGGGCTGTTATTGGGTGTACCAAGAATTGGGCAAGGGTTTTTCAAACCGCTACGCCTGCGACCGTTTAGGCGAAGCCTTGGGCGGTGGCAACTTAAAGCATGAACTCAACGTGCCTGCCCACGTCGCCCATTTTGACCAACTCGTTGAACAGTTATCGATTAACTGCAAACGCGCTATTCGCGCCCATTACTTGTGTAAAGAGCAGTGGGCTTTAATGGGATTTGACCGCAAAAAGTCTTATATCTTCTGGCTAAGATAAAGCCGAAATGGCACTGCTGGATAGGATGAATTAGAAGGAACGCCCTCTTGCGAGGGCTGGCGGGTTAGACGGTTGTCCACCAAGACTGCTAACCCGTTGACTGGATTTTATCAAAAGTTCGGACAGATACCTATGCAAACTCATTCGCGATTAAATGATGCACTGAGCTTAGGTGTGATCTCTAAATTGACCACAATGAAACTATGATTTTACAAATTATTGTTTTGGTATCAGTTTTCATTGGCTGAGTTCGGTACGATACCCACTGTCGCAATCCTCGAACCCACCATCTCACGAACATGCAATATTACTTCACCAAAATCTTTACTTGCACCTAAGGTCGGCTCGTCAGTCAAGCTCTGACGTAGCACTTCATCTAATGACAAATTATCATTAGCAGAGAGTTCAATACCGTAGGAGTGCTTTAAATCTGCTACTTTGGTGTAGCCTTTCAACTTCAATTCACTCGTAGGTAATTCATAATGATTGGCTTCTGCAACACCAGAGCAAACCAGATCAACAAACTCACGCACATCGGGTTTCATCACAATAAATAAATGATCGCCAGCATACAGGAAGGTTGATCCCCTAGGTGGAATTACATTGTTTCCTCTGGTTATCATCGCCACTACTGTACCGTCAGGTAAAGCCATTTGGGATAAACGGCGACCAGAAGCGCGTGAGGTATCGCCCAATTGATACTCGACAATGTCAGCATCCACATCGCCTAAAGCAGTAATTTCCAGTGTCGCTGCAGGTGTCGCAGGAGGCGGTTCCGTAAGTCCTAAAGCGCGTGCAACCCAGGGTAATGTTGACCCCTGTATTGTCGCTGAAATTAACACGACGAAAAACACTACGCTAAAAATAAGACTGGCACCAGGCAGGCCATAAATCAGCGGATATATAGCCAGAATAATAGGCACCGAACCACGTAACCCAACCCAGGATACTAGGGTAATTTCACGCGCATTAAAGCCAAAAATCTTCAGTACAGGGATTACCGACAAGGGTCGCGCGATTAAGGTCAGGACGATTGCAATCATCAGTCCTTCCTGCCAGACATCCAGCAAAGACGAAGGATTAATCAGCAAGCCTAAAAAAACAAACATAACAATCTGGCCTAACCATGCCAAACCATCGTGAAATAAAAAGGTACTGCGCTGAAAAACAAAACGACTATTCCCTATCACCACACCAGCGATAAAAATAGCTAAAAAGCCGCTGCCGCCAAGATTAGCTGCTACGCCAAAGGACAGTAAACCAAATGCCGCGACCATCGCAGGATATAATCCAGAGGTCGTCAGATGGATACGATTAATAATACGTACTGATAACCAGCCTGCCGCTAAACCCACTGCGGAGCCGATACCCATTTGCTGGATAAACAGCATCAATAATCCAGTCTCTGGTTCAAGCCCTTTGACCATGACCTCCAATAAGCCAACTGTTAAAAAAATTGCCATAGGATCGTTAGTCGCACTTTCAATTTCTAATGTGGCTTTAAGGCGTGGGTTGATATGAATACCTGCATTACGCAGTAATGAGAAAACAGCGGCGGCATCGGTTGAACCAACAATGGCACCAATCAGTAAACCGTAAAGTAAGGAAACATCTAGAATATAAGCAGCTGCAGCACCAGTGATCATGGCAGTCACCAATACGCCTAAAGTCGCCAATACAGAAGCAGGCTTCCACACTTGCTTAATCGACGCGATGGGTGTTTGCAAACCACCATCAAACAAAATAATGGCTAAAGCTAAAGACCCAAGCGCGTGAGCAATTTGTGCATTATCAAAAACAATACCTCCAGGGCCATCCTCACCAGCTAACATGCCCACCATGAGAAAGAGCACCAGTACGGGTAAACCCAATCTCGCAGACAATTTACTGGATAAAATACCAAGAATAATCAAAATCGCGGCGAGGAGAATAATTTGATCGATCACAAACATAAATAGTTTCTCTTTAATTAATGTAGGGAAATTAAACCATTACAGAGCTTTCAATGACTGCGCCAGCTCTGAAAAGATACTTCACTAAGCCTAATTATCAGTTAGAAATCGTCAAATGCATGATGCATTTTGGTCTTGTAGTCAATGATTCCATTTATCCAAATGCTACGTGACCAACTTCACATTTCAACTTTGATAATTTCAAAAAAATCAAAATTTACGATTGGCACTCAATAATGCTGTTTACCGTAGCAAGCTGGCCCTGCTGACTTGATTACATTCATGCTTTTTAGCTAAGTATGATTGCTTATCTGCGGATTCGATAAGCGTTTGCCATTTCAAATGCCGATGAGGTTGAATACACGCAACGCCAGTTAATGGTGACCGCTTGGAAACTAGAGTAAATGTAAAGCGAGCACTGCGTTGACGATGAGTTATGTTCATCGCGCCTAAATGCTGAGTATCCGGTAATAGACAAATAAATTTCTCACCACCATAGTGCGCAACCAAATCGTTCGGGCGGTGTATCGCTGTGCGTTGTGCTTTTGTGACGAGATATATACATTGATCATCACTACTGATGGTCACTATGATCGCTGAAAAGTTTAATTCATTTAAATCAATTTTTTGCAACATTTACAAAATTTAACATTACACTCTTGGCGCGTTGGGCAAATTTAGCCAAATAGGAACGCCGTACCACACGGCGTTCTCTGACACTTTGCTCCTTAGGGAGGGAAGTAGAACGCAATCAGCAAGGCAAATATGCCGTACAATGAGCTTACTGCGACCAATGCACGCGCATCGACAACGCCTCGCCGAAATAGCTGCCACAGAAAAATAATAGCCAAAGCAGTAATGACTCCTGCCGCCATCAGTGGGCCATCAAAAAGCCATGGCGTAAAGAAGATACCCAACGCACTGGGAATCGTTGCCTGAATCATCATGGCACCAGAAATATTGGCCAATGCCAAGCGTTCCTTTCCTTGCCGTATCCATATGAGTGTGTTCATCATCTCGGGCAGCTCCGTCGCCACCGGACTCAGCAGCAATGCTACCAAGTGTGGTGACCATTGTAGCGCTGTACCAATGGCCTCAAGTTGACCTACGAATATATGGGATGCAATGCCTATGACTATCAGGGACAACACGGCTTGCAGCGCCGCCCATTTTAACGATGGCTCCGTCACGGAAGGTTGAATTTTGAGAGGTTCAATCTCTTCTTCAGGCGCTGTGTCGCTCTCCTGAATTTCGCGCCAGACATAGATTGCGTAGGCGGCGAGAAACAAGACCCCCAGCCACGGCTTGATGGCAAAGGCGATTAGGCCAAGTGCCACTTTCACTACAAACACTGCGAGAAAGGCGAGCTGGTCGTGACTCATACGGGCGTGATCGGCACGTACATGATACGTTTCCCGTTGAAGGCGGCGATGGTGGTAAATCAGTGCCAAGCCGACCACTGCATAGGCTAAAGTAGCGAGAACGAGCGGACCGCCCATGGCTGCGCCGACGCCAATGTCCTTTTGCTCTGGTGTTTTGCCGAAGACAACGGCAATGAAGGTCACCGCTGTTTCAGGTAGTGCTGTACCGAAGGCAGCAAGTACTGAACCCACTGCAGTCGCGCCAAGATTCAAACGGCGGCCGAACCATTCGATGCCGTTGACGAAGTATTCGCAGGCCAAATAAATGGTACCTGCCGAGAGGAAAAACAGAGTAAGAGTAAGGATCATGTGAGCAATCCGGCCGGGCGAGCAATAATCCAATGGCACGACAACACTGCTCGCCCGGCTGGGAAAGCGTATTGCGGCCAAAGGTCTCGCCTGGCTCTCCGCATTCGCAGAGGCTGACCACGCCATGAGGTGTTAGACCTCAATTTTGTTGACGTGGACTCCTTAGTGGGAGGCTAAGGATGACTACTCCCCAATGACAATGGGGCATTTTACCGTTCTTGCAGGTAAATGTCGCCATTAGGTTTTAGTGTGCTCATAATTTCAAACTCTGTGCATGGTATTGATTTTGCGTTGTTATTTTTTTCTTCTCAGAAGTTGAAAATAGTAGGTATGCGGGAAACAACAACTTTGACAGATCTATTTTGTGATCTTTTGATCTTTGCTTTATGCGCCCTTTCTCTTAGCTTTGTTAGACTTATGGTAGTTGAGCTGCGAAATTATAGGCAGCATATGAAGAAATTTTCGATAATCGTATGCATACAAATTTTGGAATATTTCGTTTATCAGGAATGTTACAGGCATCAGTGGAAGAACCTAGATGTGGCGGCTCGCAATCGAAATCCCTCGGGCTAGCTATCCATTGCTTATGGCTCACAATAACTGCAAATGAAAAACGCCATACCTGTAACCCTGCCGCCCGTATTTAATCGCGTTGACTGGGTCTCCACTATCATTAGGTTGAAGCTGTGATTTGTTTAACAGTACTATCGCAACAACCTTTGTTAACTCAACAAACTGGACTGCAGAACATTATGAAAAATAACCAACTGGCTCAACCCTCACGCCGGACAATCCTGAAACAAACACTTGCTGTCTCGGCCCTTTCGGTAACTGGGCTGGCGGCCTTATCGGTGCCCTCTATCTCTTTTGCGGCATCCCTCAGTAAAGATGAACGTGATGGCATGACACCTGAGGCTGTGATTGAACATTTTAAGCAGGGCAATCTGCGCTTCCGGGAGAATCGCACGGCGAAACATGATTATTTGGCGCAGAAACGCAACAGTATCACGGGTCAGTATCCTGCTGCAGTGATCCTTAGCTGCATTGACTCACGTGCGCCAGCGGAAATTGTGCTGGATGCGGGGATCGGCGAAACGTTCAATTCCCGTGTTGCGGGTAATATCAGTAATCGCGATATATTGGGCAGTATGGAATTCGCCTGTGCTCTTGCTGGTGCGAAATTGGTGCTGGTTATGGGGCATACCCGCTGTGGTGCGATACGTGGCGCTATTGATAATGCAGAACTAGGCAACCTGACGGGCCTGCTGAATGAAATTAAACCTGCTATTGAAAAAACAGAGTACACCGGAGAGCGTAAAGGGAGTAATTACGATTTTGTCGATGCTGTGGCAAGGAAAAATGTTGAACTGACTATCGAGAATATCCGCAAAAACAGCCCGGTACTGAAACAGCTGGAAGACCAGAATAAAATTAAAATCGTTGGTAGTATGTATCACCTTACTGGCGGTAAGATTGAGTTTTTCGAGGTATAACTGCAACAGAAGTCCGTAGCCCAAAAAGTCAGCCTCGCACTCTACTAAGAGATTATTAAATTTTATCTCTGATGCTAATGTATGTTTTGAGTATACCTAAAGCATACATCCAAATGAGACGGTTTTTCTGTCTCATTTGGATGTTATGTTTTCCTCATCTAAAGCCTAACGAGACATTTTTAATAACAATGGCCTTTTACGGTTATGCTCGGGTTTGAAGCAAAGATCAGGAGCTCGCCTTGCTGACGCAAACTCTGCGCGACAGAACACTATTGTAAACTGAACACTGCATTGAAATTAAGCACTACCAATAAAGCTGACCGTCATCTGTCTATCACTTAATGTGAGCTCAGTAAGATTTTATTGTCACTTAATCTGAGCCGAAGATTGCGCTAATTGCGAGCACAAGGAATTTCGATTGTGAGCCGTTATACCTAGGATTTGTTATCTACTGGCAGAGTTTATGAGCACTGATGGTTGGTCTGAGCTTAATTTAGAATTAGAACACTCTGCTAAAGTAATCAGAAGTATGGAGCCGGAAGTTCTTAAGCACTTGTCATGCACACCACTTTTTAATAGATAAACATAATTAGACAACATTTTTTTGCAATTAAAAATAGTATCGAATTTAGAAGTGATTTTGTTGTTTAGCAGCTGTGATATTGGAAGGTTCTTAAACGAAGTTTGTACATATATTTATTATAAATCAATGGTTAATATTACATGTTTCCGTAGTCGTGCTAAAATATTGACCCAGCTTTATCATTTTTCATCTTCATTTATTTTCGTTCTCTAAAGCATTTAACATGATGTTATTGAAAGTTAAATAGCTTTATTGGGATTCGTTGTCATTCACATCAATTTAGTTTGCTACAACTTAGATGTGAGTACATATCTGTATATATTGGGTTCTGCGTCAGATTAGCTAAAATCACATGTACACAGGGTAATAAAAATGTCTTTATCTGACAATTGGTTACGTGCAATAAACGGCAAGCCATATTTAGGGAAACCAGAGCTTGCAGACCGCAACGGCTTAAGCGTTCGTATTACCCCTGCAGGGACTATAACATGTCAGTATCGATTTAGGATTGATAATCCATCAGGGTGCTTAACATTTGGTCTCTACCCGGATTTAGGACTTGCTGACGCATGTAAGCTGGTCCCTGCGTGACTAAATTCATGGGTAAATATTATAGATCCCTATGCGTTTTGGAAACCGCTTAACACATTCGAAGGCCGATCAGTTCCGCTTTACTCGAGATATTATAAGAACAGTGGAACTTATATCACTCGCCATGGCGCTTTCCCACGGCAAGCGACCGGGTAATGTTGCTTCTATTAATGAGCTGGTCCGCGATATGACATCAAGACTGGCATATCCACGATTTTAGACGGACATTATCGACCAGAATGTCGGAGGCTGGGGGATTTATAGCGTTACTGTGAGTATGGGATAAGTTCAGCAACCATGATAAATAGCGTTCCAAATTAGTTAATGTACATAACTTAACTATTATGTTGCTGCTGACATTCATGACACCAACCCGCTAATTCAAGCTGTGGGCTCGATAAGGTAAATTCCGCTTGGCTAACATTCAACTGTAACTGTTCAACAAGAGCAGTGGGCAATGCTATCTCCGTGACTTTTTGACAAGTATTACAAATTAAAAATTGATTGTGAATGTGATGATCGCATACATGATGGCAGGCAATATACTTATTCACTGTTAATAACTTATGCACTAATTGTTCCTGTACTAAGAAATCCAACATGCGATAGATAGACATTATGGGTAAACTCTCGCCCAAACTTTGTTTTAACACATCGGCAATTTCATAGGCAGACAAAGGAACATCATGTTCCTGTAATACGATAAGTACTTTTTTGCGCTTACTGGTAAGATTGATGCCTTTTTCTTCACACTTTTTCACTACTTCACGCAGTAAATCAAGATTTTTTCCCGTCATAGAACTGCCAATTTTTTTGAAATGATCATACTTGCACAGTTTACCTGATCCACCCCTTCTAATGACAATCTTTGTTAGCAATCATCAGTCACCATACCGAGTGTTGTTCTGATTGCCATTTACAATCAGTAACTTAATTTACTTTCATTTATATTGAACCCGATTGATACATAATGATACGTTGTAACATATCATTTGTTTCGACAGTAATCATATGGAGACGACCCACAAAATGAACTTCCACAAATACCTTCTGTTATTAGGTGTTGGCACTTTAGCTGTTTCAGCAGAACCTATTGAACGTATCAATGTCACTGGGCATGCTTTAGAAAAACCACTAAGTCAAAGAATACAAGCCAGTAAAATCGAACTCAGCGGCGATGAACTTAATAATCGTAAAGCCGATACCTTAGGAGAAACTTTAAGCCAATTACCGGGGGTAGACAGTGGTTTTTTTGGTAGCTCATCGGGTAGGCCACAAATCCGTGGATTTGGTGGAAACAGGGTTAAAATGTTGCTCAATGGAACTCAAGTTGAGGATATGTCGTCGGTGAGTGAGGATCAATACATCCCCATCGAGCCCTTTCTTGCTGACAGTATCTTGGTCATTAAAGGTCCTACAGCTGTTATTGCCTATGGTGGGCAAGCGATGGCAGGCATTGTTGATCTCCAAGATGGTCGTATTCCATTGGGCCCAATCAATGGGTTTAACAGCCGCGCTGAAGTGAAAGTTGGCTTCAATAGTACAAGTACCGCACTGGCAAAACTTACCGCAGGGAATGAATCTTTTAACTTTGCGCTGAATATGATCAACAAAGACCGTGGTGACTACGATATTCCTGGATATTCTAAAGACAGCGATTGTAAAACGTGGTCAAAAGTCGTAGGTGCCGCACAGTTTGCCGATCTATGCCAAATCAAATATGCGCAACCTGTGTGGCAGATGAACAATCAATTAAAACGCTATGAAGATGCTACACCTTTAGAACAACAAATTATCACCGACTACTCAATAGACAGTAATGGCACTGTGCTTAACAGCAGCCACCACACATCATCATTCTCGGCAGGCGGAAGCTACACTGGCCAACAACGTCTTTTGGGTTTGGCTTATGGTTATACGGACACTCATCGCGGTATTCCGGGATTTATGCGTCGTGGCAGCAGCGCACCAGTGGATTTTGATCAACGGGGTAATATTCGAATTTTCTCCCGTGGTGATCGCGTAGATATGAAGTATGTCGAAAACTGGGATGACAATTGGATAAACTCATTTAGCCTCGATGGCGCCTATTCGAATCAAGTCGATGATGAGCATATGGCTGAGGTATCTGTTAACCAATTCGAACTTACCTCTTGGGTCATTAGCCCTAAGCTCTATCATAGTTGGACATCAAACTTCGATGGTGTCTTAGGATTACAGTACGACACTAAAGCCTATAAAGGGGAGGGCTATGACAATTACATGCCTGATGTCGATAGTCAAAACTATGCAGCCTATACGCTACAAACCCTGCACTTTGGTCCGGTTACTTTTGAGTTTGGAGGTCGTTATGATGCGATTAAGCACCAAGTAAACGCAGAGGGTTACAAGGTAGGTCGAGGCTCAGGAGCGAATGTTAAAGATAGAAATTTTTATCTCCAAAGCTACTCAGGATCACTGCAATGGGACATATTGCAAAATTGGTCAACACGAGTCAATTACGTTCATGCCGAGCGTGCTCCTGAAATGAGTGAGCTTTACGCCAGTAACCCACACTATGCTCTGTTAATTGAAGAACAGGGCAGCTCAAATCTTAAAAAGGAAATTAATCACTCCTTTGAAATAAATACCACCGCTAAAATCGCCGATTTACAGCTAATGGCAAGTTGGTATCAAAATCAATTCAATGATTTTATTTATCTTGGTAGTACAGGCCTTGAGCGTAATGGTACTTATGTTCGTGAATGGCGCCAAGCAGATACAAACAATCAAGGGTTAGAGGTACAAGCTATCTATACCTTACCGTGGCAAAGGTGGGGAGTTTTTGAACTCAGCGCATTTACTGACAGAGTGAGAAATACTCCTAGATATCAATACGATGGTAGTTACGACATCTTTAGTACTCGCCCACCTCTCGCAGGTGAGCGGGACGAATACTTTCGCCGCAGGTTAGAAGGCACTTCAATGCCTCGAACACCACAATCCAAAACAGGCACTGCACTAAATTGGCAGTATGATGCGCTTACTGTGTCCATCGATTATGTTCGCTATCATTCACAAGGTGACGTTAGCAGATTTGAGAGGCCCTCTGAATCTTATGCTTTGCTCGGAGCCAATATCACTTTAGATCAAGTCATTTCGAAAGTGCCGACTCAATTCTACCTAAGCTTAGATAATCTTACCGATGTAGATGCGCGCCCACATAACAGTTTCCTAAGGCATTTATCCCCTATGCCAGGTCGCTCAGCGGCTATTGGTGTCAGAGTGCAATTCTAAAAAGTTTCCTTCAAGGCTAATGGCCTTGAAGGTTTTCATTTGATTTCTTGATACCCAAGGTCAAAAATCTAACCTCCTTCAATTCAAGCCGCGACTTGCTGTTTTTTATCCCATTTTCCGAGAGATGTTTTTAAGTCATGACGGACCCAAAGCGTTTATCTGATGAAGCCTATTTAATGATATTTCTTACATAATATGGAAAAGTCATCCATTGGATTGAGTAAGAAATCTTTACCGACAATGGAAGTCATTTCTGATTCAGATATAAAAGGATTGTCAATTTTAAAAACTAATCGTTGATTCAATTTACTTTTTATCAAAAAATCGCAATGGCGTTGATAAAATAACTGGTCAAATTGACCATTATCGATAATTCTCTGGAGGCCAATTTGTATTCGCTGAGCTAAGCGAGGTTTGTTAGGTGAAACATAATAATATGTCGCTAGCGGAATATGTAGCATGATGCTTTCATCAACAACGAGATCTGGATATTGTTGATTAAACTGCTCAACCTCTTGAAAGACTTCATTCACTCCGCGGCCAAATGTTATAAACCGCCCTTTTGATAACATATTAAATAAACTGTCATATTGATTGCTTTCTATAATCTTAAATCCTGCTTGTTGCATGGCAACTTTAGTTGACCATTGGCTACCTGAACCAGTATCAAGAGCAGTTAACTGCGCTAGCGAGGTGATTTGGGCTAACCTAGGTACATTTTCCTTTTTAATAATAAAAATTCTAAATCCCTGAATGCCTTTTCTAATAGGAATTTTTATTGGAATAAGCTGTTTATTCCACTGTAGGTTAGAGGCTTCTGCAATAACATTGATGGTTTCACCCTCTTGTAATGCTCTGAAGATACGATTTCGACTCATTATTAGATCTGAGACTTGCAGTGATGCTTCACCAAAATCGGCTTTGGTTGCATCAATAACTAATTGTAAAAGGTCATAAGTATACTGATATCTGTGATCAAGCTTGGATTCTGACTGATTGATAATGAATTGATCATTAGCATAAGTGACGGGTATGTTTGCCAAGACCCACAGGGAAAGAATACAAAAAATAATGCCCAGTCGCTGTAAATTATCCATCAATAAACTCATTGCTAGAGGTTGAAATTGATTCGGTGTGCTTATTTTAGCAGTAGCCTAGATGGCTTGCGGGATAAAGAAACAGATGATAAGCGTAAATGATACATTTTTTTAGTTTGGGTTTATGTGAGTTGTAAATCAATTTAGACAGCCCAACGGTGTTGGCACTGGGTGCGAGTGGCTCGCAGAATATTTTAATGTTTGGCCATAGTATTTTTAATATGGCTTTACGTTATATATGCATAAACGTGTTTGTAGTCTGGCAACGATTTTGGGGTAGTTTGAAGGTCGTGTTTATTGCGTTAATCATTTATGAGTACGTGCTTTGAGCGTTTAACCAGCGCTGGCGCATGCTCCACGTTTTTACTGTGCTATCACTTTGGCTCTACTGCTGATGTTAAACATATAAATTGACCACTCAAGACCCAGAGAGGACATCAATGAACTCGGATAAAATTTTAGAATCTGCACAAGCAACCTTGTCTGGATTAATACCATTTCCTCAAATTGTCGGCAATCTTATTGCTGAAGGTGTCGAGTATTACTATGTAGACTATGCCTTGAAGTCATTTACTTTCTATAGCGCAGTAGGTTCTACAGTGCAATCACCTTTATCATTTGAGGGACTTCCATTAATTGCTGAAAATTTTAATGTGATTGAACTCAGAGCTGCCATCTTGGATAGTCAGCAGCATGGGCAAAATTTTCGGCTTTTCTGCCAGCGCGCTATGAATGCAGGAGTTCAAGGTTATTTCGTGTTTTTGCGAGGTAAACGTGTAACCTATTTTGGCCGTCAAGGTGACCAGCATACCGAATGGTTTTCTGGCGCTAAGCCGAGCGATGTCTAACAATGCTGACTAGGCTCGCCACTTTCTGGGCAGGGTGCATCGTGAGTTTTACATTGGGTGAATGGTTACGTGAAGTTCATTGTATACGTCACTTACATCTTCCTGTGCTTAACGTTATAGATCACTGGAGGCATAAATATGCTACCACGCAATGTCACTACTATTTCTCGAATGCCGATTTACGGCATCATGAAGATTAAGTCATATCTTGCGATGGTAATGGTTTACGGGGTGATTTTAATTGGTATTGGACGGTACAATTGCGGTTAAATAGGAGAATAATGTCTTATGTACCATCAATTTCTAAATGAACCTATGGTGCTTGATGTTGAAAATACATCAATACTCACATTACGGCTACCCGACGATGTGAGTGATTTTATTGTGTCACAGGCGATCAGTGCCCCTTTACTAGAGATTATCGTCATCGCTGAAGCCGGAATTCAGCAAAATATAGTCATCCGCTTCCAGCCGTTTATGGGTCTTAAGGTCGAATCGTTACCGCAAAGTCCTCAGGCTTTCAATACACCAATAACCCGCAGCCTTGGGCAAGGTTTTAGGCTTTATACACGGATGGGAACTGCTGCGAAATTTTGTGCGGCTGAATTGAGGCGAGGTGTATCTTTTACCTTAGATACGACTCGTCATTTAGATGCAGATAATGACTTAATAGTAGGTGCAGATAATGACTTAATAGGTGCAAATAGTTACTTAACTTTTGCCTTACAAGCCAATTCAAAGTTTGAGTTAGTACCCTTAGAAGCGGATTTGCGGGTTTTGCATGAGCCCAAAGCGTTAATGGTTGCTAAAGCACTGTTAGCAAGGCACTACGACTATGCCGCATCATCTGAATCTCTTGCAATTTACATGACTGAAATCGAGCAGGTTAGATTAGAATTGCAGGCGTTTATGCGCGGGGAGCTTGGTCAATGTCACGCCAGCCTTGCTGATGAAGTATTAAGGATCGATCCCTTGCTACTGCAGAAACAACAATGGTTATTTAGAACCTATACCCATATGTTTGAGCGACCAAACTACAGCCGCGCTGCTAATGATGTTGATAACACTGATAAGCTATTAAGAAAATTAGAGTGTTATGAATTACTCGCTTCACCGGAATTGACCCTGATGGTAGATCGATTGATGGAAGACGAAACATAAACTTTTTACCCAAATTTAGCTAAATGATAAGAGTCCATTATGCATTATTTATGTCCCCTGTGTGCCGCCCCACTGACGTTAACGGAGCGAACTTGGGGTTGTTCACTGCAACATAAGTTTGATATGGCCAAAGAAGGCTATGTCAACTTATTGCCTGTACAGAAGAAAAACTCAAAAGATCCTGGTGATAATAAACAGATGATGTTTGCTCGGCGTGAATTTTTAAACGCGGGTTACTATCAAGGTTTGAGTGATAGAGTGAATGAGCTCGCGCTTGAGTTTGGTGCCGAAGCAAAACAAATCCTCGATATAGGCTGTGGGGAAGGTTACTACAGTCAACGTTTATTCCATGTGTTGAGCCAGCACCATGATTGCAATTTACAAGGTATAGATATTTCTAAGTCTGCAATTAAATATGCAGCTAAACGTTACCCTAATTTGCAATTTTGTGTCGCAAGTGCCTATGAAATGCCAATCGCATCCCAAAGTGTCGATCTTGCCATTCGTATTTATGCCCCTTCAAAAGTAGAAGAGTTACAACGGATTATGGCTGATGGAGGCTTACTGATAACGGTTTCTCCGGGACCTTTACACCATTTTGCGTTGAAACAACAAATTTATGCTGAGCCAAGATTACATCCCGTTTCCACAGCGCATATTGCTGGATTTGAGTGTCTTCATCAGGAGCGCTTAATCTCCCAGTTAGAGCTGGCAAACAGTGAACATATTGCTCATTTTTTAGAAATGACGCCCTATGCTTGGAAGTTTACTCATGCCCAAAAGCAAGCATTTGCGTTGCAAGGACTGAACTGTGAATTGGATTTCCAAATTGAAGTGCATCGGATTTCAAAGTAAGTGATAAGATTAAGCTATTGAAATAAGTTATTTAAAATGCTTAACTGTACTTGCTAAACAGCATGAACCTAGTGTTCTGCTAGCCGGTTGCAAAACCGTAAAGTAGATTTAGGCAAAATAAATAATCCAAAGTGTCGCAGTGTGTTGACTTATCTTTAGAATGGTTTATAGTCTTATCAGCTTGAAGGTTGGGCTTATATTTATGTGTTCAATACGACCAGTTCGTCCTGTAAACATAAGTAATACCGGCATTTTCCAGCTCCACCCGCCGTTAAGGCTTTAATTTTTTATTTACAGGATTTATATTATGTCTCAAGTTACTGGTGTTGTTAAGTGGTTCAACTCTGACAAAGGTTTCGGATTCATTGAGCAAGAATCTGGTCCAGATGTATTCGTACACTTCCGTGCGATTAACTCTGACGGTTTCAAAACTCTTGATGAAGGCCAAAAAGTGTCTTTCACTGTGACTCAAGGTCAAAAAGGTCCACAAGCTGAAAACGTAACTATCATTGGTTAATTTTCAGTGCTGTTAGCCTAGAGCTGATAGCAATGGATTAAAGGGCTATGGTTAATTCCGTGGCTCTTTTTATTTGTGTGAAAATAAGATTTCATTTAGTTTAGATTGTTGAATCCAGTATAAGCGACGAGATCCACTTAACATGTCGCATTAATTTAATGCTTAAATCTGAAGTTAATCCTCTAATCTTTCTCTGTTAGAATCCAATTCTGATATCTCCAAGATTTTCAATAAAACCATTTGATACACTCTCCTTATTTTTACCCCTGTAACATTCAATTCCATTATATGTTAACTCTTAACTCTTAACTCTTAACGCTTACTCTTATCGAGTTTATTTTTTGCGTAATCTTATATTCAATGTCGAACGCGAATGTGTCTAATCATTCATTTGTTGTAAATCAGTGACTTCAGATATTGCCGAATATGATTGGTGCACTTGCATTTCTTGCACTTAGTTATCCTACATATACTAAGCTGCACCTAAGGCTGAAAGCCTTGTAGTAAAGAGTTGAGGCTGGCAAAGCATTTAGTGCTTGATATTAAAGAACACTAGCTTATTTATGATGTAGTTTGGAGCCGACCAAAAAACGAATATGGCTATTGAGATGCCTTGCATTTCGTACATTTAAGTATTTCCGACAGAAGCTTTAGGCTGCTAATCCAACTTAATTATCGGCTACTTTATAGCGGAATAATGCTTTCCCTCGACTAGTTTTCCTAACTTATAAAGGAGGGGTCTACAGTTAGCACTAAATGGATTAAGAGCCCTTTCTACTGGCGGGTATTGGCCTGATATTTTGTTAGCATGTTTATTGCTTCTAATGTGACGTTAGTGACAACACAAGAATACTTAAAGTTGAGAACTATATACCGAGGAACTTTTGATGGGTTATGTTATTCAAGGGACTACGATTAAGCCGAAAAATGGATAGAGCTAAATTTAAATATTGTGGAGTATTACAGTGTAAATAAAAAAGCCATGCAATTGCATGGCTTTTCTGGTTTAGCTTAAGTGATTATGGACGCGCCATATCCGACTCTGCACCATTAGCGAGTTTGATTTTGGCTGTAGACTCTTCGTTCGCAGTATTCTCATACTCTCGTCCTTTAGGGACTGCCACTTGTTCTCTCACTTCAACGACAGGCTTGGTCATATCCGAAGACACCATAGAGCCAAAGCGGCTAGCGGCTTTCGGCTTGCTGACAACAACTGCATCCGTGATTTGCGGTGTTGTTGGAGCTGTTTGTACTGTGGCTTGAGGCTTAACGATAGCTGCCGGTCTGGCCATTGGCGCAGAGGCTGTTGCTTTCACGGCTTCTTTTACTTCAGCGCTCGGTGCAACACTTGGCTCGACAAGTGTTTCGGTTTTAGCTGCTTCAGCTTTGGGTACTGCTACTGATTTAGTCACTGAGCTTTCAACTGATGGGACTACAACGACTACGGCTTCAGCAGTAACGCTGGTCACCTGAGTTTCAACGATTGACGCAAGGTCACCTTTTACGTCAGCAGCCTTTGGCTCTTCCGCTTTCGTTTCAGTGGTTTTAGTCACAACAGGTTTAGTTTCAACTTGCTGAGTTTCAACTGCTGCAACGTCATTTGCTTGAGGCTGAGGCTCAACTTTTGCTTCTACTTTAACAACAGCAGGAGCTTCAACAGCTGGAGTTGAACTGGTTTCAGCTATTTCGACGTCAGCAGTTTTTACGGCCGCTTCAGTTACCGCTGTTGTTTGAGTTGCAACAACAGGAGTTTCCACTCGAACACTGATGATTTCGCTTGGGTACTCTTGGTCAGCACCTAATTCGTCATTAGGAACGAATTGCGCTGGCGTTGATGTACCTTGGTCATCTTCGTCGCGACGACGACGTTGACCCGCTGCACGAAGGTGGCGAGGGCTACGACGGCTACGACGTTGACCATCTCTTTGCTCGCGTTTTGATTGATCATCAGCATTCGCATTTTCGTTGTCTGCATCAACTTCGCTATCTTGCGATACAGCATCCGCTGCTACAGTATGAGCTGTTGTGTCAACCAAGGTGTTTTCAGCTATGTTAACAGCATCAACAGCAGGTGTTTCTACTACAGTAGAAATTACAGTTGTCTCTTCTAGCACAATATTTTCTTGCACTTCTTGAGCGGGAGCAGCTTCCTTACGAGGCTGGCGACGTGTTCTTGGCGCTTTAGTTTCTACTGGCGTTTGTGCAATGACTTCAGCTTTGGCATTAACACTGATAGTACTTGCCGCTGCGGCGTTAAGGGCTGCAATTTCCGCTAACACTTCTGCGGCATCTTCAGGTGCAATTGGGATCGCATTATCTGGCGTATTATGGCCATTATCGATACGCACCTTACGACGCATGTTACGGCGCTGACGACGCTCACGGGCGACTTCTTGCTTAGGTGCATCATCTGCTTCAATGTCGGCAACAACATCTTTTGGCGCTTGTACGCGTGGCTTCGGTTCAGCTTTAGCTGGACGTTTAGCCGCTTCTTCTTTTTCGCGTACTGGACGTTCTTGTGTGCTGACGACTGCATCAGTCGGCTTTTTTGGATTGCGGCTACGCGGCTCACGAGTGCCTTCTTTTGCTTTGTCGGCATCTTGGGCATTGCGTGGGCGGCGAGTGTCATTACGACGGTTACGGCGATTTGCGTTAGCCGCACTGGTATCAGTTGCTTTAGTTTCAACAACTTTTACGGGTTCAGCTTTTTCACTTGGCGCAAACATGGCACTGATTGCACTCACAAGCTTGCTGAAGAAGCCTGGTTGTGGCGCTTCAACTTTCACCGTTGGTGATGGGGCTTGTTCTACTTTTTGTGGCGCTGCAAAACCTTTTAATGCCGGAATAGGCGCCGCAGTACGTTCCAGTTTGCGTGGCTCATACAATTTGGCTTCAGGATGCTCTATACGCTTATAGCTTGATTCACTGATTTCATCATCACTACGGTGACGGATCACGCGGTAATCAGGCGTCATCATGTGTGCGTCAGGTATCACATACACTTCGACATCGTGACGCTGTTCTGTGATGCGAATGGCTTTGCGTTTCTCGTTTAACAAGAAAGCTGCAACATCCACAGGCACAATCGCTTCGATTTGTGAGGTGTTTTCTTTGATGGCTTCTTCTTCCATCAAACGTAAAATTGACAGTGCTAAAGACTCGGTACTGCGAATCGTGCCTTGGCCATGACAGCGAGGGCAGATATGCGCTGCAGATTCTTCTAAAGAGGGGCGCAGACGTTGACGCGACATTTCCATCAAACCGAAACGAGAAATGCGACCTAACTGCACGCGAGCACGATCATGGTGCACAGCATCACGTAAGCGGTTTTCAACTTCACGCTGATGGCGTACAGGCGTCATATCGATAAAGTCGATAACCACTAAGCCACCTAAGTCGCGGAGGCGCAATTGGCGGGCAATTTCATCGGCGGCTTCAAGGTTAGTGTTAAGTGCTGTTTCTTCAATATCGCCGCCTTTAGTGGCACGGGCAGAGTTGATATCGATTGAGGTTAAGGCTTCAGTTGGGTCGATAACAATTGAACCGCCAGATGGCAGACGCACTTCGCGTTGGAAGGCGGATTCAATTTGTGATTCGATTTGGAAGTGAGTGAACAATGGCACTTCAGCTTCGTACAGTTTTACGCGCTCAACGAAATCAGGGCGAACTAAGGCGATATGTTGCTTCGCTTCTTCAAAAATACGTGGATGATCGATGAGGATTTCGCCCACGTCACGGCGTAAATAGTCACGAATAGCGCGAACTATCACATTGCTTTCTTGGTGAATTAAGAAAGGTGCGCCTTTAACTTGTGAAGCTTCGGTGATCGCCGCCCAGTGGTGTTGTAGAACTTTTAAGTCCCACTTTAACTCGGCAGATTCTTTGCCTACACCCGCAGTACGCACGATAAGACCCATGCCCGCAGGCACTTCTAAGTCAGCCATCGCTTCTTTTAGCTCAGTGCGTTCATCACCTTCGATACGACGAGAAATCCCGCCAGCACGTGGGTTATTTGGCATTAATACTAAGTAAGAGCCTGCAAGGCTGATGAAGGTCGTTAAGGCTGCGCCTTTATTGCCGCGTTCTTCTTTGTCAATTTGGACAATAACTTCCTGTCCTTCACTGACCACTTCTTTGATATTGGGGCGACCTTGGAACGAATATCCTTTCGGGAAATATTCTCTGGCGATTTCTTTCAGTGGCAAAAAGCCGTGACGATCGGCACCGTAGTCGACGAAAGCGGCTTCTAAAGACGGTTCTACGCGGGTAATTTTACCTTTGTAAATGTTTGATTTTTTTTGCTCATGACCTGGACTTTCAATATCTAGATCATACAGTTGTTGCCCATCAACAAGGGCAACACGCAACTCTTCTGATTGAGTTGCATTGATTAACATACGTTTCATGATGACGTCATTCTTCTTTAAATAGAGGTCATCAAACATCGCGCTTCGCTGCATTACGGGCCTAGCAGTAGGTCAACTGAGCCTCACGGCTGGTGGCTAGGCAAGAGGTGCGCATTGCTGTTAGACGCAGTCGCTGCGTGTCGCATCCTATTTATGGCTTATTTTTTAATGATTACAAAAACAAGGAATTCGTTGTAAAACATCAACCAACCCCATAAATTCTTTAGTTTCTTTCCGGTAATGCCCAAGTCGAATCGGTTTGTCTGACGACAAGTTAAAATATCCTTCGAAATCGGGGAGGAAAACCTAGGGTAAACCTTATTAAAGTAAGGCGACTTTCTCGATTTAATCGTAAAAAACGCATTTATGGTATTTTTACTTATTATACGATTCGCAAATCAATGACTTGCTATCAAGAAAATGTTTTTTTATCCGTTAAATTTTCCGCTTGGGATCGGGGCGTTGTGAACACTTTATTCACGGCTTATCCCTAATCGCTGGTGAAATATAGCAATAATCAAAAAATTCAGCAATGGAAAGGCACAATTCTTCTCAGTTGTTGTACAATGGCGGCCGTTATAATTAGATGGCGCATCATGAATATAGAATCCACCCCACAACAGGTTCAGTTGATCACGATTGATGAAGATCACTTCGAACAGCGTATCGATAACTACTTAATGACCAAGCTGAAGGGCGTGCCGAAAAGCATGATCTATCGCATTGTCCGCAAGGGCGAGGTTCGAGTTAATAAAAAACGCATCAAACCCGAGTACAAGTTGCAGATTGGCGATATAGTACGTATTCCGCCAGTCCGCGTGGCAGAGCCAGATAACCGTACCGCACCATCGGCGAACTTAAGTAAAGTCTCGCAACTCGAAGATCGTATTTTGCATGAAGACAATCATTTGATCGTGCTGAATAAACCTGCTGGCATTGCAGTGCATGGTGGTAGTGGAGTCGATTACGGTGTGATTGAAGCATTGCGTTCACTGCGTCCTCAACAAAAGTTTTTAGAGCTAGTACATCGTCTCGATAAAGATACTTCGGGCGTGTTGTTGGTGGCGAAAAAGCGTAGCGCGCTTAAACATCTGCATGATCAGCTTCGGTATAAAAAGATGCAGAAAGACTATTTGGCCTTAGTTAAAGGTGAATGGTCTGCTCAAGATAAAGCCGTTAAACAGCCTTTATTGAAAATTACCCTCAAATCCGGTGAGCGCATTGTGCGTGTTAATGCTGAGGGTAAACCTTCAGAAACGCGCTTTAAAATTATGCAGCGCTATCAAGGCTGTACTTTAGTGAAGGCAAGCCCTGTCACTGGACGTACTCATCAAATTCGGGTGCATTGCCAATTTGCCGGTCATCCTATCGCCTGTGATGATAAGTACAGTGAGCAAGGGTTTGATGATAGCATGCGGTCTTTAGGCTTAACTCGACTCTTTTTACATGCCGCAGAATTGATGTTCATTCATCCAGAAAATGATGAAGTGATGCGGGTTTCAGCGCCTTTAGATGAAAATTTATCGCAATTACTCGATAAGTTAAAGCGTGCGTAATCGACGGGGATAGGTTTCAAGGATGAAGATAAAGCAATACGATTTAGTGATTTTCGATTGGGATGGCACTCTGATGGATTCCATCGGTAAAATTATCACTTGTATTGAAAATATGGCTAAGGCATTGCAGTTACCTATCCCAACTGAAAGTGACATTCGCGATATTATTGGTCTTTCTATGACAGAAGCGCTGCGAGTCCTGTTCCCTGAGGGGCTTAATTGCAGCGCTTCTTCTGTATATTCTCAGCCTCTACATTCTAAAAATGCATTCAGCCAAGGCGAAAATGATCAATATCAGCAGATGCGCGCCGAGTTTAAAGTACAATATTTGCATTTAGACACCACGCCAACGCCCTTGTTTGTGCAAACTCCAGCGTTAATTGATGACTTGCATAGCCAAGGCTATAAGTTAGCCGTCGCAACTGGTAAAGCCCGTGCGGGACTTGATCGCGTCTTTGAGCAAACAGGCTTAGGTCGATACTTTGTTGCGTCACGCTGCGCTGATGAAGTGCACAGCAAACCCCATCCTGAAATGATCTCAAGCTTGCTGAAAGAATTGAATATTGCCCCGAACCGAGCCTTAATGGTGGGTGATTCTCTGCTGGATTTAACCATGGCGGCCAATGCAGGGATTGATAGCGTTGGTGTGACCTATGGCGCTCACAGTGCTGAAAAGTTGCTGCGGGCAAAACCTATCGCCTTGATAGATTCACCAAAGCAATTACTGCAATACCTCTAACACTGCTATTTAATGCTGGAGCGGCAATACATGCCGCTGCGCATGAGACTTCCTTATCACTTTTATTTACGTCTCATCTTTTCGTCGATGAAACGACTCTGTAGCCCGGTATTTTTGATGCGCGTCATCGATTCAATAAACAGAGCAAAGCCTTGGCAAACGGTTAAGCGAGAACGTCTACACCTTGGGCTAACAGCATTTCCGTCAGTAATATCAGTGGTAAGCCAACTAAGGTATTGGGATCGCGCCCTTCGAGCGCTGTAAATAACGCGATACCTAAACCTTCGCTCTTAAAACTCCCCGCGCAATAATAAGGCTCTTCTTTTTCAATGTAAGCCACAATCTGCGCATGGCTAAGGTGCCTAAAATGAACCGTAAAGGGGTCAACCTCAGCGGCCATAGCGCCAGTTTTGGCATTATAGAGTGCAAGACCAGTATAAAAGGTGATGGCCTTGCCTGAGGCTTGAGTGAGCTGCGCGACGGCATTATTAAAATGATGGGGTTTACCGATAATCTTGTCATCAATGACGGCAACTTGATCGGAACCAATAATCAGACCATCGGGGAATTGTTCTGCTCCCGCGACGGCTTTTGCTTTGGCTAATCGCAGCACTAAAGCATGGGCCGATTCTTCGAGATACGCCGTTTCGTCAATATTAGGATTGCAGCATTCGAAGGGTAACCCGAGTTTTTGCAGTAAAGATTGTCGATATACAGACGTCGAAGCTAAGATTAATGGGGTTGGCATAATGAGATATCCGCAAAAGAATGACTCATATTGTGACCAATCAATGCGAGAGAGTGCAAGAGTTTCGTCTTTTACGGTTTCTTTTCAATGAATGCGACTATTTTAGGCGGCTTGCGCTTGTATGCGGTCCCATGCTTGGGTACTATTTCGCTTCCGTCAATTTCAATGTTGGGGCAGGGGAAAG
Organism: Shewanella sp. SW24; assembly: GCF_025653395.1. Lineage (NCBI taxonomy): Bacteria > Pseudomonadati > Pseudomonadota > Gammaproteobacteria > Alteromonadales > Shewanellaceae > Shewanella > Shewanella sp. SW24. Next base: position 161,231 of record NZ_JAKKSH010000001.1, read on the forward strand.
GCTTAAGTCGCAAACTGGGACTTAAGTTAGCATTTTTTCTTTGACTCTAGCGTTTTCAAACTATAATATGCGCGCCTTATGCAAACAGTAAAGATACCGGTTTCAATTGATCCATTTCGCGCCGCCTCGAGTCGCCTAGTTTATCAGGGCGTTGTTCCTGGTGTGCAACTGAAAAGATTAACTGAGTTATGTGCCGGCGACTGTTCCGATGTGGCAGTGTCGCTTGAATGTGGCGTAGATTTACAGGGGATAGTCTACCTGAAAGGGAAGGCTGTGACGGAGCTCACTCTGATATGTCAACGTTGCATGACACTATTTACCACTGAGGTTACGGTCGAGTTTTGTTTTGGTCCATGTCGGACTAAAGCAGAAATCGATGAGCTCCCGGATGCGTATGACCCAATTGAGTGCAATGAAATTGGCGAAGTGCGTCTACATCAATTAATCGAAGATGAATTGATAGTCGCTATGCCGATAATCCCAATGCATCAAGAAATTGATTGCAGTGCGGGATCTAAAGACATGGTTGTAGGCGAGATAGAACCCGCTCAAGAGGAGCGTCCAAATCCGTTTGCAGTGTTAGAAAAACTGAAGAGCAAGTAATCGAGGAGACAGGCCAATGGCTGTACAACAGAACAAAAAATCACGTTCAAAGCGCGGAATGCGCCGTTCACATGACGCACTGAGCACTGCTCAGCTGTCTGTAGACGCTACCAGCGGTGAAATCCATATGCGTCACAATGTGACTGCAGATGGCTTCTATCGCGGTAAAAAGGTAATCAACAAGTAATTTGTTGGTTTCCTAATGACGAATCTGACGCTTGCGTTAGATGCAATGGGTGGTGATCATGGCCCCCACGTCACGGTGCCTGCAGCCTTGCGGGCACTACAATTACATTCTTTTCTTAAAATCATTTTAGTCGGTGACAAGACTGAAATTGATGTCTATCTACGTCAAGCCGAAGCGAGTTTACTTTCGCGCATAGAAATCATTCATACCGATGAAGTCGTTAGTATGTCCGATAGGCCTGTGCATGCCTTGCGTACACGTAAAAACAGTTCCATGCGATTGGCTATTGAGTTAGTGCGTGACGACCGCGCACAAGCGTGTGTGAGTGCCGGTAACACAGGGGCGCTGATGGCAATGGCGAAAGTATTGCTGAAGACCTTGCCTGGTGTTGATCGACCCGCCTTAGTCAGTTGTTTACCTGCGGTGACTCAAAAACCGGTTTATTTGTTGGATTTGGGCGCGAATATTTCCTGTGATTCTGAAACCTTATTTCAATTTGCCGTGATGGGCTCAGTCCTGTGCGAAGCGGTAGATAAGAAATCTCGGCCAAAAGTCGCCTTGCTCAATGTGGGCGTTGAAGAAATTAAAGGTAATGACCAAGTTCAGCAAGCCGCGCAGTTGCTGCAACACACAGAACAAATCAATTACACAGGTTTTATCGAAGGGGATGAAATCTATTCCGGTAATGTGGATGTGATTGTTTGTGATGGGTTTGTGGGTAACATCACGCTCAAGACCTCAGAAGGTATTGCCAAGTTATTAGTACATCAGTTAAAACGGGGACTAACCCAAGGTTTATTCGTTCGTTTTCTGGCTAAACTTATCGCCCCTCGTATCCAGGCGGTCCTTAGTCAGATGAACCCCGACCACTATAACGGTGCAAGTCTGATAGGATTGCGCGGAATAGTTGTAAAAAGCCATGGAAACGCGGATGAAACTGCCTATTTACAAGCAATTAGTTTGGCAGTAACGGAAGCTCAACGTCGACTCCCTGAAATGATAAAAGATCGTTTGGAGTCGATTCTTTTAGATATAAATAACTGATCCCTCCTTATGCATACAAAAATTCTCGGAACTGGTAGTTATCTACCGGTGCAGGTGCGTAGCAATCAAGATTTGGAAAAAATGGTGGAAACCACTGACCAATGGATTGTTGAACGTACAGGTATATCAGAACGTCGCATTGCGGCTTTCGATGAAACCGTTTCAACTATGGGCTACCAAGCGGCATTAAAAGCGCTAGAAATGGCTGGCATAGAAGCATCAGATTTAGACATGATCGTCTGCGGCACCACCAGTGCTTCCAATGCTTTTCCGGCTGCAGCTTGTGAAATTCAAGCCATGCTTGGCGTGCATACCATTCCAGCTTTTGATATCGCAGCGGCGTGTTCAGGCTTTGTTTATGCTTTATCTGTTGCCGATCAATTTGTAAAAACGGGCGCGGCTAAAAAAGTATTAGTGATTGGTGCCGATGTACTGTCTCGCTTATGTGAGCCAGAAGATCGTTCAACGATTATTTTATTTGGTGATGGTGCGGGCGCGGTTGTGATAGGCGCATCCGAAACACCAGGGATCATTTCGACCCACATTTATGCCGACGGTCGCCAAGGTGACTTATTGAAATGCGCTTTCCCACCACGTAAAGGCGAAACTTCTGAAGCGGTCGGTTTTATGACCATGAAAGGCAACGATGTCTTTAAAGTGGCTGTGACTCAATTGTCCCATGTGGTGACTGAGACGCTGCGCATTAACAATATCGATAAGTCAGAAATTGACTGGTTAGTGCCACATCAAGCCAACTTCCGAATTATCAATGCTACCGCTAAAAAGCTCGATATGAGTCTTGAGAAAGTCGTATTGACTTTAGCTAAACACGGTAATACTTCTGCCGCGTCAGTGCCCATTGCATTGGATGAAGCCGTACGTGATGGCCGTATTCAGCGCGGACAATTACTGTTGCTTGAGGCCTTTGGTGCTGGATTTGCGTGGGGCAGTGCGCTCATTCGTTTCTAAGTTCTACATGTGTGTTCCACATGATTTTTCAATAAATTAAGTTAGCCATAGGTAATTTGAATATGGAAAATGTTGCTTTTGTATTTCCGGGCCAAGGTTCACAAGCCCTAGGCATGTTAGCCGAGCTTGCCGAATCTCATGCTGTTGTTGGACAAACCTTTGCTGAGGCGAGTGACGTCTTAGGTTATGATCTGTGGGCATTGGTTCAGCAAGGTCCTGTTGAAAGCTTAAATGAAACCGATAAAACTCAACCAGCCCTATTAGCGGCGAGCGTGGCGATTTGGCGTACCTACGTGGCTTCAGGCAAACCTATGCCTGCTATACTCGCGGGTCACAGCTTAGGCGAGTATTCTGCTTTAGTTTGCGCTGGTGTGATGGATTTTAAAGACGCGATTAAGTTGGTGGAATTACGTGGTCAACTGATGCAGCAAGCGGTTCCAGCTGGCACGGGTGCTATGTATGCGATTATCGGTTTGGACAACGAGAGTATCGCTAATGCCTGCGCCGAAGTGGCTCAAGGTGACGTGGTGAGTCCAGTTAACTTTAACAGTCCTGGTCAAGTGGTCATTGCAGGTCAAAAAGACGCAGTTGAGCGCGCTGCAGTAGCTTGTAAAGCAGCGGGCGCTAAAATGGCGGTGGCTCTACCTGTCAGCGTGCCATCACACTGTGCATTAATGAAACCTGCGGCGGATAAACTGGCCGTGGCATTAAACGATGTACAGTTTAATACCCCAACAATTACAGTGATTAATAACGTTGATGTGGCATCACCCACCTCTGCTGATGACATTAAAGATGCGTTAGTGCGTCAGTTATATTGTCCTGTCCGCTGGAGCGAAACTGTTGAGCTAATGGCCCAAAAAGGCATTACCCAACTGGTGGAATGTGGTCCTGGTAAAGTATTGACAGGATTAGCAAAACGAATTAATAAATCACTATCAGCCCAAGCGGTTAATGATGTTGCTTCATTAGCAGCATTAACTGAGTAAGGAGTTTATATGAGTTTCAACCTGAATTTAACAGGCAAAGTGGCTTTGGTGACAGGTGCGAGCCGCGGTATTGGCCGTGCGATCGCTGAGACACTGGTCGAAGCAGGTGCAGTGGTTATTGGAACCGCAACCAGTGAGAAGGGCGCTGCGGCAATCCAAGAATATCTGGGTGACAAAGGTTTTGGTTTAGTGCTTAATGTCACAGATAGTGAATCTGTTACACATTTATTCGCCTCGATCAAAGAAAAAGCGGGTGATGTTGATATTCTAGTCAACAACGCGGGTATAACCCGTGATAATCTGCTGATGCGGATGAAAGATGATGAATGGCAGGATATTATCGACACCAACCTGACATCGTTATTTAGACTGTCAAAACCTGTGATGCGTACCATGATGAAAAAGCGCTTTGGCCGAATCATCAATATCGGTTCAGTGGTAGGCACCATGGGCAATGCAGGTCAAGTTAACTACTCGGCAGCAAAGGCGGGTTTGATTGGATTTACAAAATCTCTTGCAAGAGAGGTTGCATCTCGTCAAATTACAGTTAATGCTATCGCTCCTGGATTTATCCAGACCGATATGACAGATGAGCTGACCGAAGAGCAGCAAAAAGCTATCATGTCACAGGTTCCGATGGAACGATTAGGGCAAGCGCAAGAAATTGCCAATGCAGTGCTCTTTTTGGCCTCGGACTCAGCCGCTTACATCACAGGCGAAACTTTGCATGTGAATGGCGGCATGTACATGGTTTAAGGGCGAATGGCAGGGATTTCTGTCGCAACTGAGTAGTGATCTGTATCAATTGATAGTGAAATTTCGTGGTTAGACCACGAAAACTAAGCTTGCATTGTCAGCCAAATCTAATAAACTACTCGCAATCTTACGCAAGTGCGTAATTTGAATAGGAAAGAAAACTAATGAGCAACATCGAAGAACGTGTAAAGAAAATCATTGTAGAGCAACTGGGCGTTAAAGAAGAAGACGTTAAGCCAGCGGCATCTTTCGTTGACGATCTGGGTGCAGATTCTCTGGACACTGTTGAGTTGGTTATGGCTCTGGAAGAAGAGTTTGATACCGAGATCCCTGATGAAGAAGCTGAAAAGATCACTACTGTTCAAGCAGCGATCGACTACGTTTCTAAGAATCAGTAATTCTGAATTCTTGAAGACAGGCGGCATTTTTGCCGCCTGTTTTTGTTTTACCCCCGTCAAATTCTGCCTCCGTGCCATTCAATCGTCTCTGGATCGTGTTTTAATTGTTATCCACGAGATGCTCGCCGCAGATTGGCGAATTTTTCTAAATAAACGTTATTTAAGAAATTGTCTAATGATAGAAAACCCTGTGTCCTCTATCTGAATTAACAAATTAACAAATTAGCATTTAAAGGTGACTGCCGTGTCTAAACGTCGTGTAGTGGTAACCGGTTTGGGGTTAGTAACTCCAGTGGGCAATACTGTCGATACTACTTGGAAGGCTTTGCTTTCGGGTAAGAGTGGTATTGCACCGATAACCAAATTTGATGCCAGTGAATTTACCACTCGTTTCAGTGGTTCAGTAAAAGATTTCGATGTTGAGCAATACGTAACGAAAAAAGACGCCCGTAAGATGGACCTCTTTATTCAATACGGTATGGCGGCTGGCATCCAAGCTATCCAAGACTCAGGTCTGGACATGAGTAAAGAAAACCCTGGTCGTGTCGGTACTGCTATTGGTGCGGGTATGGGCGGTATGTGGTTGATTGAACAAGGTCACAGCGCATTGATGAATGGTGGCCCGCGTAAGGTTTCTCCTTTTTTCGTACCTAGTACCATCATCAATATGATTTCGGGCCACTTGTCGATCATGTTTGGCATGAAAGGGCCAAATTTTGCCGTGACGACCGCTTGTACTACGGGCGTGCATAATATCGGTTTCGCGGCGCGTACCATTGCCTATGGTGATGCAGACGTGATGGTTGCCGGCGGTGCAGAGGATGTCACTTCTCCTTTAGGCGTGGCAGGTTTTGGTGCAGCGAAAGCGTTATCGACACGCAATGACGATCCGACTGCGGCGAGCCGTCCATGGGATAAAGACCGTGATGGTTTTGTGATCGGTGATGGTGCTGGTGTGATGGTGATGGAAGAGTACGAACATGCAAAAGCGCGCGGTGCGACCATTTACGGCGAATTAGTCGGTTTTGGTATGAGCGGTGATGCGTTCCATATGACATCGCCTCCAAGTGACGGAGCAGGCGCTGCGGCGGCTATGGTCAATGCTATTAATGACGCTAAGTTATCACTGGAGCAAATTGGTTATATCAATGCCCACGGTACTTCGACGCCAGCTGGTGATAAAGCGGAAGCGGCAGCGGTTAAGTCAGTATTTGGCGACCACGCTTATAAAGTACTGGTTAGCTCGACTAAATCGATGACGGGTCACCTGTTAGGTGCTGCGGGTGCGGTTGAAGCGATTTTCACTTTGCTAGCACTGCGCGACCAAGCCGTACCGCCAACCATTAACTTGGATAATCCAGATGAAGGTTGTGACTTAGATTTTGTTGCCCATACAGCCCGTGACGTGAAGATGGATTACGCTCTGTGTAACTCCTTCGGTTTCGGTGGGACTAACGGTTCATTACTGTTCAAGAAAGTGTAAAACACGCATTTATGGTGTAAAAAACAGTGAAAAAATGCGCCTGAGGGCGCATTTTTTATGGGGCAAATTCATTGCTCATGTGAGTTGAACTCCGTTATCTTATGGCTTTATTGTGATAGATGTCACTTTCTAACTGCATGATATCCATAGTGTTAACATTTGTTCATCAAGCTTGTTTAATTCTAATGACCACAGATAATGACAGACATATTCAATCTTAATGGAGTGTGTCATGTTAAATCCCGCGGTGATCCCGCTTGTTCCCCTCATTGGCGCATTAACTGCCAATCTAACCGAATTGATCCGTGGTGAGTTTAAAGTGTGGCATCCAAACATGGACATTGGGATCAAGACTTTTACCTTAGCAATCGCTGCTTACGTGGTGGTTTGGTTTGCCTTATTGGTGACGGCGATTAACGTCGGTGGCGATAGCAATATGTCTTCGGGCCTCGAAGTGCTGGGTTTCTTTATGTTTGGCTTAGGCGTTTACACTTTTGCTAAGGGTACGCGTTTCGTCAGTAGTGAATTTCAGCTATGGATTTATCGTTTAGCGTTGCCGAGTTTATTGCTTTGCTGCGTGCTTATTAGCTACTTTGGTTAAATCGAATTTTTTGACGAGGTCAATCGTAATTATTTTTACGCTAATGGGGCTTTCTATCGTAAACTCAGCCTATTGCACGAAACATTGAGCCACAGTGGCTGAATAAGTTGAGGTTATATGGCTGGTATAGATAGACAAAGTACCCTGAGATTTTTGTCAGAGCCTGCGGATGTGAATTTTGGTGGTAAAGTTCACGGCGGCGCTGTGATGAAGTGGATCGATCTCGCGGCCTATGCCTGTGCAGCGGGCTGGAGCGGTAAATATTGTATTACTGCTTATGCGGGCGGTATTCGTTTTGTGCAACCCATTTTGGTGGGCAATATTGTTGAAGTCAGCGCAAAAGTGATTTATACGGGTAAAACTTCTATGCATATCGGTATCGATGTGCGAGCGGGCGATCCTAAAGTTTCTGAGCGTCATCTCACTACCCATTGTATTGTGATCATGGTCGCAGTTGATGAAGATGGCTTACCTACGCCTGTGCCTGAGTGGATACCACAGACGGAACATGATATTCATTTGCGGGATTCAGCACTGCGCTTGATGGAAATGCGTAAAAAGATTGGCGCCGAAATGGAAGCCCATGTGGTGAAATAGCCCCATAAATTAAATCAGCAAAGGCGCTTAAGGCGCCTTTGTTGTTTCTAGCGAAAAGTGCGTTTATCACTCGCTCCGATTTCACTCTGACGTTACCGTTGATGGATGTTAAACTGCGGCCACTATTTTGAATCGATTCATTTTGTTTATCTATTTAAGGATCAGCTCATGGCAAAAGTCGCATTTATTGGTTTAGGCGTAATGGGATATCCCATGGCGAGGCATTTACTGAACAAAGGCCATGAGGTCACTGTTTATAATCGTACTTTTGCCAAGGCGCAAACTTGGGTCGACACCTATGGTGGTCGCTGCTGTCCAACACCAAAGGAAGCGGCCGAGGGTCAAGATATAGTGTTTACTTGCGTGGGCAATGACAACGACCTGCGGGAAGTGGTATTCGGCAGTGATGGCGTTATTCATGGGATGGAAAAGGGCACTGTGCTGGTTGACCATACTACGGCTTCGGCCGATGTCGCTCGTGAGCTTCATCAAGTGTTAGCGGAAAAGGGCATTGATTTCCTCGATGCGCCCGTGTCGGGCGGACAAGCGGGCGCCGAAAATGGCGCCTTGACTGTGATGGTCGGCGGCGATGAAGCGGTATTTGAGCGTGTTAAACCCGTGATTGAAGCCTTTGCCCGCTGCGCCGAGCGTTTAGGTGAGGTTGGTGCAGGTCAGTTAACTAAGATGGTGAACCAAATTTGTATCGCGGGTGTGGTGCAAGGTTTGGCAGAAGCGCTGCAATTTGCCCGTAAAGCGGGACTCGATGGCGAGAAAGTCATTGAAGTGATCAGCAAAGGCGCGGCGCAAAGCTGGCAGATGGAAAATCGCTACAAGACGATGTGGGGCCAAAGCTATGAGTTTGGTTTTGCCGTCGATTGGATGCGTAAAGACTTAGGCATAGCCTTAGAAGAAGCCCGCCGTAATGGTTCACATTTGCCATTGACCGCTTTGGTGGATCAATTCTATTCAGAAGTTCAGGGCATGGGCGGTAACCGTTGGGATACGTCTAGCTTGCTGGCGCGCTTAGAGAAATCGGCGAAATAAGTTTTACCTTAAGTTTCATCGTTATAACAACTTAGGTTTTGTAGTGATAAAACTTTGGTTTCGGAGTGATAAACACTCTGGTTTCGCAGTGATAGGTTTTGCAATGATAAAAATGCCCAGTTTCGATTGCGTTGGCAAATAGGACTGGGCATTTTTGTTTGTATCGTTTTTGACTAGGACATTAAGAGCTAGGATATTTAATCGTTAGTCTTTCCAGCAAATATGGGTCACTAAACTGTGGGTTTCACCTGGTGCGAGCACGACTTTATCTTCTAATACATTGGCCGCTTCTAGGCAGACCATGGTCAGATAATCTTCTGGATTAAATCGGCCCAGGCGTTGTGACTTTTCAATCCATGGATTCCATAATACCGCTGATTGGCTGTTTTCACGGCTGACTTCGATTGTCCCCTGCGGCGTATGCAATAACTGCACTGGGCCGAGATCGGTATAGACACGATCTGTCTCGCGATCAAACAGCACTTCATCCGTGGTTTGCGGATAAGGCCCTTGTGCAAATTCGATGTATTTTGACCCACTAAAACCGCTGGCTTTGAGTTGGTGGATATCCTCAATCGGAAAATAGCTGTGCAACGCTTGGGTAAGTGTAACGGGGTCAGTACCTAAGTTGGTATTCACAAGACTAATGCTTAGGGTGTCGCCTAAGGTAAACAGTACGCTGACCTCAGTGTTATGCGGCCAATAGATTTTATCTTGCTCACTGATCTTTAAGCTAAAACGTAAATCTACTAGCTGGTTGCGCATTTCTACCGATCCCAGCGCCCAAATACGTGTACGGGCGAAACCGTGTTGGGGAAAGTTCGCTTCACTACTCATACCAAACCAAGGCCAGCATACGGGTACACCGCCACGGATCCCATTACCGGGTTGATAATCGTCAGCCGATGAAACCCACAGCAAAGGTGGTTTGCCTACGGGTTGAAAATAGTCTATTTGCGCGCCCTGCAAAAAAATTCTTGCCTGACATAACGCCGTATTCACTTCGACATAATCGAGCCCGTTGGCGTGCTTTTTAGTAGTGACAGAACCCATAGTAGCAATATCCTTAACTCTGCTGGCATATCAGAAAAACAGGCAGTTAGCTTACAAAGTTTTCCGCGATAACATAAGGCTTTGTTGCGATCAATTTACGGTTTCGCTGTTCGTTTGTGTAAACAAAAGTCTGTGGCGGATACTGAGGTGCTTTCTTTTTCGGCAGATTTAGCTAAAGTGGTCAGAGCACCAAAGTGGTCAGATCACTTAGTTGAGTTGCAGTCTAACAAGAAAAGGGAAGCGATTATGCCAGTCTATCAAGCGCCGCTGCGCGACTATCAATTTATCCTCGATGAAATGTTACATATTTATCAGCAAGATGCACTCAAGGGATTCGATGAAATCGATCCAGATCTTGTCGATGCGATCCTGCAAGGTATGGCCGACTTTAGTACTGAAGTTATGTTACCGCTCAATAGTGTCGGCGATCTGCAAGGCTGTAAGTTGGTCGATGGTAAGGTGATTACACCGGAAGGATTTGATAATGCCTATCGGCAGTTTGTTGATAATGGCTGGCCGACGCTGACTTGCTCCCCTGAATATGGCGGCCAAGGTTTACCCGAAGTGGTGGGGATTTTTGCCACTGAGATACAAACGGCAACTAACATGGCTTTTGCCATGTATCCCGGTTTGACCCATGGCGCCTATGCCGCCATCTATGCCCACGGCAGTGATGCTCTCAAGCAAAAATATTTGAGTAAACTGGTTAGCGGTGAATGGACTGGGACCATGAACTTGACCGAGTCCCACGCGGGTACTGATTTAGCCTTATTACGCACCAAAGCCGTGCCAGTATCTGAAGGCGTTTTTGCTATTACCGGCGAAAAAATTTTTATCTCCTCAGGTGATCATCAACTCACCGACAACATAGTGCACCTCGTATTAGCTCGTTTGCCCGATGCACCTGAAGGTGTGAAGGGCATATCTTTGTTCGCCGTGCCTAAAGTATTAGTGAATAACGATGGTAGTTTAGGCGCACCGAACACTTTATATGCCAGTGGCCTTGAACATAAGATGGGCATTCACGGTAACTCAACTTGTGTGATGGTATTTGAAGCTGCGCTGGGTGAGCTTGTCGGCGAGCCGCACCAAGGACTGCGCGCCATGTTTACTATGATGAACCAAGCGCGTTTAGGCGTTGGCGTGCAAGGTCTGGGTGTCTCTGAGATTGCCTATCAAAATGCGCTAGCCTATGCCAAAGACAGATTACAGAGCCGCGCCTTAAGTGGCGCCAAAACACCCGAAAAAGCCGCCGATCCGATTTTGGTTCACGGCGATGTGCGCCGCATGTTGCTCTCGCAAAAAGCCTTCAATGAAGGCGCAAGAGCCTTAGTTGGACAACAAGCTTTGTGGCTCGATGAAGCTGAGCGTCATAGCGATCCCGCAAAAGCCAAAGTTGCCTCCCAATTAGCGGCACTGTTCACGCCAGTGGTGAAAGGTTTTATCACTAACCGTGGTTTTAATGCCTGTGTCGATGCACAGCAAGTGTTTGGTGGACATGGTTATATTCATGAGTGGGGTATGGAGCAATTTGTGCGTGATAGCCGTATTGCACTGATTTATGAAGGCACTAACGGTATTCAGGCATTGGATTTAGTGGGGCGTAAGCTGCTTAGCGACCGCGGTGCGGCGATGCAGCAATGGTCGGCGTTAGTGACTGAGTTTATTAAGTCACATAGCACGAATGCGGCGATGCAACCTTACGTGAGTGGTTTAATGGATTGTGCGGGTGATTTGCAAAAGGCTAGCGGTTATTTAGCTTCGCAGGCAGCGACCAATCCTGACATTATCGGCGCAGCCTCTATGGCTTATCTGGAGTTATTTGGGGTGACTGCGCTGGCGTGGATGTGGGCCAGAAGTGCCGCGGTGGCATTAGCGGCGCTGGAGCAGGGCACCGAAGAAACTGCATTTTATCAGGCCAAATTGAAAACTGCCGATTTCTACATGGCTTACTGGGCGGTGCAAGGTCGCAGTCTGCGTAAGCAAATCGAGCAGGCGAGCGAAATGCTCACTCAATTGGATGAAGCTATCTTTTAAGCATTCACCTTATAGGCTGAGTTAAGCCCTTGCTTAAGCACAGCTCAACAATAGCCAAAAACCAGCGCACTGTCGCTGGTTTTTATTTTTATATCGTTTAAATTTTTAACTTATTGTTTTTCTTAGGTTGTACACAAATACTCAGCTTGATGCTGTGAGTCTCTATTTCATTCCAAATTAAAACTTCCATCGAAGGTTTGTGTTACTGGCGCTCTCTTTCGTTTGAGTCATAACCAAACATAACAAGGACTATGTGGGTTGATGTCGATGATTTATTAAACGCGTTTCACAATTGTGTAAATTCAAATGATAATTATTGTCATTCGTAAATCATTCTTTATAATGACGGCCAATTCGTTTGAATACATTTGTAAACCCTTTGGTTTATGCCATTTTTATGCGCTCGCGCTGGGGACATTCTGTGAAGACTCGTTTCGCCTACTCATTAATCGCACTTGCACTCGCTCAACATCAGTCGGCATTTGCCGCTGAAATCGTACTCGATAAAGAGGCTCCACAGCAGACCTTGTCTACGAGCTCACCAGTCCCCAGTCCTGCATCGACTCAATCCGCGGCCGATGGGGAGATAACACTCGCAGCACCTGAGCGTATTGCTGTCCATGGCCGTGCAATGCAAATGTACGTCGATAAAGAAACGACAGTTGGCACTAAGACGGCGATTAATGTGATGGAATTGCCGCAGTCGGTGCAAGTGCTGACCGAGCAGTTAATCGTCGACCAAGCGGCGCGCAATATTACCGATTTATACCGCTCTATCGCGGGCGTGAGTGAGTTTAGTTATTCGGGCGTGACCTTTCGCGGTTTCCGCGACGATGCCAACGTTTTTTATGATGGGGTAAGGGGCGATCCCTATTCGGGATTTTCTGTGCCGCAACTCTTTAACGTGCAGCGGGTTGAAGTGTTAAAAGGTCCTGCATCCGCACTTTATGGCGGCGGTGAACCCGGCGGCATGATCAACTATGTCACTAAAAAACCGACCTTTGTTGAAAGTAAAGAGCTGACCTTAAGCACGGGCAGCGAGGATATGATGGGGGGCTCGCTGGATTTCACCGGTGGCCTAACCCAAAATCTCGCCTATCGTTTTGGCGCTTATTATCAGCAGGAAGATAGCTTTCGCAATAATGCCGATAGCCAAAATGCCGAAGTGGCCGGAGGGTTACTCTACGAAATCAATGATGATACTAAGCTCACCACCACCTTCGATATCATTAAGCAGGATTTAGGTGGTAATCGACTGCGCGGCGTTCCTGTCGATAATGACGGTAACTTCCTGGTTGCGCCATCCTATAATGCCAATGAGAAGAGTGACTTCCAGAAGATGGATGCACTGGTGCTGCAATCGATTCTCGATCATCAATTTACCGATAATTTCTCGGTCAAGACTCAGATCCGTTATCTGAATAATGATTCGACGCAGCAATATCATGAATCGAGAGGTTGGGCGACCTTAGATGCCAATAAAAAGCCCATTATGGGTGATGGCACCATTAAGCGTGAATACCGAGTTCAAGTACGGGCTAATGATGAAATCAGTTTAACCAATGATTTTGTCTATGCATTCGATGCTTTAGGTTTTGAACATGAATTCCTGTTCGGCGGCGACTATCACTATGTCGAAACCGAATATCAGTACAAATTGGCGACTGATAAAGATGGTGTTGGTAACCTGAATATTTTTGACCTTAACTATGGTGAAACCAACCCTAATAGTTACAACTTGAAGGATAAAAATACCGATGGTACCCGCGCTAACCGTTACGGCATTTATGTACAGGAACATCTGCACTTTAATGAACAGTGGTCATTGATTGCTGGTTTGCGTTTTAGCCAGTTTGATGATTATGATAAAAATACCGGGTTCTCTTTCAGCGATAACGCGATAACGCCAAGAGCAGGGCTTAATTATCGTCCAATCGATTCAATGTCCTTTTATTTGAATTACTCAGAGAGCTTCAATCCAGCATCTTTAACCAATCAAGCTGAAGATATTGGTGACGGTTTCCTCGATCCAGAAACGGGCAATCAAATTGAACTTGGGATGAAAAATGAATGGCTTGATGGCCAGTTTATGACCACGCTTGCTGTGTATCGTATTGAAAAACAAAATGTCGCCCAAGCTAACCCTTTAGATACTGGCGATGACGATGGTATTCCCGCTTTACTTAATTTGGGTGAAGTACACAGTCAAGGCCTTGAATGGACGCTGGTGGGGGATTTAACCGATAACCTGACCGTCACGGCAAACTATGCCTATAACGAGACCGAAGTGGTTAAAGGGGTAACGAACGACAGTTTAACCAATACGTTTGATAGTAAGCACTTTGCCAATGCGCCACGCCATCAAGCAGGGATATGGACCCGTTACGATATCAATGCACTCGATTCGGCGATTGCCTTTGGCATGGATTACGTGGGTGAACAGTTCAGCCTCGATGGCCAAACGGTGAAGCCCCATACGATTTTTGACATGAGCTGGACGACCCAGTGGGATCAAACTCAAGTTCGCTTAAATCTTAAAAATATCTTCGATAAAGAATATGCCGTCAGTGGTTTTAGCGAGCGTAATGGCCATTTCCCCGGTGAGCCGCGTAATATCACGCTTGAACTGAGTCATAAGTTTTAATGCATTGATGTAAAAATAGCTTGTTCGTTAAGGATGATGAGCAAGCTGGAGCGAATGGGTTAATCTTGCGCGAATAACCGCCGTAGCTCTCTGTCTGTATTCGTGCCTTGAGCATGGATTAACCTTGTGTGACTTATCATCTTAATAGTTTTTATCTATTAAGATGATAGTTTCTATCCGTTATCATTTCTGATTCAGCTTGTTTAGACTCGCCTTATATGAATTATTCGATAAGGTTTTCCTATGCACGCCGTCAGCCACTTAGCCTCCAAAGACCCTCAATCTAACGCTAGCCCACAGGTGGCCCTGATTGCAGAAGGTGGTGGTCAGCGCGGTATATTCACCGCAGGCGTGCTCGATGCTTGGCTTGATGGCGGATTCGATCCCTTTGATTTGTTTATCGGTACCTCAGCAGGCTCACAGAATCTCAGCAGTTTTTTGGCCCGCCAAAAGGGGTATGCCAAACGCTTAATCCGCGGTTTATCGCGCCATAAACGTTTCTATCGACTTGGTCGCGGGTTAGTCGGCGGCAATGTAGTCGATTTAGATTGGTATTTTGAGCAGACTCGACAAGGGATGTTTAAATTAGATCTTAACGCGGCGGCAGCCTCACTCGGTCATCGGCAGTTACTGATCACAACTACGAATGCCAGTGATCGCAAAGGTTATTTTTTAAGTCCAAGCAGTAAAAGCCAGTGGCGCGAATTGCTAAAAGCTTCTAGCGCATTACCATTTTTGTATAAACAAGGGGTGAAACTCACGCCTTGGCTGAGTGACCGCGCCTGTAATAGCGACAAGGCTTCTAATAACGGCGCGGCTAATCATAACGCTTCTGATAACAGCGCCTCTGATCATGGCACTGCATTAAGCGAAGGTATTGATAGTGATTTTTATCTCGACGGCGGTTTAGCAGCGCCTTTACCTGTGCGTGAGGCCTATCGTCGTGGTGCCCGCAAAATTGTGGTGATCCGTACTGTGAGCGAGGATTTTCAGGCGCAATCGGCTTGGGTTCACAAATTAAAATCTTGGATTTGTGTTTCTGGCTTTTGTCCGAAAACCATAGATTACTTAGTGCAGCACGAACAAGCCTATCAGGATGAATTGGATTTCATCGCTAATCCGCCAGAGGATGTGGAGATAGTGCAGATTTTTGCTGCTGAAAATTTGCAAAGTAAATTGCTGGGCAGTACCGATGCGGATTTACGCCATGATTATCATGCGGGGCTGAGTGCCGGAAAGCAGTTTTTAAGCTTAGATCCGATGGCGTTGACGCAGATGAATGTTCATTTTCAAACTCAAGTGCAAATCAACGACAAGACTCAAATTCATACTAACGCTCATACTCAGGCTCAAATCCAGCCATTCAGTGCGCTGTCGGCCTAGTTTGGTATTTTAGCTAAGTCACCATTTTGTACGTGAGTAAGCAATAAAAGTAAAAAGCATCAAAATACAAGCGCCACCCTAGGGTGGCGCTTGTGGTTGGCTGTATTAACCAGTTCATCAATCTAGCTCATTAACCTAATTTATGAACTTAGTCCTTCAACGTTAGGCTATTAATAACTTGAGGTGTGTACAGAGCGTACTGCTCGGCCTGATGGGTCGATAATGCCGCGTAAGCTTTCGTCCCAAGCCAATGCTTCTGGCGTTGAACAGGCGACGGATTTACCGCCTGGAACCGTTTCTGCAGCGCCGCTCAGTGGATAATGTTCCTCAAAGAAGCAGCGATAGAAATAAGCTTCTTTGGTTTCTGGCGTGTTGTATGGGAAACGGAATTTCGCGTTCGCCAATTGTAAATCATCCACACGCGCTGCAGCTTGTTCTTTCAAACCGTCAATCCAAGAGTAGCCAACGCCGTCACTGAATTGTTCCTTCTGACGCCACGCTACTTCTTTTGGCAATTTGTGCTCAAAGGCTTTACGCAGAATATGTTTCTCAATACGGCCATCCTTAGACATTTTCGCTTCAGGGTTGATGCGCATCGCCACATCCATAAACTCTTTATCGAGGAAGGGCACGCGAGCTTCTAATCCCCAAGCGGCCATGGCTTTGTTGGCTCGCAGACAATCGAACAGATGCAGCTTATCGAGTTTGCGGACTAACTCCTCGTGGAATGCCTGTGCGTTTGGCGCTTTATGGAAGTATAAATAGCCGCCAAATAGCTCGTCAGCACCTTCACCCGATAACACCATCTTAATGCCCATCGCTTTGATTTTACGTGCCATTAAATACATTGGCGTGGCAGCACGTATGGTGGTGACATCGTAGGTTTCTAAGTGATAGATCACTTCTTTAATCGCATCTAAGCCTTCTTGGAAGGTGAAATGGATCTCATGGTGAATCGTACCAATCGCTTCGGCGACCTTTTTGGCGGCGATTAAATCTGGCGCACCTTCAAGGCCGACGGCAAAGGAATGCAACTGTGGCCACCAAGCGTTGGTTTCGCCATCGTCTTCAATGCGGCGTTTAGCAAAGGTTTGCGTCACGGCAGAAATGATCGATGAATCTAAGCCACCTGATAGCAACACACCATAGGGCACGTCTGACATTAATTGGCGTTTGACCGCTGCTTCTAATGCATCACGTAATTCTTCTTGGCTGGCTGGGTTATCTTTAACCGCATCATAGCTTTGCCAATCGCGGCTATAGTATTTAACGGCTTCACCATCTTTTGAATACAGATACTGGCCCGGTAAGAATTCTTCTACCGTTTTACACACTGGCATCAAGGCTTTCATTTCGGAGGCAACATAGAAGTTACCCGCAGCGTCACGACCTGTGTATAGCGGGATGATACCCATGTGATCGCGGCCGATAAGGTATCTGTCTTGGGCTTTGTCATATAACACAAAGGCGAAGATACCGTTTAATTTATCAAGAAATTCAGTGCCGTATTCTTGATACAGCGCCAAGATTACTTCGCAGTCAGAGTTGGTTTGATAGCTGTACTTATCGCCTAGCTGGGCTTTCAATTCTTTGTGGTTATAGATTTCGCCGTTGACCGCAAGGATCAAACTGCCATCTTCAGTCAGCAGCGGCTGAGCACCGTGTTCAATGTCAACAATCGCTAAACGTTCGTGGGCAAGAATTGCCTTATCACTGGCATAAATACCTGACCAGTCAGGGCCACGGTGGCGCATTAGCTTAGACATTTCTAGCGCGACTTGGCGCAGTTCTTTGGCATCAGATTGGATATCTAAAATCGAAAAGATTGAACACATAGTACAACTCCCACACTGTCTGTCATTTGAGGATGTCTCAATTGAGGTTTAATGTGCCAGCAATTTAGGTATTTGCCAAACACTATTTTTGACGTTTTATCTGTTTATTGGTGTTTTTGTTGATTTAGATGTTTATGTTTAATAATTTTATTTGAGAATAATTCATTTAATTTGCATTATTTTTGATGATTTGTTTTTATTATCTGATTTGGCATGAGGGGTTTTGGGGAATTCACAATGTGTTTTAAAAAAGTATCGATGATAGAAAAACCGCTAAAAAAGACCTTAAACAATGAGTTGCCCCGTTTAAGTGTTTTATTTTTAATCAATTAATGCGCCGAGTTTGACATCAACCAATGGCATAAGACTATTCAGAATTGTGTGGCAGGATGGATATTTCGCGATAACGGCATTTTTTGTGGGCTGAAAACAAAAAAGCACGTGAATGGTTCACGTGCTTGTAGGTCTTGTTTGGCGCTTTGGCTGGCGGAGGAGGCGCTTTATTTCACCGGTGCGACTAGCAGGCGCCAAGTAAGAGACGACTAACTAAGCTGTCTCTCGTAAGAAGCCACTGACTCAGCCTGTTATTTTGCGTCCGTTACAAGCGTCGTTTTGGCTGGGCGCAGGCTATTGAATTCTGTGCCTTGATAGTATCCCGGCCAATCTTTACTGTTGCCCAATGTGCGTGTGACTTGGTAGTAGATTTGCAAGTCTTGCAGCGCGCCGCTTAAATCCCAATCTTCACGATATTCATCGCAGACATTGTGATAACAGCCCTTCATTGTGGCTTGCATCTGGGTTTTATAAGCAGCCGTGGCTTCGTCAACGGGGTTGCTACCGCCGCCAGCAAATACCGCTGGCACGCCAAGTTTGGCAAAGCTGAAATGATCTGAGCGGAAGAAACCGCCCGAAGCGGGATTTTTCTCACCCATGGCGATGCGGTTTTGTTGTTTCGCCGCATCGATAAGGTAGGTTTCTAACTCAGATTTACCTTTGCCAACGATGGTAAAGTCATTGGTTTTACCGTAGATATTCGTGCTGTCGAGGTTTAACACTGCCACGGTTTTGTCGATAGGGTAAAGTGGATTGGCGGCGTAATAGCGCGAACCGAGTAAGCCCTGTTCTTCACCTGTGGTGGCAATAAAGGTGACCGAGCGCGCTAAACCATGGCCTTGTTTGGCATTGTCGGCTAATTGTCTGGCGATTTCGAGAATGCCGGCAGTGCCCGAGGCATTATCCATGGCGCCGTTATAAATTTTATCGCCTGTTTTCGTCTCGTCTTTACCTATGTGATCCCAATGGGCGGTAAACAAGATTTGCTCGTCGGCTTGTGTGCTGCCGGGGAGTGTGGCGACCACATTGTAGCTATTTGCGTATTCGGCTTTATTTTTAAAGGCGATGTTGGCCGTTTGTTCAAGGGATAAATTGATTGAGCTGTCGGCGGCGCGCGCCATTAAATTAGGCAGTGATAAACCGGCTTTATCGAACAGTTGTGTAGCCGCGTCCAATGTAAGCCAGCCTTCGACTTGGATACGGCTATCTTGTTCTGCTTTACTGAGGACCAGATCTTGCTGTGGTCCAGTCCAACTATTTTCTATCACGGACCAAGGGTAAGAAGCTGGCTCGGTATCATGGATAATCAGTGCGCCGAGTGCGCCTTGTCGACTGGCCTCTTCAAATTTGTAGCTCCAACGGCCGTAATAGGTCATGGCTTTGCCGTTGAATTTACCCGAGTCAGGGCGAGCAAAGCCGGGATCGTTCACTAAGATCACCGCGATTTTGCCTTTCATGTCGAGATCTTGGTAATCATTCCAACCATATTCAGGGGCGTTCACCCCATAGCCGACGAAGACTAATGGTGCGTTCTCAATACTAATACCACCGTTATCGTGGCGACTGCTGAGCACTAGATCTTTTCGGTATTTAAAGGGTAATCCTGCCAGCGTAACTTGCTGCGCTTCATCTGCTGTATAGCTCACCATAGGCACTGGTTGTAAAAAGCTGCCTTTGTATGCGCCCTTGAGTCCCATCTCTGTAAAGGCTTTGGTCAAATAATCCAAGGTGAGTTTTTCACCGTGAGTGGTGGGCGCGCGGCCTTCAAATTCATCGGATGACAGGGCTTTAATATCATTTCTAAAGCGCGCTTCATTAAACTGTACTGGTTTGAGTTCAGCCAAAGTGCTGTTGCCATCAGGCTCTGGTGCATTAGGACTACAGGCACTGAGCATGGCCAGCGCACAGAGTGGATACAGACGTCGCATAGGTTAATCCTACTGTTGTTTTAATTAAGGTATTTTAGATTTATGTTAATCAATCAGAAGCGAGACTTATCATGAAGCAAGCCGCGGTGAGCCACAAGGCTGAGCGGCAGGTGAATGTGTTACTTAATGTTGCTTTACCCTATGCAATACGCCTTTGGGCTTGGCGTGTTGCATGGGTAATGTTTAAACGACTGGGAAGGATGAATTGCTAGACGTAGGATTAGACATCTGTTTAAACAACGTCTATATCGCCAGCGCAGGCAAACACATGGTTCGGGCGGAAGGGTTCTTTGTCGATATCTTCAAGCTTACTCACGCCACTGGTGACCAGAATGGTTTCAAGCCCTGCTTGGAAGCCCGCCAAAATATCGGTACGCATATTGTCGCCTATGATGACAGTGTCTTCCGAGTGCCCATCGATATGATTAAGTGCAGAGCGAATAATCCAAGCACTCGGTTTGCCCACGTAGAAAGGTTTCTTACCGGTAATACGTTCGATGGGTGAGCAGAGTGCACCACAAGCAGGGCTGTAGGCTGGACCGTGAGTATCGGGGTTAGTGGCAATAAAGCGCGCGCCGCGTGCGATGAAGCCTGCCGCTTTATGGATCATCTCCCAGTTGTAGGAGCGGGTTTCACCGACAATCACAAAATCGGGGTTAATATCGGTAATGGTAAAGCCTGCTTTGTAGAGTTCGTGGGTGAGGGCGCCTTCGCCAATGACATAGGCCTTGCTGCCTTCTTGGTGTTTTAAAAAGTCGGCGGTGGCCATGGCAGAGGTGTAAAAGCATTCTTCAGGAATATCAATACCGGCGGCACTTAAACGGTTTTGAAGATCCTTACCCGTTTGTACGGGATAGTTAGTCAATATCACTAACGGATTGCCTTGCTCTAAAATGCGCTGGATAAATTTGTCGCTGCCGGGGATCAGTTTATTGTCGTGCAGTAGTACACCATCGATATCGCAGATAATATTTTTCATCTAATAGTCTCTTGTCATGCCGATCAAAAATCACTTTTTCGTTAAGTTATCTAATGCCACATTGCCTCAGAAAACAATGCTTTTGTTGAAAATAGTTAAAAAAATAGAGACCCGAAGGTCTCTATTTTTTTGATTGGTACAACTTACGGTCAAGTGGAACTAATCGGGCGCGTAACCGCTTGGGCCGATAAGGTTGCCATCGAGATAGGCTTGGCCATTTTGCATGTTAAGACGTTGCTGACTAAACCATTTCACCACGAGCGGATAAATGGCATGTTCTTGCTCATGCACGCGGGCGGCGAGCATATCAGCGGTATCGTCTTCATAAACAGGCACTTTGGCCTGTAATATCACTGGGCCTGCATCCAGCTCAGGCGTGACAAAATGCACGCTAGCACCATGTTCGCTATCGTTCGCGTCTATGGCACGTTGATGGGTGTTTAAGCCAGTATATTTAGGTAGCAGCGAAGGATGAATATTGATCATGCGACCTAGGTAATGATTCACGAAATCATCAGTTAAGATCCGCATAAATCCCGCCAACACGATTAAATCGGGCTGATACTTTTCAATCACTGTCATTAAACGTGCATCGTATTCAGAGCGAGATTCACCTTGGTGAGCTATCACGCAGCTGGTATCAATTTCGCCATGATGGGCGCGCACTAGGCCATAGGCATCGGGTTTATTACTGATGACTCCGACAACTTCGGCCTGCAGATTATCATCGCAACCGTCGATAACCGCTTGCAGGTTACTGCCATTTCCGGAAATTAATACAACTACACGACAGCTCTGGGGCATTACAGGATCTCCACTTGCTCTTCATTGCCTTCACGATGTGCGATAGCACCGATAAGCCATGCTTGTTCGCCTTCTGCAGCCAGTAATGCAAGTGCTGCATCCACTTTATCGGCTGGCAGCGCGACTAACATGCCGACGCCACAGTTGAAGGTGCGATACATTTCGTATTCTGCAATGTTGCCATTTTCCATTAACCAACTGAAAACAGCGGGCCATTGCCATGAATCGCCTTGGATAACCGCTTTTAAATTATCTGGCAGTACGCGCGGGATGTTTTCCCAGAAGCCGCCGCCAGTAATGTGCGCCATCGCATGGACATCAGATGCTTCAATCAGTTTGAGCAATGATTTTACGTAAATTTTGGTTGGCTCAAGTAGATGTTCAATCAGCGGTTTGCCGTTGAGATCTTGTTGAGGGTCTGCTTGGCTCACTTCTAATACTTTACGTACTAAAGAGTAACCATTTGAATGAGGGCCGCTTGAGGCTAATGCAATAAGTGCATCACCCGCTGCCACTTTGCTACCGTCAATAATGTCGGCTTTTTCAACTACACCCACGCAGAAACCCGCTAGGTCGTAATCTTCACCTTCATACATGCCTGGCATTTCAGCGGTTTCACCGCCAATTAACGCACAACCAGATTGGAAACAACCTTCGCCGATGCCATTGACGACGGACGTTGCCGTTTCAACATCGAGTTTGCCTGTTGCGTAGTAATCGAGGAAAAACAGTGGCTCAGCGCCTTGGACGATCAGATCGTTCACACACATGGCGACTAAGTCTATGCCGACAGTGTCATGTTTTTTATAGTCGATAGCTAAACGTAATTTAGTCCCAACACCATCGGTGCCAGAGACTAAAACCGGTTGTTTGTATTTAGTGGGGATTTCACACAGGGCGCCAAAACCACCTAAGTTGCCCATAACTTCTGGACGACGGGTACGTTTAACGGCTGCTTTAATGTTACTTACCAGTGCATTACCTGCATCAATATCAACGCCGGCATCTTTATAGCTCAGTGGGGTAGGTGTGCTCACGGAGGGATCCTCTCGGGTACATCGTTATTGGATTTTATGCGGCGGTATTCTACCAGCTTGTGCTAGGGGTCGAAAGTCATGATTTGGATTTATGCCCCTCGGCGGAGTTTTTTTGGTCTGAATGCGAGATATTCTATTTTTAGAGGTCTTAAGTTTGATCACAAAATAGTAAATCACAGTAGGTATCTTAGACGATTGGGGATTATTCTTGGGAGATAGCTCACGATTAGACCGAATGGCAAAACTTTCTGTTTTACCTAGTAAACAAATCAACTAGAATCTGAAAAATTTGCCTAAAATAATACGCCGAAAAATAAGCAGGAGAGAAAAATGAAAGTTGTCGAGGTTAAACATCCTTTAGTGCGTCACAAAATCGGTTTAATGCGCGAAGGTGACATTAGCACTAAACGTTTCCGTGAACTAGCCGCCGAAGTGGGTAGTTTATTAACCTATGAAGCTACCGCAGATTTCGAAACTGAAACGGTGACGATTGAAGGCTGGAATGGTCCGGTTGAGGTCGATCAAATCAAAGGTAAAAAAGTCACTGTCGTGCCAATTTTACGTGCGGGTTTGGGTATGATGGACGGCGTACTCGAGCACATTCCAAGTGCGCGTATCTCAGTTGTCGGTATTTACCGTGATGAAGAGACCCTTGAGCCAGTGCCTTATTTTGAGAAGCTGGCCAGCGACATGAACGAGCGTATCGCTTTAGTTGTCGACCCTATGTTGGCGACAGGTGGTTCTATGATTGCGACCGTCGATTTATTGAAAAAGCGCGGTTGTACTTCAATTAAGGCCTTAGTGCTAGTGGCTGCGCCTGAAGGCATTAAAGCCTTAGAAGCGGCGCATCCGGATATCGAATTATATACTGCCGCTATCGATAGATGCTTAAACGAGAAAGGTTATATCCTGCCTGGTCTTGGTGATGCGGGCGATAAAATCTTTGGTACTAAATAGCCAAAGTTGCTAAATAATCTGAGTTGCTGATGCTCAATTGAGCGGATGTGGTCAGTAAGGGAGCCTAGGCTCCCTTTTTGTTTTTGTTCAATACAGAAATAACAACTTTATCTTAAGCTGCTAAAGTTTAGAATAAGCTAAATAATAATTATCTATTGAAGTTGTTTTTATTGGCTTATTTTGCAATGTTATTGATCGCAGTTTACGTTTTGTGCAAGGTACATTGTCGGTAGAACAGGGATTAAGAGGAATTATGGGAAATTCGGCTCTCAACTGGTTATTATTGCGTCGATCATTTGAATTTGCGACCCTCTTGTTTGTCGTACTCCTACTTATTCTATTACCGATTAAAATCGATAGAGAGCATAAATCCTTTGTGTCTTTTGTAAAAAATGAGCAACTTACACCGAGTTATATTGAACTGCTCGGTAAAAGCTTATCTCTGCACGATATTATTGATTTCAATAAATCCTCTTTAGCGCTTTTTCAACTTGACCCTTCCAGATTAATGCTGCCGCAAGGGGGAGTGCTTTCCGCAGAAGAAGAACAAGTCTTACGCTACTTTGATTATCTCTATTCCAGTAAAAAGACCAATGCCGAAGATATATTCCTGTATGTGGGACTTTATCGCAGTGATGCCATGTATTTTGCCACCCCAATTCCTGAGGACGTAAAAGCGCGGCTGATTAAAGACCGTACTTCAACGAATGAGTTTTGTCAGAGTCTGCACTATTGCGCGAAAGACGCGACCCCAGAGTCCTTAGCCGATGGAATCGTATTATCCATTCCTTATCAAGATGAAGTTAGTGGGAAAGTCATTTTATCGATGGCATCACCGATTTCATCATCTAATGATCCTAATCATTTCATCGGTGATGTTATTGCTGACACGGCCCTAATGACGTCGGTTTTTATGCGTAATAAACATGTTGAATTGCAGAAAACGGATTATGGTACTGAGTTGGTGATCACGACAGATAGCCTTTGGGCTGAACTGACGCCGGAGTTCTTGTTTTATTCGATGACAAATCATTTAGATAACATGACTTCACTGACATATAAAATCAGTATATTTCGTTTCATTGTGTGGAATTTACCCCTGTGGTTTTTGTTATCTATCGTGATCTTCTTTGTTCAAATTAATATCAATCGTTTTAGGAAACTTCATACTGAGCGCCAACGGTTTAGTGAAGCGATGTTATTGGATGCTTTTACTCGAACCTATAATAAGAAAGTCTATGAGACCACACTGTTTGATGTCGCGACTAAGGGGCATTATGCGGTGATCTGCGTGGATGGCGACAAAATCAAAACCATTAATGATACCTATGGGCATACACTCGGGGATATGGCGATCATGCAAATTGTTGATGCGATGCGCAGTGTATTTCGAGAAAATGATTTGTTAATCAGAACCGGCGGTGATGAGTTTGTCGTCATCTTGGCTAATTGTACTTTTGAACGGGCCTTATTGTTGGCTGAACATTTACGTCAGGCGGTCGCAGAGCGGCAGTTTTTAAATGTGCTGACAGTCTCCTGCGGTGTGGCTGATTCGCAAGATTATGCTTCCTTTGAGGCAGTGCTACAAGCGGCGGATAAAGCGTTATATGAGGATAAAAAGAATAAGCAAGGAAGTCGCAAACTTGACCCGACACCTTAATTATCACGTTCATTATTACGTGAGTTATTACGTGAGTTATCGAGTGAATCAGTGAGTTAACCAGCTGCCCGCAATAAAGTGAATACCCGAGATAAAAAACAGCGCGGAGAATGCCGCGCTGTTGTTACTTTCTAATACGGTAATGTAAACATCTGCGATAACACTTACAACACCATTGCTGCAATCCAACCAAACACTAATAGTGGAATATTGTAGTGGATAAATGTTGGTATCACGCTGTCACGAATGTGATCATGTTGACCATCGGCATTCAAACCTGCAGTGGGACCTAAGGTGGAATCTGATGCTGGCGAGCCCGCATCACCCAGCGCGGCTGCAGTGCCAACTAACGCGATTGTGGCCGCTACTGAAAAACCAAAACTCAATGCCAATGGTACATATATCGTCGCGATAATTGGAATGGTGGAGAAAGACGAACCAATTCCCATAGTGATCAGTAGCCCAACCAGTAGCATCAAAAAGGCTGCGAGGGCTTTATTATCCCCAATAATCTCACTAAGCGAGGCCACAAGCGTACCCACTTCACCGGTTTCTTTCACTACAGCGGCAAAGCCTGCGGCTGAAATCATGATAAAGCCGATATTGGCCATCATTCGCACACCTTGGTTGAAGATATCTTGGTCGGCGACATGCTTCAAGGCACCCGAAAAACTGAAAATCATGAAGCCGACTAAGGCACCAAAAATCATAGAGTCAGTTTCGAGTTGTACGACGAGAGTGGCTAATATTGCTAGTGCAGCAATGATGATATTGCGTTTGTTGAGATTTTCTTCAGGTTCAGCGACCAACACTTTTGCCTCGTCGTAAGTCCGAGGTTTACGGTAACTGATGAATACTGCAGTGAGTAACCCTACGACCATACCCGCGGCAGGGATTAACATGGCTGGCGGAATTTGCTCACGAGCAGCGGCTAAGCCATTGCTGGTTAAGTTGGAAAGCAGAATATCATTTAAGAAAATGCCACCAAAACCAATCGGTAAAATCATATAGGTGGTGACTAGGCCGAAGGTTAGAACACAAGCCACAAGGCGGCGGTCGATGTTCAGTTTGGTCATCACATGTAAGAGTGGTGGCACTAAAATCGGAATAAAGGCGATATGGATCGGTAAAATATTCTGTGAAGCCATCGACATAACGAGTAGCGATAACAGCAGTAACCAGCGTACCCAGTTAGTGTTTGTGGGATTAGGATCTTGTCCAAGGCTACTAATGATGCTTCTAGAAATCAGCGTGGTTAAGCCTGAGTGCGATAGTGCGACAGCGAAGGCACCTAATAATGCATAACTGAGCGCAATTTGCGCGCCGCCACCTAAGCCCGTATTAAAGGCATCTATGGTTTGGTGCAGATCCATTCCGCCCACAAGTCCCGCCACAAGGGCGCTCACGGTGAGGGCGATAACTACATTCACCCTAGCTAAACTGAGTGCCAACATTAAGCACACTGCAATAACGACTGCATTCATAGTCAATTTTCTTAATTCTTTAAGCCAAAGACGCTATTTTTGACTGCAAAGGCTGTCGATGTCCAGTTTGCCGAGGGCTTATCTGAAAAATATCTGAAAATGTGATCATGCTGGGTTTTGTCTGTTAGCCGAATGTGGATTGCTCCGCACACAGGATACGCAGATTGCTCTATCCTTAGTCAGGCAAAACGGAAATGCCCTTGAAAAATGTGATATTGGTCTTAAATAGGTTGTAAGGCACAGCACACGACTTATAATGCCTAAGGATTTGATTGGTAAGAACACCTTTTAATCGGTAAGGATTTAACTCGACCTAGGTTGAGGAGAGCATACTGGCGAAAGGGCATCTTGCCTTACACTTAGTTCAACTCATAGATGGAGATATAAAATGAGCGTATTAGTAGGCCGTCAGGCTCCTGATTTTACTGCTGCAGCTGTATTAGGTTCTGGCGAAATCGTTGATAGCTTCAACTTAACTGCTGCCATCAAAGGCAAACCAGCAGTCGTATTCTTCTATCCACTTGACTTCACTTTCGTTTGTCCATCAGAGTTGATCGCATTTGATCACCGCATGGAAGAGTTCACTAAGCGTGGCGTGGAAGTGATCGGTGTGTCTATCGATTCTCAGTTCACTCACAACGCATGGCGCAACACCCCAGTTGAAAAAGGCGGTATTGGCCAAGTTAAGTACACGTTAGTGGCTGACGTTAAACATGAAATCTGTAAAGCATACGATGTTGAGCATCCAGAAGCGGGTGTAGCTTTCCGTGGTTCATTCCTGATCGACAAAGAAGGCATGGTTCGTCACCAAGTCGTTAACGATCTGCCATTAGGCCGTAACGTTGATGAAATGCTACGTATGATCGACGCACTGCAATTCCACGAAGAGCACGGCGATGTATGTCCTGCTGGCTGGGAAAAAGGCGATAAAGGTATGAATGCAAGCACTGAAGGTGTTGCTGCTTACCTGTCTGAAAACGCAAGCTCACTGTAATTAGTATTTGCTAATCACAGTTGCCTGTTAAATGAAAAAAGCTGCCAATGGCAGCTTTTTTGTTTTCTATTTGTTTAAGATTTAGTGTGAACCGCTAAATTTATGCCTCAGTACCGCTTTGTGCATCCTGCTCATCCACGGCCAGTAACGGCCAGCCGCCTAATGATTTCCAACGATTCACTATGTGACAAAAAAGCTCTGCGGTACGTTCGGTATCATATAGCGCAGAATGGGCTTCTTTATTATCGAAGGGAATGCCCGCCATGATGCATGCTTTGGCAAGAACGGTATGACCAATGGCAAGTCCGGCGAGTGTAGCAGTATCGAAAGTAGCAAAAGGATGAAACGGCGAGCGTTTTAAGTCGCAACGTTCAATCGCCTTACTCACAAAACCATGATCAAAGGCGGCATTATGCGCCACTATGATACTGCGATGGCAGTCAGAGGCTTTTTGGGCTTTTTTCACCGCTTTAAAGATCTCTAAAAAGGCTTCTTTCTCGCTCACGGCTCCGCGTAACGGATTAGTGGGATCAATACCGTTGAATGCTAACGCTTCGGGTTCTAAATTTGCGCCTTCAAAGGGCTCAATGTGGAAGTGTAGGGTTTTGTCGATTCCTATCACGCCTTCATTGTCCATTTTCAGTAGGGTGACGGCAATTTCTAGCAACGCATCGGTTTGAGAGTTGAAGCCCGCAGTTTCGACATCAATGACTACGGGAAAGTAGCCTCGAAATCGGTATTTCAATTTGTTCGCGTCGCAAATGTCACTCATAAAGTACTCAAGAAAATTCACAGGGCGCTATTATGCTAAATGTGTTGGGGTGTGTCATGCTTGATTGGTGGTTTTATGAGCTAAAGGAACTAAATAGTTTGCCGATAAAGCCATGTAACCGATTAAACATGAGTAAAGGCTATGTGGCGAAAACTGATATTAGTATCAATTTTATGCGTTCCAGCAACTGCAATGGCAGAGTTGCGCCATTATGTCGCCTCTTTAAGTGATTCCCAGTGGCGAGTGAGTGAAAATACTCCCATCGTCTGTCGCCTTGAGCATGATATTCCTTCTTACGGTAAAGCGATTTTTACCAGTGAAGCGGGTAAACAGCAGAATATGACTTTTACCTTAGATATGTGGGTAAAACCTGATCAAGTGACGCAGGCGAAATTAATTAGCCGCGCGCCGCAGTGGCGTCCTGGTGTGGTATCAAAAGAGATCACTTCATTACATTATCAAAAGTACTTTAACGGGGAAGTGCCTAAGCGCGCAGCTTGGTCTATGTTGGCAGAGTTGAGTCGCGGTATGGAACCAACGTTTTACTATGCTGATTGGTATAATGAGTCGAATAAGATAGCTGTGGGTTTGTCTTCAGCTAATTTTGGCCGTAAATATACTGAGTTTAAAGCTTGTCTAGCGCATTTATTGCCCTATAGCTTTGAAGATATTGCTTTTACTGTATTAAATTACGATGAAGGCGGGACCGATTTAACTCGTTTCTCCCAGCAACAACTGTCTCGGGTACAAGAATATTTAGCCTATGATCCCTTGGTAGAGTTAGTGCTGGTGGATGCGTATACCGACAGTTATGGTGGCCGTTCAGTAAACCAGAAAGTGTCGGATACACGAGCTGCGTCGGTAAAAGAGTTCTTTGTTGCCAGTGGTATTCCTCAAGATCGTATTGTCACATTTGGGCATGGTGAGCGTCGTCATGTGGCTTCCAATGATGATATGGATGAAAGGGCGCGTAACCGTCGTGTTGTTATACGGATCAGTAAACCTTTGTAGTGTTTGTTTTACCTAGGTTTTAAGTGTTTTCCAATGCCAAGTTTATGACTTGGCATTGTCGTTTTTAAAAGAAGGAGAGTTCAGGCAGTATGCCACTTTAATCGAATGATTCGCTCAATTTGCGAGTATGGGTAAAAATAATGAGATTTTTTAATTTGTAGTGATGACATATCCACCTCAACAAGTACTGCAGAAAGCGAGAGTGGGATAAGTACGAGTAATATAGATGAAGTATAAAACTTGGCCGTTGCAATAATCAGGATTGTGTTTGAAATGCTAAAAAAAAGCCCGCTTAAACTAAGCGGGCCGCAAAAATAATGCATTTGCAATCAACAAATTGAAGGAAGGAAGTCAAGCATAAGAACCAGAAAAGAAACTGAAGTGTTGGGAACACACCAGTTTAAAAGTTCTTTGTTTTCGATATCTGCAAGCAGTTATCTCCTGAAAACAAGCACATTCTATTGGGAAACCTGTTGTAAAACAAACGAGAAAAATTGCCTATAAACATTAGTAATTCTAATGGCTACAAAGGTGATTTATATCACTTAAGTCACTATTTACCTTGATTAATAACTTATAACTCACTATTAATGCATAATAATACACTTCAATAAGCTTATCCTTGCTGCTATTTTGTTAAATTCACGATACAGCTTAAAAAACTTCATATTAAGTTACGCCATTGCCATGATTTTTTTTGCTTGTATAGTACTTGCTGAAAAGGCCTTAAGCCCGAAACCATAAGAAGGACGACAACACGATGGCATTAAGATTTCGCCTTGCAAAGCAAGGTTTGTTAGTGGCCACATTGGGGATGGCACTCGGTGCCTGCCAAAGTGGCAATGCACCTGAGCAAAATTCGACTGAGCAGGCAAGCGCAACTAAACTCGTTTACCCTGTTACTGAAAAAGATGACCTCGTCGAAACCATTCATGGTGTCGCAGTGGCCGACCCTTATCGTCATCTGGAGGCCAATACGCCTGAAACTGAAGAGTGGGTAAAAGAACAACAAGACTTTGGTCAAGCCTACCTCGCTAAGATCCCCAATAAACAAGCTGTGGTCGAACGTATTACAGAACTTTGGAATTACGAAAAAGTCTCTGCTCCGTTTGAAAACGGCGACAACCAATTTTACTACCGCAATGATGGCCTACAGGCACAATCGGTTTTGTATGTTAAAGGTTTAGATGGTGTTGAAAAGCCTGTTCTTGACCCAAATAAACTGTCTGCGGATGGCACTGTTGCCTTATCCGGCGTGGCAGTGAGTAATGACGGTAAAATTTTAGCTTATGGTGTTTCAGATTCTGGCTCAGATTGGCAGCAATGGCAGTTCGTTGATATTGCAACCGGTAAGAAACTGGCCGATGAACTGAAATGGATTAAATTTTCTAGTGCAGTGTGGGATAAAGAAAACCAAGGTGTGTTCTACGCCCGTTATGATGCCCCAGCAGGGGGTGATGTCTTAGCTGACGTTAATTTTAACCAAAAAGTGTATTACCACAAATTAGGCACAGACCAACATCAAGATCTATTGATTTATGAGCGTCCACAGAATAAAGATTGGGGCTTTGGCATTGATGTCTCTGAGAAAGGTGAATACTTATTACTGTCGATTTCTCAAGGTACGGATAAGCGTAATCGTTTCTTCTATAAATCGTTATTTGAGCCTAAATCCCAAGTGGTGGAATTGATCCTCAAATTAGAAGCTGAATATGAGTTTCTCGGTAATGATGGTTCAGTGTTTTATTTCAAAACCGACTTAGAGGCGCCTAATGGTAAAGTGATTGCGATTGACACCCGCAATAGTGATAAATCGCAATGGCAAACGATTATTCCTGAGTCTAAAGATCCGATTAATAATGTCGCCATTATTAATGACCATTTAGTGGTGAGTTATTTACATGATGTGTTAGGTCAATTATCGATTTACAGTATGGGTGGTCAGAAGCGTCAAGATGTGGCATTGCCTGGTCTTGGCAATGTGGCAGGGCCTTTTGGTAAAGCCAGCAAAGATTATTTCTATTATGTGTTTAATAGTTATATTCAGCCTGAAACCACCTATAAGTTTGATTTTAAAACTGGCGGTTCAACCGTCATTGCTAAACCCAAAGTCTCGTTTAATCCCGATGACTATGTTTCTGAACAGGTTTTCTATAGCAGCAAAGACGGTACGCGTGTGCCTATGATGCTCTCCTATAAAAAGGGCTTAGTGAAAAACGGTCAAAATCCGACATTACTTTATGCCTATGGTGGTTTTGCCATTTCGATGACACCACGTTTTAGCCCTGCTAATATCGCTTGGTTAGACATGGGTGGCATTTATGCCGTGCCGAGTTTACGTGGCGGCGCTGAGTATGGCGAAAGCTGGCATCAAGCGGGGATGTTCGACAAAAAGCAAAATGTGTTTGATGACTATTTTGCTGCTGCTGAATATCTGGTAAACGAAAAATACACCAACAGCTCTAAACTCGGTGCCTATGGCCGCAGTAATGGTGGTCTGTTGATGGGCGCTGCTGTGACTCAACGTCCTGAACTTTTTGCTGCCGTATTACCTGCGGTGGGCGTCTTGGATATGCTGCGTTTCCACAAGTTCACTATTGGTTGGGCTTGGACGAGTGAATACGGCAGTGCCGATAAAGCAGAGCAATTCCCTGCGCTATTGGCTTATTCGCCCTATCATAATGTAAAAGCACAAGCTTATCCTGCGACTATGGTAATGACTGCGGATCATGATGATCGTGTTGTGCCATTACACAGTTTCAAGTTTGCGGCCATGCTGCAGGAGAAACAGCAGGGCAATAAACCAGTCATTATGCGTATCGAGTCAAATGCTGGTCATGGAGCGGGTAAGCCCACGGCGATGAAGATCGACGAATTTGCCGACATCTACAGTTTCTTGTGGCAGAGTTTTGGCTTAACCTTGCCACAAGCTATCGCAAAATAACTAACTATGTTAATAAAATGGGGTCGTTTGACCCCATTCTCTTTTACAATTGCCCCTATTCATCTGAAACCCGCGCTATTCCTATCTATATCTTCATCGGGTCATTCACAAGTCTTGTTTCCCTAGGTATAGTAAGCGTCAATTTTTCAACCAAAATTTGCTTATTTTCAAATGATGTTTCATTGGCCAATTTCAGTCTATTACGAAGACACCGACGCTGGTGGCGTTGTCTATCATTCGAACTACCTCAACTTTTTTGAGCGCGCGCGAACCGAGTGGCTAAAAGCCCTTGGCGTGAGTCAGACTGCGTTATTAGCCGACGACACTGCTTTTGTCGTAAAGCGTGCGGAACTCGATTTTCGCAAAGCAGCACGTTTTGAACAGAACCTTATTGTTGAAACTAAGGTCATAGAGTTGAAAAAGGCCTCGTTGATCTTTCATCAACGCTTGGTCGATAAACAGGGAGACTGTTATTGTGAAGGCACAGTGCTGGTTGTTTGTGTTGCGCTATCACGTATGCGTCCCCGAGCTATTCCCTTAAATATTGTGCAGGAGTTTGACAGTGCAAGCTGATATGTCGATTGTTGGGTTATTTTTACAAGCCAGTTTATTAGTGAAATTTGTTATGTTCACTTTACTTTGCTTGTCGGTGATGTCTTGGACGG
This sequence comes from Shewanella sp. SW24, assembly GCF_025653395.1. Lineage (NCBI taxonomy): Bacteria > Pseudomonadati > Pseudomonadota > Gammaproteobacteria > Alteromonadales > Shewanellaceae > Shewanella > Shewanella sp. SW24. The sequence continues at coordinate 194,422 of NZ_JAKKSH010000001.1, forward strand.
TGATTTTACAACGCCGTAGCTTACTGACATCCGCAAAAAGTAAATCGGCGAAGTTTGAAGACAAATTTTGGTCAGGTGTTGATTTAAACCGTTTATATAAAGAATTATCATCTCGTCCAGATAATAGCGGTTTAGAGTCATTATTTGTGACTGGCTTTAAGGAATATTCACGCCTGAATAAATTAAATAGCAAAGTGCCCGATGCCGTCATGGATGGTACATCGCGTGCTATGCGTGTGACCTTGTCTCGCGAAATGGAAAAGTTAGAAGCTAACTTACCGTTATTGGCTACGATTGGTTCGACTAGCCCTTATATCGGTTTATTTGGTACTGTATGGGGGATCATGAATTCTTTTATCGCTATTGGTTCGATGGAAAACGCCACCTTAGCTATGGTTGCCCCCGGTATTGCTGAAGCTTTGATTGCAACGGCTATGGGTTTATTTGCTGCAATTCCAGCGGTAATCGCCTACAACCGTTTCTCGACTCAAGTCGATAAATTAGAAATGGCTTACGCAAACTTTATGGAAGAGTTCTCCAGCATTTTGCATCGCCAAGCATACAGTGAGAAGGAAGGGGCATAATGCAACCAGCTTATCAGCGCAAACGTCGTCGCCCCGTTGCTGAAATCAACGTGGTGCCTTATATCGACGTCATGCTCGTGCTGTTAATTATTTTTATGGTAACAGCACCCATAGTGACCCAAGGGGTCAAAGTGGAGCTGCCTCAAGGGGCGGCAGAAGTGTTACCCAATGACAGTAAGCCACCCATTGTTGCTTCAATCGATGGTGATGGTGATTACTTCCTCAATAAAGGCGGTTCAACGAATGTGCCTATGGATTTGGAAGAATTGGCAACGGAAGTGGCTGCACTTATCGTGACTGAACCTGAGCGTCCTGTTGTGGTTAAAGCCGATAGAAATATTCCTTACGATAAAGTGATTCAGTTGATGGTGACACTGCAGCAATCTGGCGTGCCATCAGTCGGTTTGATGACGGATTCACCCAAGGAGAAATAGGTGGCAGATAAGTCAGATGTAACATTACCTCTGTCAATTTCAGCGGGTATTCATATTGGCGTGATAATTATTCTGGCATTAGGAATAGATTTTTCTCACAAACCTGAGCCTATGCAACAAGTTAGCGCACCAGCAATCAAAGCGGTTATGGTTGATCAGCAAAAAGTGGCTAATCAAGTTGAGAAACTTAAGCAAGAAAAGCGTGATGCCGAACGCCGTGAGCAAGAACGTCAAGCCGAGCTTGAACGCAAAGCTCAAGAAGCGAAACAGGCACGCGAGCGCGAACAAGCTCAGATTAAACAGCTAGAGCAAGAACGTAAGCAGCAGGAAATTGAGATTCAAAAAGCCAATGAAGCGACCAAATTAGCCCAGGTGAAACAGCAGCAGGAAAAGGAAAAGGCGGTCAAAGCCGAAGCCGACCGTAAGCTGAAAGAGCAGGAGCGTAAGGTTGCTGAAGACGCCGCACAAAAAGCCGCTGAAAAACGCAAGGTTGAAGAAGCTGCTGCAGTGAAAGCTGAAACTGACCGTAAGCAAAAAGCAGATGCGGAAGCTAAAGCGGAGGCAGATGCTAAAGCTAAAGCAGATGCCAAAGCTAAAGCGGATGCCAAAGCTAAAGCGGATGCCAAAGCTAAAGCAGATGCTAAAGCTAAAGCAGATGCTAAAGCCCTTGCCGATCAAGAGCAGGAAATGGCTGATGCATTAGCGGCTGAGCAAGCGGCGCTGTCGCAAACCATGAATAAGCAGATGCAGAGTGAAGTCGGTAAGTATCAGGCAATGATAAAATCAACTATTCAACGTAATTTGGTAGTGGATGAATCTATGCGTGGAAAGACTTGTACTGTCTCTGTGCGTTTAGCGAATGATGGGTTTGTGATCAGCAGCCAAACAAAAGGTGGTGATCCCAACGTTTGTCGTGCAGCAAAAGCGGCGATTTTGAAAGCGGGCAAACTGCCTGTGTCTCCGGATCCTGCGGTTTATAACTTGATGAAAGAAATTAACTTAATCGTTGAACCAACGTTTAATTAAAGGAGCACCATGAAAATATTGGCAAAATGGTTAGCACTGGCAGTTATGCTGTGCACCACCCCCGCGAAAGCGGCATTGGATATTGTGATCACAGAAGGTGTTGACGCAGCGCGTCCCATCGCTGTGATGCCTTTTGTATGGCAAGGTCCTGGCGCACCGCCACAAGCGATTGCTGATGTGGTGATGTCTGACTTAGCTCGTAGCGGTACCTTTAAACCTTTAGACGAGCTCGGACTACCTCAGCGCAATATTGGTGCTTTGGCTCAGTTTCAACCTAGTTCATGGTCTAGCGTTGGCGCAGAAGCTGTGGTGTTAGGTACTGTGAAACCTTACGGAACCGATCAGTATTTGGTGAGCTTTGATTTAATCGATTTAGTTAAAGCACAAAACCAAGCATTGAAAGGCTCAGTCAGCGCTACAGAATTTTTGATGGACAGTCGCCAAACTGTGATTTCAGCAGCGCAATTTCGTCAATATGGTCATAGAATTAGCGATATCGTCTATGAAAAGTTAACCGGTATTCGCGGTGCATTCTTAACGCGGATCTCCTACGTCGTGGTTAATCATACTCAAAAAGCACCTTATCAGTTGATGGTTGCTGACTATGATGGTTTTAACGAGCAAATGTTACTGCGCTCACCTGAGCCATTAATGTCACCCACTTGGTCGCCTGATGGGCGTCGTTTGGCGTATGTTAGCTTTGAAAATAAAAAAGCAGAGATTTTCGTACAAGACCTTTATACCCAAGTGCGCACTAAAGTGAGCTCTTTCCCTGGTATTAACGGTGCGCCGGCTTTCTCTCCTGATGGCAAATCTTTGGCTGTGACGCTGTCTAAGGATGGTCAGCCTGAGATCTATGTTATCGATATTGCGACAAAAGCGATTAAGCGTATTACCAATCACTATGCTATCGATACTGAACCATCATGGTATCCTGATGGGAAGTCGTTGATTTTCACCTCTGAACGTGGTGGTAGACCGCAAATTTATCGCGTAGAGTTAAGTTCAGGTAAAGTGAGTCGTGAAACATTTGAAGGTGAATGGAACCTTGGTGGTTCAATTACGCCAGATGGACGTAGTATGATTTTTGTTAACCGTACTAACGGTAAGTTTAATATTGCGCGTATGGATTTAAATACGCGTTTTATGCAGGTGCTAACTTCTACACGCTTGGATGAATCCCCAAGTGTGGCGCCTAATGGTACTATGGTCATATATGGCACTACACACCAAGGTAAGCAAGTATTAGCAGCTGTTTCTACGGATGGACGCTTTAAAGCGAGATTACCCGTGGGTCAAGGCGAGGTGAAATCACCTTCTTGGTCTCCGTTTCTCTAATGTTATACCTTGATTTAATCACATTTAATTTTATAAGGAACACGTAATGGATCTGAATAAGTTGTTAAAAGCTATGTTGGTAGCACTTCCAATTATGGCTATTAGTGCATGTAGCTCAACTTCAGAATCAGAAACTGATGCAATGGGCTCAACAAACGGTTCAGGTAGCGAACTGAATGGTGGCATTCAAACTGGTGGTGTGGGTGCTATGTTGTCATCTGAAGAGCAGCAACGTCAGCAGTTAGAAGAGTTGAGAAAAGAACACATCATTTACTTCGATTTCGACCGCAGTGAAGTTCAAACTGAATTCGCCGCTGTATTAGAAGCTCATGGTACTTACTTAGTTGAGCACCCAAGTGTGCGCGTACTGATTGAAGGTCATGCGGACGAGCGTGGCACTCCTGAGTACAACATTGCTCTGGGCGAACGTCGTGCTAAAGCCGTTGCTAAATACCTACAAGGTATGGGCGTACAGCCAAGCCAAATGAGCGTAGTCAGCTATGGCGAAGAAAAACCACTTGATTTTTCTCGCACTGATGAAGGTTTTGGCAAAAACCGTCGTGCAGTTTTAGTTTACTAAGATTGAATCTCGGAGAGTAACACAATGAAACGTGCCGTCTTAATTACGGCAATGTTCCTTGGTGCGGGCGCTGCAGTTGCAGCGCCTGCTCCTGTGGAGGATATTGCTGGTGGTTCGGGTGATGACAGACTTGCTCGTATCGAACGTATTGTAAAATCGAGACAACAAAGTGAGCTCGAGATGCAACGTCGTCTTGATACACTGCAGCAGGAAGTTCTCGATTTACGCGGTTTAACCGAACAACAGAATTATCAGATTGAGCAGATGCAAGAGCGTCAGCGTCAGTTATATGATGAGCTTGCTAATTTATCCTCAAAGGCATCTGCCGCACCTGCAGCTGCAGCGACATCAATCCCCTCTGTGGTATCGACCAATGCTGCCGCAAGTAGTTTAAGTGAAACTGCAAGTTATGAAAATGCCGTTAACTTAGTCTTAAAAGAGCGTAAGTATGACGATGCCATTCCTGCCTTCCGTGCTTTTATCAAACAATACCCAGACTCTGTGTATGCCGCGAATGCGAACTATTGGTTAGGACAGCTATTATTTAATAAGAGCGAATTTGCAGAAGCCAAACAAGCCTTCAAAACTGTGGTTGATCGTTTTAGTGATTCTAATAAACGTGGAGATAGTTTAGTGAAGCTTGGCATGATCGCCGAGAAAACCGGTGATAAAGCTGGTGCGATGCAATACTACCAACAAGTTGTCAAAGATTACGCAAACAGCGCCGCAGCACGCATTGCACAGCAGCAACTGGCTGCAATTAAAGCGTAATTAACTAAAAAACATACTCTTAGTCTGTTTTTCATGCAAACGACAAAAAATTGGGAATTTGCGCTTGCATGAGAAGATGAAAAAGGTATTATAGGCGCCCTCAGAGCGGCGAGGTCGTTCGGGGCGTGAAATACCAGTAAATGGGTCGTTAGCTCAGTCGGTAGAGCAGTTGGCTTTTAACCAATTGGTCGAAGGTTCGAATCCTTCACGACCCACCACTTACTCTAATGAATAGAATAAGTTAGTGGTATTTAATGAGATAGTCAGTAGTACAATGGGTCGTTAGCTCAGTCGCTTTTTTATAAAGCTAGGGCAGTTGGCTTTTAACCAATCAGTCGAATGGTTCTAATCCTTAATGACGCACCACTTTACTGAAAGTGCATAAATCAGCGTAACACCAGATGGGTCGTTAGCTCAGTCGGTAGAGCAGTTGGCTTTTAACCAATTGGTCGAAGGTTCGAATCCTTCACGACCCACCACTTATTATTTGCATTGTTGATGCCAAAATAAGTGAACATTTTTATCGTTATACCTCGATGGGTCGTTAGCTCAGTCGGTAGAGCAGTTGGCTTTTAACCAATTGGTCGAAGGTTCGAATCCTTCACGACCCACCACTTTACTGAAAGTGTATAAATCAGCTCAACACCAGATGGGTCGTTAGCTCAGTCGGTAGAGCAGTTGGCTTTTAACCAATTGGTCGAAGGTTCGAATCCTTCACGACCCACCACTTTACTGAAAGTGTATAAATAAGTGCAACACCAGATGGGTCGTTAGCTCAGTCGGTAGAGCAGTTGGCTTTTAACCAATTGGTCGAAGGTTCGAATCCTTCACGACCCACCACTTTACTGAAAGTGTATAAATAAGTGCAACACCAGATGGGTCGTTAGCTCAGTCGCTTTTTTTATAAAGCGAGGGCAGTTGGCTTTTAACCAATCAGTCGAATGGTTCTAATCCTTAATGACACACCACTTTACTGAAAGTGCATAAATCAGCGCAACATCAGATGGGTCGTTAGCTCAGTCGGTAGAGCAGTTGGCTTTTAACCAATTGGTCGAAGGTTCGAATCCTTCACGACCCACCACTTATTATCTGCATTATAAATGTTACAATAAGTGAATCGTTTTATCGCAATACTTAGATGGGTCGTTAGCTCAGTCGATTTTTTATAAGGTGAGGGCAGTTGGCTTTTAACCAATCAGTCTAATGGTTCAAATCCTTCATGACACACCACTTTACTGAAAGTGTATAAATCAGAGTAACAGTTTTAATAGACATCAGATGGGTCGTTAGCTCAGTCGGTAGAGCAGTTGGCTTTTAACCAATTGGTCGAAGGTTCGAATCCTTCACGACCCACCACTTATTTTTTCAGCTGTATCTCTCTCAAATTTCCCCCTGAATGTCCCTCGTTAAACTCCAATACTGAGTACCGAATTAAATACCTTCGTTTTACTTATTCCACTGCAAAATATTTTCTAACATAATTATTGGCATTAGCAAGTTCGACTAATGCGGCATCTTTAAAAAGAAACGTATCTTGAGTTTGGTGATTATATTAAAGCTGACATTATGTGCAGTGATGATGACAACGGTGCGCTGGATTCAGGGGGGCTTTCTAGGCAGTTTTATGTACCGAGCACTATCTTATGGAAAGCTCTAATCCCACTGGGTTGTGATAAAGACTAAAAAGGAGACCTTAGGTCTCCTTTTGCATTAAGCGGATCACATATCTATAGCGCTTAATCTAACAGATTGTTTTCACGAACATATTGCTCGAAATCTGTGCACCCACCGATGTGCTTCTCATCGACAAAAATCTGCGGTACTGTTTCAACTGGCTTACCGACAGTTTTTTCTAAATCTGCTTTAGAGATGCCTTCTGCATGGATATCGACATATCTGAACTTAAAGTCATCACGTTTTTCAACGAGTTGCTCAGATAATTGCACAGCACGAACGCAATAAGGACAGCCTGGACGGCCAAAAATAACAACGAACATAATAGCTCCTTAGGATTACTTTAGTCGTTTTATACCATAGGCCTAAGTGAATTGATAATGTCAGCCGCGTTTATTTTCAGTTTGATAGCGACCTTGATAATCAAAATAGCTTTCGAGCAGATCCCAGCCTTTTTTATGTTTCTTCAGCAGCAAGAGATCGGGCATGCGGAATTTATCCGCATCGCTGATTAACTCTGTCACCTTAGTGTACTTTTTCGGTTTTAATCCCGGTGTACGGCTATGGGGAAAGATGAATAAGGCATATAGGGCTCGCCACTGGGCCGGCGTTTGTAATTTAAAGCGGCGATTGAATTCATTACCGTCGATATCAAGGTACTGCACTTTCAGATTGCCGTCATCGTCGATGAGGCTCATATGCTGGCAGCGGAATAAATGATGGTGCTGCTGGCTGAGCACTTGGCGTAGGCGTTTATCGGGATCGATGAGGGTCGATTGGCAGTGCTGGCAAATGCGCGCCGCGATATCATTCTCTTTGCCGCAATCAGGGCAAGATTTAGATCTAAATCGAAAGTTACACTGCAGCTTTTTACCTTGCTGTTCGACTATGCCCTGACAGCGGCGACCAAAGTGTTCGATAATGTCGCCATCGTCGTCTGTGAGTCCCCAGAATATATTGGCAAAATCGCATACTGGGCAATGCACTTGCACAGGTACCGATTTACTGTTGGGTTTAGCTTGGCCGACCTCGGGAAAATACAAGTCATAACCATTGGCAGCATAGTCGATGATAAGACAATCTTTTTTGCCTTCAGCGATTCGCAATCCACGGCCGATCATTTGTTGAAACAGACTGACTGAAGCGGTAGGGCGCAAAATAGCAATCAAATCCACATGGGGCGCGTCGAAGCCTGTCGTCAACACAGCCACGTTGACTAAAAACTTAAGCTCTTGGGCTTTAAAGCGTTCAATCGTCGCGTCACGTTCATTGTCGTGCGTTTGTGCCGTGATAATGGCGCTCTGCGCAGCGTGAGCTTGGTTGAGTATGTTAAAAATCTCATTGGCGTGACGTACCGTTGCCGCAAAAATGATAATACCTTTTCTATGTTGGCTCAGTTCAATGAGTTGTTTCACAATCGCAGTGGTCGCGCGGCCGTAATGTCCCAGTAAATCGTTAACCTCGGCTTCGGCATATTCGCCATTCTCGTTTGCTTTAAGTTGGCTGAAGTCGTACTGGGCACTTAGGCCATCAAACAGGGTTGGCGCTGTGAGGTAACCTTGCTTAATGAGCGGCCTTATGGGCAGCTCGAACACACAATGTTCGAACACGGCATGTTCGGGAGACCCTACTTTGCCGTGATAGTGTTGCTGATAAATCCAGCCAGTGCCAAGGCGATAGGGCGTGGCGGTGAGACCGAGCAATCTTAATTGGGGATTTTTCGTACGTAAATGGTTGAGTACTTGCTGATATTGGCTGGTTTTTTCTAGGCTGACTCTGTGGCATTCATCAATAATGACTAACGAGAACGGCTGATCGAACTGGGTTAACCCCCGCGCCGCCGATTGAATACTGGCAACGACGGTTTTCCCCTCTGTGGCTTTTTGATTAAGCCCCGCCGCATAGATACTGGCTTGTGCGGTGAGGAGGCCGACTTTCTCGGCATTTTGTGCAACTAATTCTTTCACATGGGTGAGCACTAATACTCTGCCTTTGGCGATGCGTGCCAGTTCGGCGATCACTATGCTTTTGCCGGCGCCTGTGGGTAATACGAGTACGGCGGAAGCTTGGCTTTGCCTAAAATGGGCGATGGCGGCATTAACCGCTTGCTGTTGATAGTCTCTGAGTTTGACTGACACGCTGATAAAAAATCTATGCTGAATAAAAGTGAGGCTGCAAGCTTAACATAACAGGCAAAAAAAATGCCCCTGGTTGGAGGGGCAAGCTAGAGAAAGGAGCAATCACACACACTCTCTCAACAGGGTTCACTTTTAACCTGAGGTTTAAAAAGGGAGGTTCAGGTTACGCTTAGCCTATTGGGCATAGACTAAGCGTTGTGGACGTTATTCTTAACTCGGATATTACTCAGTACGATTTAAGCGTGATTCAATCAAGGTCTCGATCACAGCTGGATCGGCCAAGGTTGATGCATCCCCTAAGTTGGTCACTTCGTTAGCGGCAATCTTACGCAGGAAGCGGCGCATAATCTTGCCCGAACGTGTCTTAGGTAAGCCCGTCGCCCATTGGATGAGATCTGGGGTGGCTAGCGCACCAATTTCTTTACGAACCCATTGACGCAGCTCTTGACGTAGCTCTTCGGTTTCTTCAGTACCACGGGTTAGCGTGACGTACGCATAAATACCTTGGCCTTTAATATCATGTGGGTAGCCAACTACTGCAGCTTCTGCAACCAGTTCATGTGATACCAGCGCACTTTCAACCTCTGCTGTACCTAATCTGTGGCCGGACACGTTGATCACGTCATCGACGCGGCCAGTGATCCAGTAGTAGCCATCTTCATCGCGGCGTGCGCCGTCACCGGTAAAATACATGCCACGGAAGGTTTTAAAGTAGGTCAGTACAAATCGTTCATGGTCGCCATACACAGTACGCATTTGGCCCGGCCAAGAATCGAGTAACACTAAGTTACCTTCGTTCTCACCTTCTAAAATATTCCCCATGTTATCCACTAAGGCGGGTTGAACGCCAAAGAACGGGCGGGTAGCTGAGCCGGGTTTAGTATCGGTCGCGCCTGGCAGTGGGGTGATCAAAATACCGCCCGTTTCAGTTTGCCACCAAGTATCGACGATAGGGCAATGCTCATGACCTATGACCTCATGGTACCAACGCCACGCTTCTGGGTTGATAGGTTCACCTACCGAGCCCATGATCCTCAAGCTACTACCATCGAACTTATCGAAGTGTTGTTTACCTTCGGCCATCAGCGCGCGAATTAAGGTTGGCGCTGTATATAGAATGTTCACTTTATGGCGGTCAATCATTTCGCCTAAACGGGCAGGGCTTGGATGATTTGGTACACCTTCATGGATAAGCACAGTCGCACCATTGGCGAGCGGGCCGTAAACCATGTAAGAGTGGCCAGTGATCCAACCCACATCCGCGGTACACCAGTACACTTCACCCGCTTTGTAGTCGAACACATATTCATGGGTCATAGATGCATAAACCATGTAGCCGCCAGTGGTGTGCAATACGCCCTTGGGATTACCGGTTGAACCTGAGGTATACAGCAGGAATAATGGCGCTTCGGCGTCCATTTCCTCTGGTTGACAGTACTCAGATGCGGTTTCCATCAGTGAGTGCCACCACACATCACGGCTTTCTACCCAATCCACTTTGCCGCCCGTGCGTTTAAGTACGATGACTTTCTCAACGGTAGTGACATCAGGGTGCTTTAAGGCATCATCGATGTTGCGCTTTAATGGAATTGCACGGCCACCGCGCATACCTTCATCTGAGGTAATAATGACTTTGGATTTTCCGTCAATGACGCGAGAGGCGATTGAATCCGGTGAGAAACCACCGAAGACCACAGAGTGCACAGCGCCGATACGGGCACAGGCAAGCATAGCGACTGCGGCTTCTGGCACCATAGGCATGTAAATTGTGACTATATCCCCGCGGCGCACGCCTTGGCTGCGCAGTGCGTTGGCAAACTTACACACATCTGCATGTAATTCACCGTAGGTGATTTTGCGTTGTTCGCTGGCGTTATCGCCTTCCCAAATAATCGCCACGCGATCACTGTGCTCGGCTAAGTGACGGTCTAAACAGTTGGCTGAAGCATTCAGGGTGCCATCGTAAAACCAATTGATCGATAAGTTATGGTCATCAAAAGAGGTTTTTTTAATTTTGGTATAGGGTTTAATCCAATCAATACGCTTGCCGTGTTCTCTCCAGAAACCTTCAGGATTGACAATCGACTCTTGGTACATTGTTTTATATTTATCGTTGTTTACAAGTGCATTGGCAGCGATATTGCCGGAGACTTTGTAGAGAGACTGCGAGCTCATAGGGCTTCCCTTTTGAAAAATTGCGTGGACTGAGTATGGTATGCAAGGGGGCGGCAACTCCATTAGACCTTGGTCTAGTGTTAAATTTTCCTTTATATTTAGTCTGTTGCATTAAAAATCCGGCTAGATTTTAGGCAGGTTTTATCGCACAATAATCAGAAAAAAGAGCAAAGTATGAATTTAACCTTAGTCGTTGCTGTTATTGCCGTCTGTTATGTCTCGCTTTTATTCCTATTGGCTTGGGGGGCGGAGCGTTGGTTTACTCAGATCACTAAAAAGCTTCAGGTCGTTATCTATGGTCTGAGCTTAGCGGTTTATTGCTCCTCGTGGAGTTTTTTAGGCACAGTTGGGCAATCGGCTAAGGATTTTTGGTCTTTCTTACCGATTTTTATCGGCCCTATTCTGATTTTTACTTTAGGTTTTGGCATGTTACGCAAGATGGTATTAGTGTCTAAGGCGCAAAATATCACTTCCGTGGCCGACTTTATTGCCGCCCGTTATGGCAAATCTCAAACCTTAGCCGCCTTAGTCACCTTAATTGCCTTGTTTGGCATCATGCCCTATATCGCCCTGCAGCTTAAGGCGATGGTGTTCAGTCTTAATTTGTTTCAACCCGCTGACGATCCCCTCGATGGCGTGACAATTCCGTTACTGATCACTTCGCTGTTAGCCATATTTGCCATTTTATTTGGTACTCGTAAACTCGATGCGACTGAGCATAATCCCGGCATGATGCTCGCGATTGCCTTTGAGTCTCTGGTGAAACTTGCCGCATTTTTGTTGGTCGGCATCGTCATCAGTTTCGGAGTGTTCGATGGTTTTGGGGATATTTGGCAGCAGGCCAATGCGCAGTCACTAATTAATTATCCCAATCCACGTATTGAAGCTTTAATGCCTGAGTTACTCGTCGGAATGGCGGCCTTTTTATGTATGCCAAGGCAGTTCCATGTAATGGTGGTGGAATGCGCCGATGAGTCCGTGTTGTCAAAGGGGCGTTGGCTGTTTCCCATCTATTTAGCGCTTTTCGGTTTATTCGTTGGACCGCTTGCCTTGGCGGGGAAGATCATCCTCGGCGATTCAGTGTCGGCCGATACCTATGTGATTAATTTACCGCTGGCGTTAGATCAACCCTTGTTGGCTGTTATTGCTTTGCTGGGCACCTTATCTGCGGCAACGGGTATGGTCATTGTTGCTGTAGTGACTATCAGTGTGATGGTAAGTAATGAATGGCTGGTGCCAGTGATGCTGCGCACGGGTCATATCCGCGAGAAAAACTTCAGTCAGTTCTCGCACCTGTTACTTAATGCCCGTCGCTTAGCCATCGTGATTATTCTGGGCTTAGGCTATGGCAGCTATTTGGCATTATCAGACAGTGATTCCTTGTCCCATTTAGGTATGTTGTCTTTTGGGGCTTTTGCCCAACTTGCGCCAGCTTTAGTCGGTGGACTCTATTGGAAACACGGCAATCGTGCTGGGGTATTTTTAGGGCTCGGCGTGGGCTTTACGTTGTGGTTCTACATCATGTTGCAGGGCATGACAGATGTGCAAAGCTCATCGGTGTTCTTGTCTGGCGTTGCGAGCGAGAAAGGCCTACTAGATGCGATAACGCCCAATGTGCGTGATGCGCTGACGGCTCTTTTTGCCAATATCGCCTGTTATATATTGGGTTCTATTTGGTTTAGAGCAGGTGTGGCTGAGCGTATTCAGGCCAGTGCTTTTGTGAGTCCTGGCAAATTGAAAAACAGCGCCAATAAGAAAAATGGTCCGATTTCACAGCAAGATTTACTGATACTGGCGAGTCGCTTCGTTAGCCCAACGCGCGCCTATGAGAGTTTTAGCCGTTTCTCGATTGATGCGGTAAAAAGTGATAGTTGGCATAAAGCGGCGCCGCCGGAGTTGATTTCCCACACTGAACGTTTATTGGCGGGGGTGCTTGGCGCTTCAAGCGCAGCGCTAGTGATGGATTCTGTGCTGCAAGGGCGCGATTTAGCGCTGGATGAAGTCTTTAGTCTGGTCGATGAAGCTTCATCGAAAATCATGCTCAGCCAAGACATGTTGCGCGGCGCGATTGAACACGCCTATGAAGGCATGAGTGTTATCGATAACGATCTCAATCTTGTGGCATGGAATTACAAATATGTGGAGCTGTATCAATATCCCGAGGGATTTTTGCAGCAGGGCATGCCCATCAGTGAAGTGATCCGCTTTAATGCGGCGCGGGGTTATTGTGGTGAAGGGGAAATAGAACAGCAGGTTGAGCAGCGGGTGCAGCATATGCGTAATGGCACGCCGCACACTTCTGAGCGCCATCGCAGGGACGGTAAAGTGATAAAAATTCAGGGAAATCCTATGCCAGATGGCGGCTTTGTGATGACCTTTACCGACATTACTCAGTATCGCGAACAGGAGCGCGCGCTGCTCGAGGCCAATGAAACCTTAGAAAGTCGCGTTAACGAACGTACCTATGAATTAGCCATGTTGAACAGTGAGTTACTGGAGGCTAAAGCGCAGGAAGAAATTGCCAACGCTTCTAAGAGTCGCTTCTTGGCCGCCGTCGGCCATGATTTAATGCAGCCACTTAATGCTGCGCGACTGTTCACTGCGTCGTTATCTCAGTATCCCAATCTAGATCGTGAGGCCAGAACCACCTTATCCCATGTGAATAGCTCGCTAAAAATTGCCGGCGAATTGCTCACCGACCTATTGGATATTTCTAAACTCGACTCAGGTATGGTGGATGTTAATCGCCGTGACTTTGCGATTTCAGAACTGATCAATGGGTTATCGGTGGAATTTGAAGCGATGGCAGCGGACAACCAAATTCGTTTTAAGATGGTCCCATGCAGCGCAACCGTTAATTCTGATCCTTCGCTGTTACGGCGTGTCCTGCAAAATTTTTTAACCAATGCCTACCGTTATGCTCGCGGTGGCAGAGTGTTATTTGGTTGCCGTCATCGAGGTCATTACCTTGAAATCCAAGTGTTAGACACGGGTTGTGGTATTGATGAAAAAGAAACCCAAGAAATTTTCAAAGAATTTAAGCGGTTGAATAATCCTAAGAGCAACAATGTTAGCGGCTTGGGCTTAGGTCTGGCGATTGCTGATCGCATCAGTAAAGTGTTAGAACACGGTATTCAGGTTTCGTCCCATTTAGGGCGCGGCTCGGTCTTCTCCATTTGTGTTCCGCTTGGAGAAACTGTGCGTCAACCACAAGTGAAAGCGTTGCCGTCGCTGCTGCAGCCGTTATCGGGTATCAAAGTGTTGTGTATCGACAACGAAGAGGCCATTTTAGCTGGATTAGAAAGCTTATTAAGCCGCTGGCAGTGTGAGGTTATCTGTGCAAAAGATTTATCTGATGCACGCATTAAACTAGGACTGAAAGGCGTCGCGCCTGATATTGTGCTCGCGGATTACCATTTAGATGATGGCCAAAATGGCGTCGATGCGATGGATGGTATTCGTGCCCTATATGGCAAAGACTTACCCGGCATTTTGATTACCGCCAATACTCGCAAAGAACTGGTGGAAGATGTGCAACGCCGCGGCTATCACTATATGGCGAAAATGATAAAACCTGCCGCGCTACGTGCCTTGATTTCTAGCTTGGTAAAATAAGCTTGGTATACGTGTTCGGTAACATGAGTTTAGTGACGTCGGCACGTTTAACGAAATGCCAAGATAATCGCGCAGTTTTTTATGCGGCTTATCTTGGCTAAACGGTTTGGCACAGGTTTGTGGGTGTAACTAAATACATGACTAGAGTTTGAATACGGCCAGTTTATTGTTTAAATTCAGTGATAATTCGGCCAAACTTTCACTTTCTTGAGCCAAATAAGTTGCCGATTCAGAGACTTCGAGCGCTGAGTTATTAATCCCGCACACGTTTCTGTTCATGTCTTCTGCGACCACACTTTGTTCTTCTGCGGCGGTGGCGATATGGGTTGCCATGTCACTCACATGTTTTATATGAGCAACGATAAGCGATAAATCCTTACCCGCTTTTGCTGATTGACTCACACTGTTTTCTGCCAGTGCACGGCTTGCATCCATTGCCTTAGCGGCGCTCACGGCCCGTTGTTGCAATAATGAAATCGTGTTTTGAATTTCTTCGGTCGATTGCCTAGTGCGACTGGCGAGTTGCCTCACTTCATCGGCGACTACAGCGAACCCTCGCCCTTGTTCGCCAGCGCGGGCGGCTTCAATGGCGGCATTCAGTGCCAGCAAGTTGGTTTGGTCTGAAATCGCGCTGATCACAGAGGTGACCTCGCTGATCTGCATGACTTCCTCTTTAAGCATATTCACTTGATCCGTCGCTTGCTCCACTTCTTTGGCAAGAGCATGAATACCATCTACGCTGGCGTGAACATCTTGGTCGCCAAGGCCAGCTTCCCAAGTGGCTTCTTTGGTATCTTTGGCTGTGCTCTCCGCATTATTCGCGACATCGGCGATAGTGGCGCTCATTTCATTCATGGCGGTGGCAAGTTGGGCGAGTTGATCCCGCTGATTATTTACCGCTTGATTAGTTTCCTCTGCAGTTGAGGCGATCCGAGCCGAGGCCTGTGCAACATTGTCAGCGCTATGACTCGCTTGAAGTAAAGTGCTACGAATGGAGTCTATGCTTTGGTTTATATTGTGGGCTAAGATGCCAAGTTCATCTTTACCATAGATTTTTAGCTGAGTCGTTAAATCACCTTTTGTGATGGCGAGCATAGCCAGATTCACATCATCCAATGGCTGAGTAATAGAGCGGCTAATGGCATAACCTAGCCAAGCCATAAGCACAATAATGACAAATGTAATGCCTCCCATGGTGAGGTATTCATTCCAAATGGTGGCTTCGATATCTTGGAGTAACATACCTGAGCCTAAGATCCAGCCCCAAGGTTTAAATCCGATGACAAGTGAGATTTTCTGCGCTGATTTGCCATTCGCCGTCGTCCAGCGGTATTCGACTAATCCTTGTTTGCCATCACGGCCGAGTTCGACCATTTCGAACCAATAATTCTCTTCGCCTCGATTACCCATTTGTTGGCCAACCAGTTCTTTTTTGATGGGATGAACGATAATGTGCCTCGATTCATCAATCACAAACAAGTAGTTATCACCATCAAAACGCATGTCGTTCAACATGTCTTTAGCGGCTTGCTGTGCCTGCTCTAGGGGCAGCGATTGCTACAACGCTTGGATACGGCTACTGGCGAGGGATAATACGGCATTAAGTCGTGCTTCACGCTCTGCCATCAGGTTGTGCTTGAGGGCTGTGACGGAAATAGTGAGTAAAATTAAGGCACCTGCGAGGGCGATAATGAGCTGTAGTGCGAGTTTTCGATTAACGGGGATGTCAGCGAGTTTGAACATTTGATCTCCTTTTCTTTGTGTAGCGATTTAAGCCATTCCCTCTGCTCAAGTTGTTGTCAGCTTTTGGCGAAAGATATGTTGTGTAAAGTGAGTGATATAAGCATCGTTGGCTTTGATAAAATTTCCAGTTGGCGGATTAAATAAATGCACTAAATTACAGGGTTTTAATGGAAATTGTGAGCAATATTGCAATTGCAACCTTAGCGCGTTTATCTATCGAGAGGATGCGAGATTCGAACAAGGGAAGGGGCTGCTGAGTACTGATATAAGCCAGGCAGTTCGAACCCCTAGCGCACAGTGCGCAGGGGTTCGTTTATTTGAGAGCCTATGTAAGTTGAAGGCTTATTGAGTTGAAAGAGCGTTAAGCTAAAAGATGGTCAAGCGCTAAAGCATTAACCGTGGCTGATAAGCTGCGGCTCAAGACTTTTTGATACCGCGCTAATACCTGCTGCGACTTGCTTCATCGCACTGGTGAGTTGGCTTAATTGTGCTGAGCTAATGATATAGGGCGGCATGATATAGATAAGGTTGGCGAAGGGACGCACCCAGACGCCTAAATCGACAAATTGCTGCTGTAACTCAGCGGTATTGACGGGTTCGTGCATCTCTAACACGCCGACAGCGCCGAGCACGCGCACATCTTTTACGCTTGGTAAGTCAATCGCATCGTTAAGTTCAACGCGCATTTGCTGCTCGATAGCGGCCACTTGCGCTTGCCATTCATTACGGTTAATTATGTCTAAGCTTGCACACGCCGCCGCGCAGGCCAGCGGGTTGCCCATAAATGTCGGACCATGCATAAACACGCCCGCAGGAGATTGGCTGATTCCTTGGGCAACTTTATCGGTACATAGCGTTGCCGCTAGGCTGATATAACCGCCAGTCAGCGCTTTGCCTAAACATAAGATATCAGGGGTAATATTGGCGTGTTCATAAGCAAAAAGCTTGCCTGTCCGACCAAAGCCAGTGGCTATTTCATCTAAGATCAGCAGGACATCAAATTCATCACATAGGGCACGAAGACCCGTTAAATAATCTGCGCTGTAGAAACGCATACCGCCAGCGCCTTGCATTATCGGCTCTATAATCACAGCGGCAATCTCATGGTGATTAATGCTTAATATGTCGCGCATTGCGGTTAAATCATCGGCTTGTAAGGCTTCGCCAAAGGCGGTTTGTGGCGCGGGCACAAATGATTGCTTGGTTACTGCATCGCCAAACATAGTGTGCATGCCGCCTTCGGGATCGCATACGCTCATCGCGGCAAAGGTATCGCCGTGGTAACCCCTCTTAACGGTAAGAATGCGTTGTTTTAGCGGTCGCTCTTCTCCATGTATACTTTGCCCTTGCCAACTCTGACCTTGCCAATATTGCAGCGCCATTTTAATTGCCACTTCGACTGAGATAGATCCAGAGTCGCACAAAAAGACCTTTGTCAGCGGTTCGCAGGTCATAGCGATAAGTTTTTTACACAGTTCAATGGCGGGTTCATGGGTGATACCGCCAAACATCACATGGCTCAGTTGATGCAACTGTTTTTCCATCGCGGTTAATATCTTGGGATGTGCATAACCGTGCACACAGGCCCACCACGAGCTAGTCCCATCGACCAACTTGCGGCCATCGACCAGTTCAAGCTCGCAGCCCTTTGCACTATGTACACCAAAAACAGGAAGAGATCGGGTCATTGAGGTGTAAGGATGCCAAATATGGGCGCTATCAAAGTCAAAATCGAGTAAATTGCGCATAAATGCTCACTTTTTTGGTGATAAAGTAGCCATTAGTAAACTGGGTTCACTGGTTGGCGTTGACAGTTTAAGGGCTGAGGTTATCCTAGCCAAGATAAAAAACAGAATAAAAAGGGTGTTCAATGTCGCAGTTGCAAGTTCGTCATGATTGGAAGCGGGAAGAAATCGAAGCCTTATTTGCGCTGCCGATGAATGATTTGTTATTTAAAGCCCACAGCATTCACCGTGAGGTATACGATCCTAATGAAGTGCAAATTAGCCGTTTATTATCAATTAAAACCGGTGCTTGCCCTGAGGATTGTAAATATTGCCCACAGAGCGCCCGTTATGACACAGGTCTAGAAAAAGAGCATTTGCTGGCAATGGAAACTGTGCTGACCGAAGCGCGCAGCGCTAAGGCCGCGGGGGCTTCTCGTTTCTGTATGGGCGCTGCTTGGCGTAATCCAAAAGAAAAAGACATGCCGTACCTTAAACAAATGGTGCAAGAAGTTAAAGCCTTAGGTATGGAAACCTGTATGACGCTTGGCATGCTTTCTGAAGATCAAGCGAATGATTTAGCCAGTGCTGGCTTAGATTATTACAACCATAATTTAGATACTTCGCCTGAATATTACGGCGATGTGATCACGACACGTACCTATCAAAATCGTTTAGATACACTGACACATGTGCGCGCTTCTGGCATGAAAGTGTGCTCGGGCGGGATTGTCGGCATGGGTGAAAAGGCGACGGATCGCGCAGGCTTACTACAACAGCTGGCTAATTTACCGCAGCATCCTGATTCAGTACCAATCAATATGTTAGTCAAAGTGGCCGGTACGCCGTTTGAGAAGCTTGACGACCTCGACCCACTCGAATTTGTTCGTACTATCGCCGTGGCGCGTATCTTAATGCCGCTTTCCCGCGTGCGGTTATCGGCAGGCCGCGAAAATATGAGTGATGAGCTGCAGGCCATGTGTTTCTTTGCTGGCGCTAACTCGATTTTCTATGGTTGTAAATTGCTGACCACACCAAACCCAGAAGAAAGCGATGATATGGGGCTATTTCGACGTTTAGGCTTACGTCCCGAGCAGGGCGCCGCGGCAAAACTGGAAGAAGAAAGTGCTGTTTTAGCCAAAGCGGCGGCCTATCAAGATAAGTCATCGGCACAATTCTATGACGCGGCTGCTTTGTAATACCACTGAGTGCATGTTGTCCGACAAACAGGTCGAATAGCCTGTAAACCTTGTTGGCTGCAGCCTATTTTGATTGCGGCCGATAGCTTTATTGGCCGCACTCCATTTTTCAAGCAAGCATTTTTAAGACAATCATTCTTGAGGCTAAATCGATGAGTTCTCTGCTCGAGATGAAAATTGCCGACCGTCAGCAAGCCTTACGTGAGCAAGGTTTATTACGGCAACGTAAAATGCTGAGTGTTGATCACAGCTTTGATGTTAACGCACCCACTTCGAGCCCGCGCTTTGTGTTCGAAGGGCGATCCTATGTTAATTTTAGCAGTAATGATTATTTAGGCTTATCCCGCGTTCCTGAGTTGGTTGAAGCGCTGCACCTTGGCGCGCAGACCTACGGTGTGGGTAGCGGCGCATCGCCCTTAGTGACAGGGTACAGTGATGCGCATGTCACACTTGAACGTGAACTCTGCGCCTTAACGGGGCATGAAGCGGGATTATTATTCTGCTCGGGCTTTAGTGCCAATACGGCGTTAATGAAAACCTTGTTTGATCAGCAAGATACTGTGATTGCCGATAAACTTGTGCATGCCTCAATTATTGATGGTTTGCAGGACAGCGGTGCGCAGTTAAAACGTTTTTTACATAATTCGCTTGAGAGCGCTGAGCGGCTTCTGACTCGAAATCACGCATCGGCGTTAATCACAGAAAGCGTGTTTAGCATGGACGGGGATTGTGCGCCGATCACGCAGTTATCGGCGCTTTGTCGTCAACAGAATACTTGGTTGATTGCTGATGATGCCCATGGTTTTGCGGTGCTCGATGGCTATCAAGATAGTGATGCAAGAGATAAAGCCGCCAAGCTTATCGATGTGCAAGTGGTGACCTTTGGTAAGGCATTAGGTTGCCAAGGCGCAGCGGTTTTGGGGAGTCAGGCGCTGATCGACTTTTTGGTCAGTAATGCCCGCGAATATATTTATTCGACCGCCTTATCGCCCGCTAATGCCGCATTAGCGTTAGCCGCGACTCGGTACTGCACTGCACATCCTGAGTTACAGCAGAAACTGCTTGAGAATATTTCGCTATTCAAACAGTTATGCCTCGATGCTGCCGTGCCCCTTTTAGGTTCGGATACCGCAATTCAGCCGTTGATCATTGGCGATGCGCAGCAAACCCTGCAAGTCGCCGAAGCGTTAAGAGCCGCGGGCATTTGGGTTGGGGCGATTCGCCCACCGACGGTGCCTGTAGGGTCGGCGCGGTTACGCATTACCTTAACGGCGACCCATAGCCCTGAAGATATTGCTGTTTGTGTTGAGCAATTAGCCCAAGTGCTCAGTCGTGTTGGTATCCCGCTTGTCAGTGAACGAGAATCTGCCGATGAGTACAGATAAATGTACCCTATAGATCGCGTTATTTTATTGAATGTTAAGTTTTTATGGTTGAGTGTTAGTTAAAATGCCAAGCCTGATAAAGTCTAGTGATCCAAGCTGTAGTGCGTCTGCTCATGAGTCAAACAAGTTTATTTCTTGCGATCTTAAGCTGAGTGAGCTTAATGCGGGCGTTTCTTATGGGGGCGTTCTCGCGGGGACTGTGTCCAATGTGCACGGGACTCAAATTGCTGAACGTTTTTCCGCAGCGGCCCATAGTTACCAAGATCATAATCAATTACAACGCCTGAGCGCTGCCAGTTTACTCAGTGAGTTTTTGGCAGCAGGTTATCTGTTAGACATAGGGGCTGGCCCTGGGACGGATTTTTCTGGGTACCACAGTGTCTCTCAACCAGCGGATCTCTCTACGCAAAATCCATCCACAACTGTATTTGCCGTGGATATTGCCCTTGGCATGCTACAAAAGCTAAAACAGTCTTATCCCGATTATCTCGGCGTATGTGCCGATGCGCAGTGTTTACCTTTTACCAATGGCTGCATGGATGTTATTTACTCTAATCTAGCCCTGCAATGGTGTGCTGATTTTCCTGCTGCGGTAGCCGAAATGGCGCGGGTACTTAAGCCGAACGGTGAGTGTCATTTGAGCCTCGTAGCGCAGGGGAGTTTGAATCAATTAGCTGAATTAGGGTTAAGAGTGAATGACTTTTCGACGATGCAAGCACTCAAGGCTGCATTTAAACTCGATACATGGCAATTACTTGAAGTGCAACTCGTCCCTATGACAGTGTATTTTGACACTCTTAAGGCACTACTCTATTCAATTAAAGGTGTGGGGGCTTCTGTACATGTCGCCAGTTCAACAACTCGGGTTTCAGGTTCAACAGTGAGTGCTTCAGAATTCACTCCACGGCTGCGTGGTCGTCAAGATTGGCAGGCCATGCAGGCCAAAGCTGAATCGCTACGTTTACCCCAAGGTTTGCCTTTAACCTACCAGATAGTTCAAATACGTGCTCGGCATAGGTTTTAAAGTTCACATATTATGCCTTTAGTCATGGCATTATCAATTAGCACTAATATCTAGAAAACGTTGGATTTTTAACATTACGTATAGAGATCGTTAGCTATATGGACATTTAGCTTATGGAGAGTGGGCTTAACAAAGCACAACTCATAGCAACAGATAAGGATCTAATATGTATTTTGTAACAGGTACAGATACCGATAGCGGTAAGACTTTGGTTTCGGCGGCATTATTAACCGCTGTGAATCGTTTAGGGCTCATAGCCAATGCTGACTCTGCTGTGAGTATTCTTGCGGCTAACACTATGTTGACTTTAGGTGTTAAGCCCATCGCCTCGGGCTGCGCGCAAACCTCTGAAGGATTGCGTAATGCCGATGCGTTACAGCTGATGACGTCATCTTCACTAAAACTGGCCTATTCCGTCATCAATCCTTTTACCTTCGAACCTGCGATTGCACCGCACATTGCCGCTGCCCAAGTGGGCGTGAGTTTAGCGCCTGAAGCTATCATTGAAAGTTTAGATTTAGTGGCATTTGCTCAAGCGGATTTTTGCTTGATTGAGGGCGCGGGAGGCTGGCGTTTACCCTTAGGTGATGGTAGGTATCTTTCGGAAGTCGTACAGAGATTAGAACTGCCAGTGATACTCGTGGTTGGCATGAAACTCGGCTGCTTAAATCATGCATTGCTGACTCAAGAGGCGATATTGGCCGATGGGCTTAAGATTGCAGGCTGGGTTGCTAATCGTGTCGATCCGAACATGAGTATGTTTGAGGAGAATCTGACGAGCCTTAAAGAGATGATGACAGCACCTTTCCTCGGTTGTGTGCCATTTCTCGAGGATCCCTCGGCTGATAATGCCGCGAATTTTTTACATTGTGAAGCATTACTAAAACGGGTTATCCCTGAAGCTCATTAACGGGAGTGGCTTGGCATGTTGCTGTTAGTGTTATGCGAGTTGTATTTAGCAAAAGGTCATACCTGACCTTTTGCTAACAGTATGAAAATTAAGATAAGCCTAATAACTTAGCCGTAATTCTGCAAACCAAAAACGTCCCGGACTGAGATAAAACTGCTTGTATTGTTCATTGAATAAATTATTGATCCCTAATGAAGCTGTGATGTTGTCGGAAACAAAATAAGTGGTTTTTACATCGGTTAACATAAAAGAGTCTGTTGAACCTGGCACATGAGTCACGACATCAGTATTGGTTACATTCGTAAATCGCTTACTTTGATAGCTATGATTTGCAGTAATATACCAACTGCCTTGGCGCCAATTCAGGTTCAAGTTGTACATATTTTTTGGGGTATGGGGGAGTGCTTTACCGACAACATTCAGATTGGGGTCTTGGGTGACTTCACTGTCCGTATAAGTGTAGTTGGCTGACCAACCTAAACCGTAGTGCCATGTGCCTTTGAGTTCTAACTCGATTCCTTGAATTTCTGCCTCTGCGACGTTTTGAGGCATACTGATACCATCAACCGTTTGAGTTGCAATTCGATCATTAATCTCGGAACGGTAAATCGTCGCTATCGCATTGATATTATTTTGAAAACTGTGGTCAACACCCAACTCCCATGACACCAATGTCTCTGGTTTTAAATCAGGGTTACCGACATAGATATTTCCTCCTAGGCTTGCGGTACCAAAAAACTCGTACAAATTGGGCGCTCGAAAAGCTTTGCCTAGAGAGGCGCGGTAACTGGTATCGGTACTGGGTTTATAAACCATTGATATTTTAGGACTGATAGGGGAGTCTGTTACCTTGTCATAGGTAATACTGCCCGTTCCACCTGCTTGAGTATAGGAGTGAGATTCTCCACCGCGCATTTTCCACCAATCTTGTCTGGCACCGATATAGACAGTGAACTCATTATTCAGTTGCCAAGCATCTTGGATATAAAAAGAACGTATTTGGTCTTTGGCTGTGGTGTCCGCCGACATAAATACTTTGGACTTTGGATCTGTCCAATTGCTTAGGCTCCAACGCTCTTCAGTGACATCTCCTTCGTTTGTCGCAACCCCGAGCACTAGCGTATGATTATCGCCTAGGGGCATATCTAGCTGAACATCAATGCTTTTTCTGGTGCTTTCCGTTGCAGGTGCTAACCGACCATCTCCACCCTCAAAGGTGACCGGATTCATAGGTGCATGTCCGGCACTGGCGGTTGTGAGTCCTGCAATAATTGTCGTAGTCTCTTTACTAATATGCCCAGCTGAGATGTGTAAATTGATTTGATCCCAGCTTGTACTCAAATTCAATCCTGTATTAGTTTGTGTTGTACTCCCCCCCGAGCAAACAATGCGCCATTTAGCCAAGTAGTCATGGGGATATTGCCATAGGTTGGAATGCTATCGACCTTGCCTGATTCTGTGACTTCGGTGGTGCGTAGTAGGCTATGGGGCTGATCATAACCATATACTGAGTCTGAGTTAGCGTAGCTAAGGTTTAGACGAGTATCATCTGATGGGGTGTAAGTTAATCGAAGGCCGTAGGTTTCATCATTGAACCAGTTATCCCCCATATCACCAATAAGATTACTTTTTCCACCGATGTTGGTTGTGTAGGGGAGCCAACCTGTAACGCCTTCGGGAAGTTTATCAATAACAGCATCTGAAGCATTAACGTGGGTCGTTGGATAACCATCGGTTTCACGCTTGCGGTAGTTTGCGCCTAATGCGACGGAATCCAGTATTTTTAAGGTACCTTGTAAGGCTTGATCGTGAAAATTTTCAGGGGCGATACTATCAGCTGAACCACCTATCCCCAGCTTCATTGAAAAACTGTTTTCGTCGGGGACTTTGGTAAAAATATTGACGACACCGCCTATGGCGTTGCCTCCATAAAGGCTAGAAAATTGTCCGCGTACAACTTCAATTTGCTGCACATTTTCACTGTCGATCATCGTCCAGTTGACTTGCCCATTGCGGGAATCATTTTGGGGAACACCATCGACTAACACTAATGTATCCCGTGCATTACTTAATCCCCGTATCGTGAGTGACGGAGTGGTTTCCATAAATCCTTTAGTACGTCGGTCCATTACACCTGCGGTTTTTCCTAAGGCTTCATCAATGGTAAAGAGTGTCATTCCTTGGATATCTTCTTCCGTGATCACATTGATGGCGGAAGGGGAGGATTTAATATCCTGTGCAGTACGTGTTGCTGAAACTACGATGATCTCCATTTCATCGGTCTCTTTTGGGGTTGATGCTTGTGCTTGTATACCCGCAGAAGCAAGAAAGAGTGCTAGTACAGTTAAAGGATAAGGAATATGAGCTATGTGGCCTTGATACATTAATATCTCCTTGAAATATTATAATTTTTAAGGGGTCATTATTTTAGGGTATCGGTTGAAACCAAAGATAAAGGCTAAGCACAACAACAGGTAGCTAAGCCAATGTAGCCAAACTGAGGTACTTTGCTGTTCAGTTGGATGCGTCAAATTGACTTCTTCGATTGCATATCCTTGGATGGCTTTTGTTGCCTCATTCGGCTTTTTGAGCGCTTCAGGTGATGCTTTGCTTGACTGCATTAGTGGCGCAGGCATCATTGGCTGTGGCGTTAATTTAGGGGCTGACACTAATTTTGCCTGGATCAGTTTTTCTAAAATGGGATCTTCACATCCTTGGCTATCACAAAGAACACCTTGTTCTTCTGCCAGCTTGGTGATGCGCTCACTCAGATCTTTAACGGTTTCAGCATCGGCTTGCCAATAACCTTTTCGAACGGCTTCAAGCATGCGGGACATCATCATTTTGTATGCCCCTAAATTTTCAGATTCACGGAAAAACTCTTCCATGTCTAATTGATAGCGATCCTGTACATAGGTTTGGTACATATCATTCCATTTACTTGCATCGACAGCTTCTGGCACTGTGACCTGCCATCCCCACATATTCTGAATCACACTATTAATGAACTTAGCGCCAGCATAGCCCTCTGTTTGCATTGCTTTTATCCATTCAGGATTAAGGTAGCGAGAGCGTAATTCGCGTCCCATAAATCGTTCTAGGGTTTCTTGTTGGGCTTGATTTGGATCAGCAAGGTTACTTATCATCACCTCTGGACTTGTGCCATCTACGGCTCTGACGGCCATGGATACACCACCAAAGGATGCAAAGGGATCATCACCATCAAGGACTTGAAATACATGACTTGAGCGAGCATGAACAGTGATGGCGGTTCCCGATAAGGCATTTTTGAGTAGCATTTGCCCAACTTGGGAGGATTTACCTGTTTCAGCCGTATCTCCAGATTCTCCCCAAAAGCCTTGTCCATAGAGATGGCTCATTCGATTAAAGTACATCTCTGTCAGCGTCTGCTCGTTATCCCAAGTATCAGAACGATCTATCGCGCTTTCCAAGTTTGTGCCATAGGCTCCAGAGGGAACGGAAAATAGCCTAACCGCGGCCATTCTGGTGGCTAAGGTGGTTTCAACTCCTTTGGCTTCAAGCATAGCTTGTGTTTTTATCGTATTGATACGTAGTTGGTTATCCTGCTCATCCTGTGCTTGGGCAAGAGTAAATGCTTGATCTAGTAGGGTAACCACATTAGCAAAGAGATCCCGATGTAATCCGGATGGGATCACAGTGACATCAATTCGAGGTCTGCCTAATTCTTCACGCGGTATGGCTTCAACGCCACGCACTATACCTCTTTCATCGTAGCTAGGGCGTATGCCGAGCAAATACATGATCTGCGCTTCTTGAACTCCTTCATTACGCATAGTTTCAACGCCCCAAAGGGTAAAGGTTAACTTTTTAGGGTATTCGTTATGGCGTTGTCGATAGTCCTCAATGAGCTGATTTGCGAGCTTTTTACCTATTTCATAGGTTGATTTAGCTGGAATTCGGCGTGGGTCAAAGGAGTAAAAATTGTGTCCAGTGGGTAACGCATCTGGATTACGCAGTGGATCCCCCCCTACGCCTGCTGGAATGTACTGGCCTGAAAAACCAGCAATAAGAGCATCGAGTTCTTGTTTAGCGCTAGCTGAAATGGCTGAAGATAATTGTTCTATGCGTTGTTTGTACTGCTGTTTATCTAAAGTGGGTTCAATTGATAGAATCGCTTGCGCTGTTTTTTGGATTTGGTCAGCAGTTGGAGAGACACCAAAGCTGTGCAGTCCCATCGGATTAATACGGTCTGAAATTTCTTCAAGATAATGATGAATATCCTCAATGAGTTGATGGGATGACTCATTATCCTGAGTGATTAAAGTTGATGCCTTTGCATCAATTGCAGTGGGGGCTTTACCCAAATCTTGTAAAATCCCGAGTTTTTCTGCCTGTAGCTCAATTTCTTTAATCTGTGATTCTGCTAATTGTGGGTTTTGTTGCCGCGCGCGCTGGTAACTTTCGATCAGTCCTTTCAGGGTTTGTAGTTCAGGGTTTAAGGAGGTGCGATCCATGGGTGGGGTTAAATGGGTGATCATAATGCCCATACCACGACGCATTGCAATTGTACCTTCTCCTGCATTATCCATGATAAAACTATAAAAGTTTGGCAGATCTCGAATGAGATATTCAGGTGCATCTGTGATATTCATACCAGCCTCTCGGCCTGGCAGCCACTCATGGGTGCCGTGTGTGCCAAATTGGAACATCGCATCAGCTTTAAAGACTTTGTGGAGCCAAAGGTAAAACGCAATATATTGATGTGATGGTGGAAATTTTAGGTCGTGATAGAGTTTTTCAGGATTTTCAGTTTTTCCTCTGGAGGGCTGTGGTCCAAGTAGGACATTACCATAGCGGCGTACAGGTAAAACAAAGTATGCAATTCCTGCACTGTCTTTATAGGTCATAGCGTTACTTTCTTCTGGACTTCCCCAAGTATTTGTCACCATTTCCTGTGCTGACTGTGGCAATGCTAAAAACCACTGTTGATAGGTCGATATTGGTAAAAGTACGGGCTCGCCTGAGACGGCGAGAGTATCAATTTGTGATTGCTCCCAACTGGGGATATTGGCACCATATTTGAGAATATCTTGGCGTAATAGTGAAGGCTCCTTAGGAAGGTTTTGGATGTTATATCCTTCTTGCTCGAGGCGTTTAACCACTTGCCAAATGCTTTGCGGCAACACATTAAGGTATGCGGCGCCAACATTGTCTCGTCCAGGAGGAAAATTAAAATACTGCAGAAAAATGCGCTTTTCTGAATTAGGTTTTTGACGCAAGGTTACCCATCGTTTGACTCTGTTTGCCAACATGGCAACGCGTTCTGGTATGGGCTGCTCTTCTATATAAGTCATGCCAGATTGAGGATCTTGTATCATCTGTTTAGCAGCATATACGGTAGGTTGTATTAACCCCGCCATTTCTGGCATGGCTAATTGCCAAGAGCGTTCGGTAATATCCATCCCAACCGATGAAGCCTCCCAGTCCTCGATTGATGTTGAAAACAATGAAATGGCATTAATCACTGGAACATTGAGGCGTTCAAATAATGGTGTCAGTATCTCTGGAGTGACGCCAATTTTTATGCTTGCAGCAATAATGACTTCTACCCTTGAATGGCCTTGGTCGTCGAAAAAATAGCGCTCGATGGGAACCTGTGCAGGATAACCAAATACCGTCATCACGTTTAGGTCCCGACTCTCCAGAGCGTTAATTACTGCATCAATATGGGATGTACTGCCTGCAATAATATTACTTTGATAAACCACGAATCCAATCCAAGGTTTACCAGGTTTGTATTGATGATAATCTTGCTTAAAACGATCAAAATCAGCATAAACAGTCCCCGTTCCTGCATGATATAAACCTATTTCAGGTACAGTTTCAGGTGGCTGATAGGGCAGATTAATCCCTATTTGGTTAAGTGCGTAAAGCAATCCATTACGGATATTATTTGCTCCAGCATTAACAAAATACTGCTGGATTTGGGGATCCTCAATAATTCCAGCATTTTTATCGGTTTCATTAATACTAGAGCCAAACGCATATACTTTGGCACCATTTTTCATAGCCTGTTGTAGATCGAGTTGCACATGGTTTATTAGATTTCTTCCAATCGTTTGTATGATAATTAAATCTGACTGGCGAAGATGACTTAAATCTTGCTCGCTTAACTTAGTACTCGAGTAAATACGAATATCAGTATCCGTCATTACATCAAATTCTGAGTAAATATCTTTTACAACTGAGGTGGATTGTCGTAGTGAACTATCACTCAGCAATAAACTGACACGCGTTGTTTTACCCCATGCAAGGTGAGTGACTGATAGCAAAAATACACAAAGGAATAAGGTGAATGACGTTCTATGAAATTTAGTCTGGAACATATACCACTCGGCCATCATCTAATTGAAAGGCTGTACCTAGCCTTACACCTTCACCACTCAACTCCGTTTTGGTTACTTTTTGTACTTTTATCTCAGCCCCTTGTTTGCTGACAATTTGCATTTCTCCTTGGGCATTTTTAGTCGTAATAGTGACTTGGGATTTTTCATCCATTAGCCCAAGTAAATTAAAAGTGGTAAAGAGTGCGATCATCATGCTGACAATCACAACAATACTGGCATCAAATAAGTTAGCGATACCTGCTAAGGGGTCTATATCTTCACGGTGTGAAGTTAACATGTTCTTTCGCATAAATTTCAGACTCATAGTGAGCCCTCTATTGCATGCGTTTCGTTGATTGGATTTGAAGTGAGGGGCGTTTGTGAACAAATTGATGTGTGGTCGATCGATGCTAGTTCTGCAAGGTAACGTATTTCATTCTTGTCGTTATTTATCCAGCGTTCTTTGACTAACGCTAGCGCAAAAGCAATGACGCCTGTTCCTAATCCAACAATGGCAGAATTAAATGCGTTAACCATCATTCCGGCCATTTCAGGCATATTCCCCTGTGCAAGGGCAGCGAGCGCTATTCCCATAGGAATAAGTGTTCCCATCAGTCCAATCCCTGGTGCGGCACGTACGATAAAACGAAGACGTTCAATATTCGTATTTGCTAAATGTTCTGTTTGTTGTATTAATTTTTCGAGTTCTAGATCTAAATATTTTTGTTGAGTGTCTTGGATGACATGGCCTAATTTATGACGGAAAGTTTCAATCAGAGGGTGTTCACCTTGCCTACGATTTAGATATTCTCGGAGTAGATTACCGGCCAGTAAAACCACGTAGAGTACCATTGCGACTAATCCGAGTTTTACTGGGTAGTAACATAGGGTGGCGACCGTAACTAAAAATCCCTCAGTCATAACCATTATTTGCATTAGCTTTTCCTTATTAAAAAGGGTGTACTCTTAATTTATTTGTGAAGAATACTGAATTAGTGAGTTGGACATAGGTGTCAAAAAATTGAATGTAACTCGAGTCACAGAAAAATGTCGCACTTAGATATGGCCGTCATTATTCCTTAAGGCATTGATTAAAACTACCTAGCCGATCACAAAAAAATTACACTCAAAGTATTATTTACCTAAATATAATTTAAATATTTTCTAGGGATTAATATACAGTAGGATTATTTTTGTACAGAATCATTGGTGATTCATCTCAGATTTGCATCATTATGGCTTTTTAGATTGGTAATATAAGTAACTAATTTGGGGATAAAATCTACAATAAAACTCACGTAGTTATGGTGATTTGAATTTACTCTGAGAAATATTCTTTAGTTAATTAAATACTGTTTTTGTCAAGGTATTCTTTGCCTCTTTTTACGTTATCATTAAAGTTGTTTGTAGCCGTTTTAGCATAATTTCGGGCTTAAGAACTGCGGAAATAAGCCGTTTCCCTTCGGCGGGCTAAAAGTCTGAAAAACCATTGATACACACGAAAACAGCCTCTAAATAATTCACGCCCAAGTCCGCAGTGATTGATCGTTCTTTGCAAGCGATCAGGTTACGAATTGGGCTTTGTTTCCTTATTACGGTAAGTTCTGGTGAGTTTTAGGCGATATCAGCGATTGATTTGCTGCTTCAATGCGGTTGAGGCTTTAAAGCTGGGCTGATTGTAACCGTCGATTTCTATGGCTTCGCCCGTTTGTGGATTACGCCCTGTTTTAGCGACATGGTATCTGAGTTCAAAGGTGCCAAATTGTGGCAGGAAAATTTTCTCGCCTTCGCTCAATGCGACGTGGATCTGTTGCAGTATCTGCTCAACCACAGGTTTAGTGCTCGCTTGCGATGCATTGAGCTCGGCGGCAATACGTTGGATAAGTTGTGCTTTGTTCATAGAAACCTCTGAAGTCAGCTTAGGTTCAATCGAAGGGGAGTTATAACAAGCTCGTCCCGAGATTGAAAGCCATAGCAAGCTCAGCGCGGTTGATTGGTGTTTTATTGACAGGCTTGTGAAGCTTTTGGTGATTGTGTGTTGCTAAAGTAAGTACAAGTTTGTCGGATTGAGTGGTGGGCTGATTTTACTGGGCGAAGTGACTGACTTAATTTAAAGGCTTATTGAAAGCCTTAGTTTAAAACCTTAGTTAAAAGGCCTAAGCGCAAGGCGTATTGCGCTTAGGCTATGGATTGAACACTATTCAACCGTTGGGTGATGAGAAATCCCTTTTAACGCTTGCCTATGAAAAGAGTGTTTCTTCCAGAGTGCGACCTTTCAGCAGCATCTTGTATTGCCATTGATGCTGATTGAAGAGGGCGAATAGGCGCATCTCAATATCACTGTTGTGCGCTTTTTCTGTATTTGTGTCTAGCTGGATAATAAACACATTGCTTTGTTTTGAGCTGATGTTCACCACTCCCGCCAGTTTTGCCACTTCCGCTTGCAATGCATCGCTGTCACAGTTTTGCATGGTTAACGTCAGGTAATCGCTGTCGGTCGACGCATGCATTGACACCGCTTGACTCAGTTGGCCTTTATCTAAATACAACACTTGATCGCACAGCTTTTCGAGCTCATCGAGATTATGGGAGCTGATCATAAAAGTTGTGGTGGGTGATAAGGCTTTAACCAGTTCACGGACTTTTTTTGCATTGGCAGGGTCGAGTCCCGCTGTCGGTTCATCTAATAATACTAATTCTGGCGAGCCAATCAGCGCCTGCGCAATCGATACACGTTTACTCATACCGTGGCTAAGGCTAGGCGGTTTTTGCTCGGCAACATCAATTAGATCGACCAAGGCCAACACGCGCAGTGCCTCTTGCTTTGCTTGCTCTAGGTTCATGCCCTGCAGGCGAGCGAAAAATATTAACTGGCTGACAATCGTCAAGTTGGGATCGAGCACTGCATCTTGGGGTAAAGCGGCAATCTTGCCTAAGAGTTTAGGGCTATTGGGGGCTTCACCGAGTAGGGTTATGGTTCCAGAGCTGGGTGATAAATAGCCGCATAACAGGCTAAAAAGCGTGGTTTTACCCGCGCCATTGGGACCGACAAGGGCGATGGGGGCACCCGCTTCAAGACTGAAACTCACATCATTCAGCGCCTTTTTGCTGCCGTAAAGCTTCGACAGCCCTTGGCATTGGATCAGACTCATAGCGAGCTCCTTTGCATATAAATTCTGCCGAGCAAGAGGGCCACAGCGGTTTGTAACAGTGGAATAGGGGCATAGACTAAGCTATTGAGTCCATTGGTATTGAGCATGTCCGACAGTTGAGCACCGGGTAATACCCACTGGAGTTGTGCTAGTAGGCTAGATTGATTCGCTAACACCACGATAGTGATGGAAATCACCGTCCATAAAATGGTGGCAAACACCATAGCTTGGCGTGCCGTGCGCGCATACAGGGACAATAAAGTCATCACAGCCGTGTAGGGCAAGATCACTATGATGAGGTTAAGGCCCACTAAGGCGCCAGACGTTAACGCAGATAAAATCAGTTGGCTGTCGCGGCTGAGCGCGAGGGCGACAGTGGCGATAATCGTTAATAGGATCAGTAAACCTTGGATCAGAATTTGGCCGAGAAAACGGCCGAACAATAAGCTGTCACGGCTAGTGCGTATGGTTAAAAAGCGCAGCGTGCCGCGGGTTTTATCCGATGAGAACTGATCGGCGGCGATAAGAATACTGAACAGTGGAAACAAATACAGCGCAAAACACCAAAACACTGCCATTTCGGCCACGGGCCACTCAAAGAGCACATTGAGGGTATTGGCACCAAATAAGCTGTCGATGATATCTTTTACATTGGGCTGCAATAACATGGCCGATGCACTTTGAATGGGGTAAAGCAGAAGTACACCCCAAACTAAACCAAAGGCGACCAAGGCGATGATCCCGCGGGTATTAAATAAAAATTTGCGCAGTTCAAACATGGCGATAATAAACATGTTGTTGAAACTGCTGGGTGGATTATTGGTCATGTGCTGTCTCTATTCTTTTTTGCGCTAGGTTCAGGGGCTATGGTGCTTGGCGCGGTTAAGTTTCTCACCCTTGGGTAGACAGTGGATTGGTCCATAAGTGCCATGTTGCTCACATAGCACTTATTATCCATCGGTATTTATCAGTCATTATCTATCGCTAATTAGCTCAATGAGGCGATTAATTCATCGAGCTTTTGCGTCAGTTCGGCGACTTGTTGTTCAAGCTCTGTCACTCTGTTCACTAATTCAAGCGGCTCTGCGTCTACAGATACAGCGACATGGGCTAAGGGATGACTTGTGCTATGGGATTGACTAGCACTTTCGTGCGATGACGCTGCAGAGAATAATTCCACATAACGGGATTCACGGCGACCAGCTTCTCTGGGTAATTGTTTTAAGAAGGGCTTTTCACGGCTCATTAATTGACGGATGCAATCTTCCACGTCGATCACGTCTTTAAATTCGTGTAGGCGGTTGCTGCGGGTCCGTAGTTCTCCCGGTGTTTGCGGGCCACGTAATAGCAACAAACAGACGATGGCGAGTGCGGCGGGGGACAGTTGAAGTTCGCTGAATTCGGTATTGCAGAACCTGTGTTTGTATTTAACGACGCGGCTGCCGAATCCCGACTGTTCGCTGATCAAACGTTTCCGATTTAGGGAATCAACGGCGATTTGCACTTGGGTTTCACTGAGTTCGAGTACGGGCTCGCGGCTGGTTTTTTGATTGCAGGCTAAGGTCAATGAGTTTAGCGAGAGTGGATATTGCTCAGGGGTGGTGATTTCTTTCTCAAGCAGGCATCCGATGACTCTGGCTTCGTGTAACGTGAGTTCCATATAAGCTCCAAAGAAAAAAGCATGGCTTTGTTTATAACAGAGCCATGCTTAATATCCTAGGAGTTGTCAGTCAAACTCTGCCTTAGTGGCGGTAAACTGTACAATTTTAACGCTAAGTCCTGAATAGAGTTGATTATTCTGCTGTTTCAGTTAAACGCAGACCATCATTATCTATGCTCAGTTGGCCATTCTTAAATAAGCCACCTATGGCTTTTTTGAAGGCTTTTTTACTCATACCAAGCTGATCGTAAATGATTTCAGCATCGGTTTTATCGGTCAGGGCTAAGAAGCCGCCAGCCTGTTTGAGTTTTATCAGGATAATGTGGGCATGCTTATCTAACTCTTGTTTACTGCCTTGTTGCAGCACAAGATCGATTTTGCCGTCGCGGCGCACTTGTTTGATGAAACCTTTGAGTCTTTGGCCGAAACGCAGTTTTTGGAACACTTCGTTTTCGTAAATCACGCCCCAATGGGCATGATTAATAATGGCTTTGTAGCCTAAATCTGTGGTGCCGCCGATGTATAAATCGACCTGCTCACCGACAGTGTACTCCGGCTCAGTCTTATCGAGGAACTTATCGATTTTTGATGAGGCCATGATGCGTTCATCGGCGCGGTTGGCGTGTACATAGACCAGATATGAGCGGCCTTCTTCAATAGGCTTATGTTGCTCACCGAAGGGCAGTAATAAGTCTTTATCTAAGCCCCAGTCTAAAAAGGCGCCATAAGGACCGGTTGCGACAGCTTTTAAGTAGGCGAATTCGCCTACCTGTGCCAATGGACGGCGCGTGGTAGCAATTACGATATCTTCAGAATCTAGATACAGAAACACGTCAAGCAGATCACCGACTTGGCAGTCTTTTGGGGTGACTTTGTTTGGCAGCAGTACTTGCCCTAATTCGTGGGCGTTTAAATACACGCCAAAGCTGACTTGTTTTACAACCTCAAGTTTGCAGGTTTTACCTATCTGTACCATGGATCTCTCTGTGCATAATGGAATGTGATTCGGTTGCGATTATACACTTCGGTGCTGAAACTGCAGCATTATTGTCTTTGAGCTTTATCTTAGCGTGTGTGAGTCGTCACTCAGCGCAGGCTTAACCACGCATTGTGTCTCGGAGGAACCACCGATTTGTGGCTGGGTTTGGCGCCGTGATAATTGGTTGTTTGGTTTCACTTAATATTGGCAAATGTGCATCACTTGAGTGACACACAAAAATCAGGGATATTTGCAGGGGTAAATGTCAATAAAAGTGACAAAGGTGATATAAAAAATATTGAACAGACTCGTACGATGTTTATGGGTTAACTAACTAATATTACTCTATTTAAAACCAATGGGTGGCGGGTGGTTGTTAAGCAAGTGTTTATTATATTTTAATGCAAAAGATTAAATGAGATTCTTGCTTGCATTCTGTGACATTGCGCGGTTTAATTGCGCCGTTCAACGATTCCGCTCGTTGCAGACATTACAAATATTACGTGAGTAATAAAGGTTTTATGGTTCACCAGTCATTAACCGTGTAATTGACAACATATCGATTTACATGGGGTTAAGAGGGTTTTTATTAGCTAATGCACAAGCATCCATTTTTTGCACTTTGCCTAAAAGTGTCACAATGCCAACGCTCGATTGTCGTACCATACGATGATACTGGCCTTAAGCATCTCACGTTGATCCGCATCAATTCTGGCCGCGAAGAAGCCAATAGTCCCCTGTTAAAATAATCTTGCCTAGCGATAAGCTGGTTTGGCGTGTTCGCTAGTTCAGTGTTATCGGTTTTCGTTTTCTACTTGTGTTATCGGTTTCTGAAGGTCTTAACCTCTTTCGAACGTCTTTAAGCTACTTATTAGCTTGATGTTTTAAGGATACGACTCAGGATCTTATTTGGCTTTTTGGCGGTATTTGCGCCCTCTAGCCTGAGGATAAATGCAAGCTAGGCAAGTAAAGATAGCTTTACTGAGGTAAGGGAATAAGCTTTCCCTTCAATAT
Organism: Shewanella sp. SW24; assembly: GCF_025653395.1. Classification (NCBI taxonomy): domain Bacteria; kingdom Pseudomonadati; phylum Pseudomonadota; class Gammaproteobacteria; order Alteromonadales; family Shewanellaceae; genus Shewanella; species Shewanella sp. SW24. The sequence continues at coordinate 229,915 of NZ_JAKKSH010000001.1, forward strand.
GATACGATGTATTGCGCTAAGATGAGTTGTCTCTTGCGCTATTAATGAAAATCGCAGCAATGTCACTTACACTAGCGTGACGTTGCGGCATTAAGGAGAAGGTAAAATCTACCTTCGTGTATGTCAGGTAAGGTGTCCCTTTGCCTGGGTTTGTCGAACGGGCGGTTGTGCTATTAAGCCATAACCGTTTAACCCATTTTTTAATAGACGGGCTAAATAATAATGAATGATTGGTCTATTGATGATGCTCGTGCTGGGTACAATGTTACTCACTGGAGCCAAGGTTTTTATGGGATTAGCGATCAAGGTGAGGTGACTGTGTCACCGGACCCCAAAAATCCTGATTACAAGATTGGCTTAAATGAGCTAGCCAAAGACATGGTTAAGGCGGGAGTCGCTTTACCTGTACTAGTTCGTTTTCCGCAGATCCTGCACCACAGAGTGAACAGTTTGTGCCAAGCATTCGACCAAGCGATACAGAAGTACGAGTATCAGGCGGACTATTTGCTGGTTTACCCGATTAAAGTAAACCAACAGCAAACTGTGGTGGAAGAGATCCTGGCGAGTCAGGCATCAAAAGAAGTACCACAACTGGGTTTAGAAGCAGGCAGTAAGCCTGAGCTGATGGCTGTGTTAGCCATGGCGCAAAAAGCCAGTTCAGTCATTGTATGTAATGGTTATAAAGATAATGAATATATCCGTTTAGCACTGATTGGTGAAAAGTTAGGCCACAAGGTTTACATCGTTTTAGAAAAACTGTCTGAACTGAAAATGGTGTTAGCTGAATCTAAACGTCTGGGTGTGACACCGCGTTTAGGTCTACGTGCACGTTTAGCGTTCCAAGGCAAAGGCAAGTGGCAGGCGAGCGGCGGTGAAAAATCTAAGTTCGGTTTATCTGCTGCGCAAATTTTGTTGGTTGTAGAGCAACTTAAGCAACACGATATGCTGGATTCGCTGCAATTGCTGCATTTCCACTTAGGTTCGCAAATCGCTAATATCCGTGATATTCGCCAAGGTGTGAGTGAAGCGGGTCGTTTCTACTGTGAATTACGTGAATTAGGTGCAAGCGTTAACTGCTTTGACGTCGGTGGTGGTTTAGCGGTGGATTACGATGGCACTCGTAGCCAAAGTAATAACTCGATGAACTATGGCCTGACCGAATACGCTAACAACATAGTTAACGTATTGACCGACATCTGTAATGAGTACGAGCAACCTATGCCACGTATTATTTCAGAATCGGGTCGTTACTTAACGGCGCACCATGCTGTGCTTATCACCGATGTTATCGGTACTGAAGCTTATCAGCCTGAAGATATTCAACCGCCAGCGGAAGATTCACCACAGTTATTGCATAACATGTGGCATTCATGGTCTGAGATCAGCGGCCGCGCCGATCAACGTGCTTTGATTGAGATTTACCACGATAGCCAAAGTGACTTACAAGAAGCGCATTCGCTATTCGCTTTAGGTCAATTGACCTTAGCGGAGCGTGCGTGGGCTGAGCAAGCTAACCTGCGCGTGTGTCATGAAGTGCAAGGGCTATTGAGTGCGAAAAACCGTTATCACAGACCTATCATTGATGAACTCAATGAAAAGTTAGCCGATAAGTTCTTTGTTAACTTCTCATTATTCCAGTCATTACCGGATGCTTGGGGTATTGACCAAGTGTTCCCAGTATTGCCGTTATCAGGCCTAGATAAAGCCCCTGAGCGCCGTGCTGTCATGCTCGATATCACCTGCGACTCTGACGGTATTGTCGATCAATACGTTGATGGTCAAGGGATTGAAACCACGCTGCCAGTGCCAGCATGGAGTGCGGATAGCCCGTACCTGATTGGTTTCTTCCTTGTGGGTGCATACCAAGAAATCTTGGGTGATATGCATAACCTGTTTGGTGATACAAACTCAGCAGTGGTTCGCATCGAAGATAATGGTGTGACTAACATCGAATCTGTATTGGCGGGTGACACGGTTGCTGACGTATTGCGTTACGTTAACTTAGATGCGGTGGCCTTTATGCGCACTTATGAAGAGTTAGTGAATCTGCATATCGCCGAAGGTGAACGCGCACAAATTTTAGAAGAATTGCAACTAGGGCTGAAAGGCTATACCTATTTAGAAGATTTTTCTTAATTTCTAGCGTGTTAAAATAAATCAGCCTTGGGTAACCTCGGCTGATTTTTGTTTTTATAAGGACAGATTTTTCACTTTTATTGCCGTTTTAGTCGTGTAAAATCGCGTTGTTCTAGGATCAAGTAAAGGATGAGTGACGATCATGAGGTCAAAGGGTTGATGTTTTTTGAAGGTTCAGAAAAAAAACTCGAGATTATCGTGACGGCGTCTGCGCCGAATTTACGAGAACTCGATGTGAGTTTTTGGTCTGCCTTAGTCAACTGTGCCCACGCCGAGATACTGTCGCAGTTAAGTAATGCGGACTGTGATGCTTATCTGTTGAGTGAATCCAGCTTGTTTGTATGGCACGACAGATTTGTCATGCTCACCTGTGGTAACAGTACCTTAGTGGACGCCGCTTGTTACTTTATCGGCGCGCTTGGCGTGCCTGCCATGGCATTGGTGAGTTATCAGCGTAAAAACGAATACCAAGCTCATCTGCAAACCACGAGTTTTTCCGAGGATATTGGCAAACTGCGCCAACGTATTGCCGGTAAAGCCTTTCGAGTAGGCCATCTCGACTGCCATCATCACTATTTTTTCTGCTCTGACAGTGATTATCGAGCACCAAAGGATGATCAAACTAGTGAGCTGTTGATGTACCACATTCGTGGCGAATTTGCTGACTATCTTAATGGCGGCTCGCAGAGTAAAGATGAGATTTGCGCAGCACTCGAACTTAACGATTTACTCCCTGAATTTGAGATTGACGCCCATTTATTTGATCCGTCAGGCTTTTCGATGAACGGTCTTTGGGGCAAATATTATGTTACTTTGCATATTACGCCTCAAAGCGAGAATGCGTGCGCTAGCTCCTATGTGAGCTTTGAAACGAATCTGGATTTAGCCTTATATCCGCAAGATCTATTGGGGCGTCTATTAACCTTGTTTGCTCCTGTCAGTTGGGACACAATCCGCTTTAATACCGACGACTCAACGCAGGGATTTCCTGCCCATTTATGCTTAGGGCGGTGTTCATTAACGACCGAGCAAGGTTATAACATTGGTTTTAGCCACTATCAGCAGCTTCAGGCTGAAGTGCTGATCCCTGAACTCATGTGAATTTTTGGTGTTTGCTTAAGGAAACCCTATGACAGATCTCAGTGATATCCGCCGCGAGTATGCCAAAGGCGGCTTAAGACGTGCCGACTTACCGCAAAACCCGATGGACTTGTTTGAATTGTGGATGACGCAGGCGAGGGATGCTGAGCTTAGCGATCCCACCGCCATGTGTGTGGCGACTGTAGATGAGCACGGCCAACCTTTTCAACGAATAGTATTACTTAAGCGTTTTGATGACACAGGTTTCGTATTTTTTACTAACCTTGGCAGCCGCAAAGCACAGCAAATTGCTGCTAATAATAAAGTCAGTTTGCATTTCCCTTGGCATCCTCTAGAGCGTCAAGTATCTGTGCTTGGTGAAGCGCAGGCACTGTCCACCGCTGAAGTGCTTAAATACTTTATGACCCGTCCTAAGGACAGCCAAATTGCGGCTTGGGTATCGCAGCAGTCGAGTAAACTCAGCGCGAGACAAGTACTTGAAGGCAAATTCTTCGAAATGAAAGCTAAGTTCGCCAAGGGCGATGTGCCTTTACCCAGTTTTTGGGGCGGTTACTTAGTGAGACCTTCGAGTATTGAATTTTGGCAGGGTGGAGAACACAGGCTGCATGATCGTTTTATGTATACTCGCCATGATGCAGAGTGGGAAATCGATCGTTTAGCGCCTTAGTACGGCGTATAGCTCGGCATAAAATTGAGCTCGTGAACCTAACAACAGAGTTAAAAGACATTGAGTGATTATAAAATTTGGGTTGATGCGGATGCATGCCCTAATCCTATCAAAGAAATCCTGTTTCGAGCGGCAGAGCGCAAATCCCTGCCGCTGGTGCTGGTGGCTAATCAAATGATCCGCGTACCGCCATCTCCCTATATCAGCCAAATTCGAGTCGGTGCGGGATTTGATGTGGCAGATCAATATATTGTCGATCATGTGGAACCGACGCATTTAGTGATCACTGCGGATATCCCCTTAGCGGCTTTAATCATTGAAAAGGGCGCCTTGGCGCTCAATCCCCGTGGCGAGCTTTATACCGTCGATAACATAAAACAAAAGCTGACGATGCGCGATTTTATGGAGGATTTGCGCGGTTCTGGCGTGCACACCGGCGGGCCTGATTCGTTTTCTCAAGCAGATAAACAAGCTTTTGCCAATAGCTTAGATAAATGGTTAGTGCGCGTATGAATCATAGTTTACTGGTCGCTAATGGATAAACAGAGTATCTTTAGCTTAAGTTAGGTGATGTTGATCACGTTTAACTGGGCAGGATTTTAGCCTGTTGCGGATGTCGATTTTCTTTACGACATGGCTTTTAAACTCACTATTTAAGGACGGATACGATGAAAAAATGGATGGGAATTGTCGCCTTATCTGCTATGGCCAGTTTTAGCTGTGCCGCGCAATGGCAAGTGATAGAACAAGATTCGCGGGTCAGTTTTATTTCGGTAAAGAAAGGTGATATAGGTGAAGTCCATCACTTTAAACAACTCAAAGGTACGCTAAAAGATAACGGTCAATTTGAATTAACAATTCCACTAATCGGTGTGGCAACGGGTATTGATGTCCGCGATGAGCGGATGCAAAATTTGTTATTTGAAGTGTCTTTGTATCCAGAGCTGAAACTGTCATCACAAGTAGACCCTAAGATACTAAAAAATCTTGGCGTCGGTGAGAGTAAAGTTTTTGATATTGATGGAAAAATTGCGTTACACGGCAAATCGCAAACTAAGGCTTTTTCGGTGATTATCACTAAAGTTTCTGATAACAAACTTTTAGTGAACAGTTTTCAACCGGTAATTGTTAATGCCAATGAGTTTGATCTTGTGGCTGGGATTGATAAATTACGTGAAATTGCGGGTTTATCGAGCATTAGTCAAGCTGTTCCTGTGTCATTTGTACTAACCTTAACTCAGTAACTTCAATAAGATTGGTATAGATCAATACGTCTGTTATCGAAGATAGGCTAGAGTTAAATAAGTGGCGTATGCGAGATCTTGATAAGAAGCCGAGCTTTTGGCTTCTTTGATATTTTCTGATGTGCTATTAATAGCATCACAATAGATATTAAGTTAATGAGTTTAAAGGGTAAAAAATGGTCACAGATAAAGATGGTTACATGCATTTGGTCCAGTATTTAACTGAACATCTTGGCTTATTTGAAACACCAGGTTCAGAGGTAGTTTCAGACGATACTGTGATGGAATTATTTGAAGAGCAATTGTCGGCACAGATCATTATGGTGTGTGGCCAAAACCCATCGTTGTCTTTTACGCAACGTAATGTGATTATCCGTGAAGTGGATGCAATTGTGTATGATTTAGAAGAGATTTTAGCTTCAGTTGCCAACCATAAAGCGACTCCCGCACAGACTTTATTTATTACTGAGTTTTCTAGTTTGATTAAGAATTTGTTCGATCAAGAAATCGCTAAACTTCAAGTGAGTGCTTAGTCAGAATAGCAATTAGATTATTTATTAATGCATGATTTTAGGTAAGTCATGACTAATACTATTTTTTAGCAGCGTAAATCACCATCGTTTGAGTACCATGTGTTTCCTCACACTTATTGTTAACCTCGAGCAGTAGCAGCCTTGAGTGTGAGGTAAATATCTGCTCTTTGCTTCACCTCATGTTATTTCGTATGGTCACCATTTTTCATCGAGTTCTGCGACTAAGTTTTGTTGCTGGGTTATGCGAGTTATCGCTGTGGATTCGCTCCTTTTGGCGTCATTTGCATTGCTGATGTGTATGTATAAAATGGTGTTAGCTTAAAATAAAAAGCCCATCTTTCCCGCATTTATGTCATTGTCTGTGTATCTTTAGTGTATGAGCTTTAACTATTTTTCCCTTCATGTATTGATAAGGAGTGTTCAATGCTAACGATTTCTTCGGGTCATGCCGATGATATATTGGCTGTGGTCGCATCTGGCCGTGTTAACCATGGGGATGTTGAAGGCTATTTGGTTCCCGCCATAGAAGCCAAGCTGCAAGACCACGCCAGTATTCGCCTTTGGTACGAGTTTTCCCCTGAATTTGAAGGTATATCCGTTGGGGCCCTGTGGGATGATGCGGTATTAGGTTTATTTCATTTAAGTGATTTTTCAAGGGTTGTGATGATTGCCAATGCCACTCAAACAAATGCTATGGTTAATGCGCTAGCCTGCATGCTGCCATGTCCGGTAAAGGTATTTACCGCCGATGAACATAGCCAAGCCAAGGCATGGTTAGATCAATAACGCACCTTTGTTTATTGCGGTTCTCAACCTGTACTCAGTGGCCAACGACATTGAATGTGTGTGCCTTGGTTCAAGTGGCTACTGATGCTAAGGCTGCCATTGAGATCATTTTTAAGCCACAGATTTATACAGGTCAGCGTTCCAAGGCAGAGTTCTTGCGCTAGTTCTTGCCGTAACTGTGCGAGTTGCGGCTCTGTCATACCTATCCCATTATCGATAATACTGATGTGTAACTCTTCACTCGACTTGTCGATATTAATGGTTATTTCACGCTGTTCATTGTGAGCTTTAAATGCATGATTCAACGTGTTGGTGATTAGACGATAAAACAGCTGCAAATATTGCCAAGAAGGGCCATCAATGATGATATTTTCTTCGCAATTTAACGCTATTTCCACATTTGTTTTAGCTAGTTGTACCTTTAGCAACCCTAAGAGATGGCGCATAAATTGTGCGAGATGCAGTGGCCGAATGTCATTTTGATGATTCGTTAATAACTGGGCAATATGTCGCAATTTATCTGCCTGAGTCACCATGATTTCGGTAATCTGATTTTGGTCGTTAGCATTATCTATTGGCTGAAGTTGGCACACTTTGGCGAGTAGCTGATCTTGCTCATGCATAATTTGCGTCATCATTTCAGCTAGAAAATTTTGCATTAGCTGTTGGCTTTGTTCACGACTGAGATTGAGTTGATGATGCTTCTCAAGTAATTGGGTTGATTTGTCTTGGAGCAGATGGAGTTCATGGTTATGTTGATTACTGAGGCGAACTTGTTCTTGTAGGTGATTAAGCGCCTCGACTTGCCCTAAAAGTAACTTTTCTTGTTCTTGCTCTTTAATTTTTTGTAAGGTGATATCAAAGGCGATAGCACCGACTGCAATAACGGTATCGTCATCATCTTTGATCTTAAATTTAGTCACGATATAAATAAGATTGCCTAGGGGCGATGGAATAGCTTCTTCGAAGTTTATGGCTTCATGATTATGCAGAACGCGTCGATCATTTTGTTGATACTCGTGGGCAAATTGGCTGGGAAATATCTCAAAATCAGAGGTGCCAATAATGCGTCTGCGTTCTATACCTAAGATTTCACAATATTTGTCATTGACGAGAATATATTTACCGTGAAGATCTTTGATATAGATGAGATTTTGAGAAAATTTAAGTAAAGCCCTCAATTGTTCTTTATGGCGCTTTAACTCCAGTTGAAACAGGTTTTGGCTCTGCAATTGCTGTTCTAGTGCCAGGTTACTCGCATCTAAGCTCGCCATTGCCACTTCAAGCTGTCGAGTACGCGACAGGAATGTTTTTGCCAATAAGCCAATTTCGTCATGGCTGTTATTGGCTTTGAGTTCGATAGAGGCGGAATCATTACGTTTTAAGGCTTGGACGATTTCAATAATGGGGGTGATAAATAGTCGGTGCTGGAGTAAGAATAATAGAATTAAGCCTAATAGTTGAATACAGACTAAATAAACGCCGACCTTTTCGATTAAATGTTTAGCGGTATCCTGCAGCGGTGAAATTGGGGTGACGACAAGTACCTTCCAATAGGTATTTGGCATGAGAAATACCGAAACGAGGGATGCCGTTTTAAGGATTGGATCATGGGCCAAAGTTACCGACGTCAGTAATTTCGGGGCAGTAAAATGATTTAAAGCATTGTTATTTACGATGGCCGCTAACATGTCACGCTCATTTTGATGACTTAGTCTCGTTAGATGCTGCATCTGTTCTTGGGTAAAAACGCGCTCGGCAATCGCCGCTTCTATAAAGGCTTTATCTGCACTCTGTAATGCGACTTCGACGGGGCTGAAATCTGGCTGTTGGCTGGCGAGATGATTGAAGGTGACGAAAGAATGATTGGTATTGGTTTGATGCTTAAGATAGTTATTGGCATCTGGATAGGCGAGTACTTGGTTTTGATGATCTAAGGCTATGACATAGCCTCTGACATTAATCATAGTATTGCGTAATAGCACATTAAGCTTTTCTAAACTGATATCCACAGTGGCGGCACCAATAAACTGATGGTCCATCCACATAGCGCCTGAGGCTGTGATCATTGACTCATGGGTTGTCGGATCGAAATAAGATTTTGACCAGAAAATTTTACCTGCAGGAAAATAGCGCGTCGGGCGATACCATTCTTCGGTGTGGTAGCTTGGGAACGTGTCTTTGTTATAGGAATCAATGGCGACTAATTCATCGTTTACATTGTGTGCCCAAAACAGGCTATCTCGAAATTTTTGCTGATTAAACGCGCCGGGTTCCGGCCAGACGCCGCCACCAGAGATGATGCGTTGTTGACTATCGAGCTTCAGCAACGTGGGAATGGTTTTCACCAGTTGCTCATGATCATAGCGGTAAAGTTTGGCAATACTGGAAATAGAGTCGACTACGGTTTCAACCTGTGAAGTCATTTCTTGCAGTTTGGCGATAATCAACTGGCCATAGTTTTGGTTTAACACGGCTTGCTGATCAAGAACTTGTTGGCGTTGAATGCTCAGCATCACCCAAGCTGTACTACAAATCAAAATAGCGGCAATGACGAGCTGAATAAGGCTAAATTTGAATGGCAAACTGTTTTGCCATTGGGTTAATGGCGTGTGTGGCTCAGATGTCGAACTTTTTCCCATAATCCCCAGTTTCCAAATCACCACTTTTCATTGAGCCAGTGTAGCGCTTTCTCACTGTTTTGCTATTGGCATATGTTTAAGTTACGAGGATTGAATGGGATAAGTGGAATACAATCGTCAATAAAAAGGCAGGTTTTATGCCTGCCTTATCTCAAACTTGTTATTTATAAAGAGACGGTTTATTTGAACCACTTAGGACAGGCACAATAAAGAGTAACCAAGCGACTAAGAAGCCACTGAAAGCCACTACCATCCATTCGGGCATCGTTACACCCATAAAGACCCAAGGTACATCAGTACACATGCCAGTAGGCATCATAACGGCAGGGAACCATTCGTGTAATGGCATCCAAGCTGGAAATTCAGGTAAGAATGAACAGGTTGAAAAAGGGGATGGGTTGGCTTGCATATCTACGAGCGATAAGGCTAGTTTTAATCCCCAAGTTGCACTGATGGCCCAGAGCACGGCAGCTAAGATCCTGACTATTCGATATTTGGGTGCTGTCATGCCAATGAGACCTGCTGCCAATAAACCAAAAATAGCGAGTCTTTGGTAAATACACATGACACAGGGTTCCAGTTTCATGACATATTGAAAATACAGTGCGGCTGCTTCTAACCCAAGGGCTGTGCCTGCGAGAATAAACCAAGATGAACGGGAATGGGCAAAGCGAGTCATTACAGTCAAAGTGAGCTCCATATCAACAAAAAACGCCCTCAGACATGGGGCGTTTTTTGGACTCTACTTATTAAATAAAGTTCAGTCAATAAAGAAGATTAATGTCCAGTCATCGGCTCTAAAACTTCACTCGCGCTGTGATGGATGATTATCTGGGAATCATAGAAATATTGGGTAGCTTGTTCTAAGAAACCCGTTTGAATCGCCATGACACCTACGATAGACAGCACGATAGTGTAAGGCAATGCCATCCATACCATTCTGCCATAGGATAAGCGAATAAGTGGCGCTAGTGCTGAGGTTAGTAGGAATAAGAACGCCGCTTGACCATTGGGCGTGGCAACCGAAGGTAAGTTAGTTCCAGTATTAATCGCAACGGCCAGCAAGTCGAATTGATCACGGCTGATTTGACCGTTAATCAATGCCGCTTTCACTTCGTTAATGTACACAGTGCCGACGAACACGTTATCACTCACCATAGACAGCAATCCGTTGGCGATATAGAAAATCACCAACTGAGTATTGCCTTGATAACTCAGTGCCCATTGGATCACTGGTGCGAATAAGTGCTGGTCGATAATCACGCCAACAACCGCAAAGAAGACAGCTAATAACGCGGTAAAAGGCAGTGCTTCTTCGAAAGCTTTACCGAGGGCATGCTCATCGGTAACGCCGTTAAAGGCTGTGGTTAAAATAATCACAGAAAGACCAATTAGGCCCACTGAGGCCAAGTGCAATGCAAGTCCTGCGATCAACCAGACACCCACTAAGGCTTGGACGATTAACTTCATGTTGTCTTTATTGGTACGGCGCGCATCTTCATGGGCGGCATATTCACATAAGATCCGATGAACGGCCGTTGGCAACTTAGCGCCATAACCAAAAATGCCAAATTTCTCAACTAAGTAACAAGTTAAGATACCCGAGATTAATACAGGAACAGTAACGGGTGACATACGCACGGCGAATTCACCAAATTGCCAATTTGCTTGCGCGGCGATAATAAGGTTTTGTGGTTCGCCCACCATAGTACACACGCCGCCCAGTGCAGTACCCACACCCGCATGCATTAACAGATTACGTAGGAAACCACGGAATGCACTGAGTTCTTCTTCGTTTAACTGATCTTCACCATCATCATTTTTACCTTCAGAGGTATGATCGTGATCAGCGCCGAAATCTTTTCCAGAAGCGACCTTGTGGTAAATAGAATAGAAACCCACAGCGACCGCGATAATGACGGCAATAACCGTTAACGCATCTAAGAAGGCTGATAAAAAGGCTGAAGCCAAACAAAACATTAATGACACTAAAATTTTAGAGCGCACTTTAGTAATGATTTTTGTGAAGCCAAATAGCAGCAATTGCTTCATGAAATATATACCAGCGACCATAAACACCAAGAGTAATAATACTTCGAGGTTGGCTTCTATTTCATGTAAGACTTGGCTTGCCGATGTCATTCCGATCGCGACGGCTTCAATTGCCAATAATCCGCCAGGCTGTAATGGATAGCATTTTAATGCCATTGCTAAGGTAAAAATAAATTCTAGAACCAATACCCAACCAGCCACAAAGGGGTCGACATAGAAAAAGAGTATTGGATTGATAATTAAAAATGACAGTATTGCGGTTTTGTACCACTTAGGAGAATTTCCTAAGAAGTTCCCAATAAACGCCTGACTCATTGTCGCCGGCATGGCAGCCTCTCTTCTAATTATGTTAAAAATTGCACGTGATTATTATCAATACCTGCGTTAGTTAAATGAGTCTAGCCTAAAGAGAAAGCTAATGTAATGAGTTACTGATACCGACATTTCAAAAAGCGGAGCTAAGCGGCAAAATTGGCCCATCCTGTATTGACCTTGGTCGTTTTTTTGAGCGATTCTGTGACATTTACACGGCGATAACACAGTGATTTTAAGTGAATGGTTTCCATTTTTTACCGCTCTGGTATGATCAGTGACCATTACGACGCACAACAACTGGATAAGTGGGCTGATGATTATCAATGCCAAAGGACCTGCAAGTTTTGCAGAGAAGTATATTGTGAGATCAATTTGGGAAAACAAATTTCCTCCAGGGTCCATTTTACCGGCTGAACGTGAGCTTTCAGAATTGATTGGTGTGACTCGCACCACTCTGCGTGAGGTGCTTCAGCGCTTGGCGCGTGACGGTTGGCTGAAAATTCAGCATGGCAAACCAACACGGGTTAACAACTTTTGGGAAACCTCAGGCTTAAACATCCTTGAGACTATTGCTGATTTGAATCCCGAGGGTTTTCCGGTATTGGTTGACCAACTCTTGTCAGCTAGAACGAACGTCAGTGCTATCTATTTTCGCGGTGCTTTGCGTTATAACCCGGATACCGCTGTGGAGGTACTTGCAAAGATTCACCAGCTTGAAGATACGGCTGAATCCTATGCTGAATTTGACTACTTACTGCATCACACCTTAGCGTTTTCGTCTGGAAATCCACTTTACGTTTTGATATTAAACGGATTTAAAGGTTTGTATAGTCGAGTTGGTCGTTATTACTTTACCAGCTCAGATGCGCGTTTATTAGCATTGAACTTTTACAAAGAATTAGAACTGTTGGCTCAGGCGAAAAATTACCTCGACGTCTCTGCGCTGATGCGTACCTATGGCATGAATAGCGGTAAGATGTGGTTACAATTACGCGAAGATATGCCAGCTTCTATTGCTCAAGATCATTAATCTCTGTGAGTGATATCGCGTTAAGATAGCGCTAAATAAACAAAAAGGCCGTTTCAATTGGAAACGGCCTTTTTATTGTGCTTATTATTCTGGTTTATTGACTTCAGGGCAGGATGCTAAGACGCTAATACTCGCATCTGCATTTTTTTGCTCTAAGGTGACAGTGAAACCCCATAATCGATGTAAATGCTTTAATACTTCTTTATGGCTATTGGCTAAGGGAATATCGTTATTTGGCACATAATGTAAGGTTAAGGATCGATCACCGTTGATTTCCACATTATGTACTTGGATATTCGGCTCAATATTAGACAGGTTATATTGTTGTGATAGTAACTGGCGAATATCTTGATAGCCCCGTTCATCGTGGATCGCGGATACCGAAAGATAATTGCGTTTCTCATCATCATGGATACCAAACAATTTAAATTGGCGGATAACTTTAGGTGAGAGATATTGGCTAATAAAACTTTCATCTTTAAAGTTTTGCATCGCAAAGTGTAACGTTTCTATCCAATTACTGCCGGCAATGTCGGGAAACCAAGCTTTATCTTCATCGGTTGGATTTTCACAAATACGCCGAATATCGGTGAACATGGCAAAACCTAAGGCGTATGGGTTGATGCCACTGTAATAACGACTGTTGTAATCGGGTTGAGCCACAACGCCTGTATGACTTTGCAAAAACTCGATCATGAAGCGGTCAGTAACCACGCCATCGTCGTATAAGTGATTCAAGATAGTGTAATGCCAGAAGGTTGCCCAGCCTTCATTCATCACTTGAGTTTGTTTTTGCGGATAAAAATATTGCGCCATTTTACGCACAATACGGATTATTTCCCTTTGCCATGGTTCAAGCAAAGGTGCGTTTTTCTCGATGAAATATAAAATATTTTCCTGCGGTTCAGCGGGGAAGCGGCGTTTTTTAGATTGAGACTGCTCATGTTGATGGGTAGGAATGGTGCGCCATAAATCATTTACTTGGCTTTGAAGGTAAGCCTCGCGATCCTTTTGTCTTGCTTGTTCTTCCCTGAATGAGATTTCAGAGGGACGTTTATAACGATCGACACCGTAGTTCATTAGCGCATGACAGGAGTCTATGACGCTTTCGACTTGTTCTACACCGTATTTTTGCTCGCAGTCACTGATGTAGTTTTTAGCAAAGACAAGGTAGTCAATAATCGAGCTCGCATCTGTCCATGTCTTAAATAAGTAATTGTTTTTAAAAAAGCTGTTATGTCCGAAACAGGCGTGAGCTATCACCAGCGCCTGCATTGTGATGGTATTTTCTTCCATTAAGTAAGCGATGCAGGGGTTAGAGTTAATCACAATTTCATAGGCGAGCCCCATTTGGCCACGTTTGTAACCTTGCTCGGTTTCGATAAAACGTTTGCCAAAGGACCAATGGGTGTAACCAATGGGCATACCAATGCCCGCATAAGCATCCATCATCTGCTCAGCGGTGATGACTTCAATTTGATTTGGGTAAGTGCTGAGCTTATACAGTGCTGCTACCCGTTCAATTTCCTTGAGGTAGTCCTGCAGTAGCTCGAAGCTCCAGTCGGGACCATCGCTCAGTGGTGTCCAAGATGTTGATTTAGTTATCCCCATAGTGCCCCCTTAAACCGCTTGTTTCTTGAATAGCTCCCTAAAGACAGGGTAAATATCTTCGGCTTGACGTATATGCTGCACGGCGATGTTGTCGTAATGCTGTTGCAGGGATTCATATTCGCGCCACAGGGTTTGATGGGCGCGATTGGTGATTTCGATATAGCTGTAGTAGCGCACGAGTGGCAATATTTTTTGTTCTAACAATTGCCTACAGGTAGGTGAATCGTCAGCCCAGTTATCACCGTCGGATGCTTGGGCTGCGTAAATATTCCACTCATCGGCGGGGTAGCGGGCTTGTTGAATTTCATGCATTAATTTCAATGCACTGGACACTATGGTGCCGCCTGTTTCTTGCGAGTAAAAGAACTCGTGTTCATCGACTTCTTTGGCTTGGGTATGGTGGCGAATGTAAACCACTTCTAAATTTTTATAGGTACGGGTGAGGAACAGATACAGCAAGATATAGAAGCGTTTTGCCATATCTTTAGTTGCCTGATCCATAGAACCAGACACATCCATTAAACAGAACATCACAGCTTGACTAGAAGGGATTTCCCTTTTGGAATAGTTATTAAAGCGTAGATCGAAGGTATCGATAAACGGCACTCTGGCAATCTTTTGTTTTAACTCCTCAATTTGGGCTTTTAAATCCAAAATCAACTCTGCCTTAGTACCTGGAATATTTTCCAGTTCAGCAAGCTCTTGTTCTAACTCTTTTAATAGTTTCTTTTTACTGGCCGACATCGCAATGCGACGAGCAAGGGATGAACGTAATGAACGGACAATATTGATGTTAGCGGGGACGCCATCATTGGTGAACCCAGCACGGTAGATTTGGTATTCCACCAGTTTATTGAGGCGATTTTTTTGTAGATTGGGGAGTTCTAAGTCCTCAAACAATAACTCTAGATACTCGTCTTTAGAGATTTCGAACACAAAGTCATCGTCGCCTTCACCCGAGTTTGAGGCCTCACCTTTGCCCGAACCGCCGCCTGAACCACCAGGTGGTCGGTCAATTTTATCGCCACGGGTAAATTGGTCATTACCGGGATGCACTCTATCCCTGACACCGCCTTTGCCTTGGTGAAACATAGGTTCACTGATATCCCGTGTTGGGATACTGATTTTTTCGCCTTTATCTACATCCGTTACGCTGCGACGAGTCACTGCATCGCTGACGGCTTTTTTAATTTGTTGCTTATATCTATTGATAAAGCGTTGGCGGTTGACTGTGCTTTTTCCTTTCGCATTCAACCGTCTATCGATAAAGTTCGCCATACGCACCTCCCAAAACCCAGCGAAGGCTTTGGCAACACCAAAGCCCTGTACTTAGTTAGCGCAAGTTTAAGAAGATTTACGAACTCGTAAATACCACTCAGACAAGAGTCGGACTTGTTTTTTGGTATAGCCTTTCTCCATCATGCGATTGACGAAATCATCGTGTTTGCGTTGATCGTCGTTCGACGTTTTGGCGTTAAAGGAAATAACAGGCAGTAAATCTTCTGTGTTGGAGAACATTTTCTTCTCGATCACAGTGCGAAGTTTCTCGTAGCTGGTCCATAGCGGATTGTTACCCTCATGATTCGCGCGGGCGCGCAGCACAAAGTTGACGATTTCATTACGGAAATCTTTAGGATTACTGATCCCCGCGGGCTTCTCAATCTTCTCAAGTTCAGCATTGAGGGCGGCGCGGTCAAATAGCTGACCTGTTTCTGGGTCGCGGTATTCTTGATCTTGGATCCAAAAATCGGCGTAAGTGACATAGCGGTCGAAGATATTTTGGCCGTATTCAGAGTAAGACTCTAAGTAAGCGGTTTGAATTTCTTTACCGATAAACTCCACATATTTAGGGATCAAATAACCTTTTAGGAATTCAAGATAACGTTCGGCGGTATCACCGGGGAACTGTTCTTGTTCAATTTGCCGTTCGAGCACATAAAATAAATGCACTGGGTTGGCGGCGATCTCTGAATGGTCGAAGTTAAATACCCGCGACAAAATCTTAAAGGCAAAACGAGTGGATAGTCCATTCATGCCTTCATCGACACCTGCGTAATCACGGTATTCTTGGTAAGACTTAGCCTTAGGATCGGTATCTTTCAGGCTTTCACCGTCATATACCCGCATCTTAGAGTAGATGGAGGAGTTTTCAGGGGGCTTGATGCGTGACAACACACTAAATTGCGCTAAGGTTTCTAAGGTGCCGGGAGCGCAGGGCGCTTTCGATAACTCAGAGTTGATTAGCAGTTTTTGATAGATTTGCAGTTCTTCTGAGACCCGTAAACAGTAGGGCACTTTGACTATGTAAACACGGTCGAGGAAGGCTTCGTTGTTTTTGTTGTTTTTGAAGGTTGACCACTCGGATTCGTTTGAGTGAGCCAGAATAATCCCGCTATAGGGCAGGGCCGATAAACCTTCTGTGCCGTTATAGTTACCTTCTTGCGTTGCAGTCAGTAGTGGATGCAGCACTTTAATTGGTGCCTTAAACATCTCGACGAATTCCATCACCCCTTGGTTTGCACGGCACAATGCGCCTGAATAGGCGTAAGCATCGGGATCATCTTGGGAGAAATGTTCGAGTTGCCGAATATCGACTTTACCGACAAGGGACGAAATATCTTGGTTGTTTTCATCACCAGGTTCAGTTTTCGCTATTGCCACTTGGTCCAGAATGGATGGAAAGACTTTTACTACGCGAAATTTGGAGATATCGCCACCAAACTCATGCAGACGTTTTACCGCCCAAGGTGACATGATGGTTTTCAGATAACGGTTGGGAATGTTGAATTCCTCTTTTAACAGCTGTCCATCTTCTTCCACATCAAACAGGCAGAAGGGGTGATCGTTGACTGGGCTGCGGACTCCATTCGCGCTCAGAATGTAAATGGGCACTTTTTGCATTAGGGCTTTGAGTTTTTCGGCTAGCGATGACTTACCGCCGCCCACTGGGCCCAGTAGGTATAGAATTTGTTTGGATTCTTCTAATCCTTGAGCCGAGTGCTTTAGGTAAGCCACAATTTGCTCTATGGCGTCTTCCATGCCGAAGAAATCTTTAAATGCGGGATAGCGTGAAATAAGTCGATTCGAAAAAATACGGCTAAGTGTTGGATTTTTTGCGGTATCAATGACTTCTGCTTCACCAATTGCAAGCAGTAGTCGCTCTGATGCTGACATGTAAGCGCTGCGATCTCCCTTGCAGATGTCCAGAAACTCCTGCAAAGAATATTCTTCATCGAGTTTTTGTTCGTAGCGCTTTTGGTAATGCTCGAAAATGCCCATATAAACCCCCTGAAACGCCAGTGATGTCATGGAACGGATAACTGGCTAGCCAGCCTCCTACTCTAATCTTAGACACAAACTCACTATCTGTGTCAAAAAAATATCAAATAAAAACAATAACAAATAGTTGCAAACGCAATTATTGCACTTGTAGTTAGCGGAGGATAAATCGGTGGGATAAGGGATGGGCGGCAAACGAGGGGCATAAAAAAAGAGCCACTAGGACTCTTTTTACTGGGATTAACCCACTGCTCATTCGGCAGTAAACTACGTTAGGTTAAATGAATTAACCTGCGAAGTTTTGGTTAACGAAGTCCCAGTTAACTAATTGCCAGAAGTGGGCAAGATAGTCAGGACGCACGTTACGGTAATCGATGTAGTAAGCGTGTTCCCACACGTCAACTGTCATGATTGGTGTTACTGTGCTGTCAGTCAGTGGCGTCGCTGCATTGCTAGTGTTAACGATAGCAAGAGTGCCATCGGCTTTTTTCACTAACCATGTCCAAGCGCTACCGAAGTTGTTTACTGCTGAATCAGTAAAT
Source organism: Shewanella sp. SW24 (assembly GCF_025653395.1). Lineage (NCBI taxonomy): Bacteria > Pseudomonadati > Pseudomonadota > Gammaproteobacteria > Alteromonadales > Shewanellaceae > Shewanella > Shewanella sp. SW24. The sequence continues at coordinate 247,853 of NZ_JAKKSH010000001.1, forward strand.
TGCGCTTTGAATGCGTCGAATGAACCGAAAGCGGCATTGATTGCATCAGCAACTGGGCCTGTTGGTTCGCCGCCAGCATTAGGGGCTAAGCAGTTCCAGTAGAAAGTGTGGTTCCACACTTGAGCTGCGTTGTTAAATACGCCACCGGTAGAAGTCTTGATGATATCTTCTAAAGATTTGCCAGCGAAATCAGTTCCTTCGATTAAGCCGTTTAGCTTCACAACATAAGTATTGTGGTGCTTGCCGTAGTGGTATTCTATGGTTTCTTGAGAAATGTGTGGTTCTAGTGCGTTCTTTGCATATGGTAATGCGGGTAATTCGAAAGCCATTAGTATCTCTCCATGGTCTTAGGTTATCGTTTCTTAAACGTGCTCACTTAGGACTATTGTACCGATAAAATTTGTGATGTGAATCATTGTTTAGCTAATTGACTAGATAGACGCCATCGAAAAATCAAATGTCGACATAACCTTACAAACTGTGGGATTTTGTTCTGCGTCTAGCTGACGTACAATAGTCGCATTGAGTCAACGTCATCCTACTTAGGAATCAAAATGGAAACAGTAGAGAAAATTAAGCAGCAGATCACGGAAAACCCTATCATTGTTTATATGAAAGGCTCTCCTAAGTTACCAAGCTGTGGCTTCTCGTCACAGGTAGCTCAGATCATGATTAACTGCGGCGAGCAGTTTGCATTCGTGGATATTCTTCAGCATCCAGACATTCGCGCAGAATTACCTAAGTTTGCTAACTGGCCGACTTTCCCACAATTGTGGATTGAAGGTGAGTTGATTGGTGGCTGTGATATCGTAGTGGACATGTTCCAAAAAGGCGAATTACAACCTTTGATTAAAGCGGCTGCCGCTAAGATCAAGACTGAGGAGTAAGAGTTAATTCTTACTTCATAAAAATATTGCTTCATAAAAAAGCCGCCGTGATTGATATCACGGCGGCTTTTTTATGGTGGTTTCTTAAGAAACGATCAATTTTATAAAGTGGTCATTTTTCAACGACCTACTTCGAAATTGATCGTGTCTTCAAGTCGTAATTAATGAGGCGTCACATCAGACTCGTGGTGTTTATTGTGTGGCTTAGTCGCGGGTAATAGTAAGTTCATGGTAATTGCGACAATACCGCACAAGCTAATACCAGTCAGACTGAATGAACCTATGCCAAATGCCATGCCGCCGATACCAAAGACTAAGGTAACACCGACAATACTTAAATTACGTGGCTCTGATAAATCCACATGATTACGAATAAGGGTGTTGAGGCCAACTGCGGCAATGGAACCAAATAGCAAACACATGATACCGCCCATCACTGGGACGGGGATAGTTTGCATCAGCGCACCGAGTTTGCCAACGAAGGCTAAAGTGATGGCGGTAATGGCAGTCCAAGTCATGATCTTAGGATCAAAATTTCGGGTTAAAGTTACTGCACCTGTCACTTCTGAGTAAGTTGTGTTCGGTGGACCACCAAAGGCTGCGGCTGCAATTGTGGCAATCCCGTCACCCGTTAGCGTGCGATGCAGACCGGGTTTTTTCATAAAATCTTTACCCGTGACGTTGGATATCGCCAGAATATCACCTATATGTTCTACCGCAGGGGCGATTGCCACTGGGATCATAAATGCGATGGCATACCAGTTTAATTCAGGCGCGACAAATTTAGGAATAGCAATCCAGCTTGCAGCGGTCACGACGGCAAAATCAACAATACCAAAGGCTAGGCTTAAGCTGTAACCTACTATAATACCTGCTAAAATCGGCATCACCTTGAGTAAGCCCTTTGCGAAAATCGCCACCGCGATAGTGGTGCCAAGCGATGCGAGCGAAATAAATAATGCCGTATTTGTAGCGACTAAAGTCAAGCTACCATCACCACTCTTGCCTAATGCCATATTCACCGCCACGGGGGCTAAGCCAAGACCGATAATAATGATCACGGGTCCCACTACGACTGGGGGCAATAGTTTGTGGATAAAGTCAGTGCCGCGCACTTTAACTAAGGCGCCGAGCATGACGTAGACCACGCCCGCGGCCATAATGCCGCCCATTGTGGATGGAATTCCCCAAGTTTGCACGCCATAAAGTATGGGGGCAATAAAGGCGAAGGAAGATGCGAGGAAGATAGGCACTTGGCGTTTAGTAATCAATTGGAAGAGTAGGGTACCGATACCTGCGGTAAACAATGCCACACTGGTGTCGAGCCCTGTAAGTAGCGGCATTAGTACTAGGGCACCGAAGGCCACAAATAGCATTTGCGCGCCCTGTAGGGGGATAGCGAGTCGTCTCATTTATTATTCTCGTTAATTTAGGGTAAACCGCCAAATGATAACAGTTTGTTGGATTTTGAGCAGGAGAAAATCGCCTGTTTTGCCGACGTTGATCACTGTTTGGGTTTTCTGTGCTATGGCTGGCACGGAAATGGGGCTAAATTTTGGCAAGACTCGCTTAAGGCGCTAACTATGGTACAATTTGCCTCATCTGACGCTACTTCAACTACTCAAAGATGCTGAAATTCCTATTGAAGCCGAGCTTAATTGCATTTCTATATTGTCTGTTCACGATTAATAGCGTCAATGCTGTTGAGGTGAGTAAATTAGATGAGGCCAATGTGCCTGTGTCTTCGCGCGCAGTTGCTGAACGCGACAAAGCCTTAAAAAGTGCACTTGAGCAAGTCATTATCAAGAACACTGGGACTGCGCGATCCCTCGATAACAGTCTGATCCAATCTCAGCTCAGTAATCCTGATACCTTGCTGAGCCAGTATGGTTATATCGAGCAAAATGGCCAATTGCTGTTGACCGCGAGTTTTGAGCACCGCCGCATAGTGGCGTTACTGCGTCAGGCACAATTGCCTGTTTGGGGAACTCAACGCCCGCTGACCTTATTTTGGGTCGCTATGCCTGGTGATGGCGACACTATGATATTGGGTGACTCATCTGCGTTAGCCGAACGTAAGATTTTTAGCGATTTTTCCTATGCCCGCGGTATACCTGTACTCTTGCCTATCTTAGATCTTGATGAGTTGATGGGTATTAATCCTAACGATATTAAAGGGATGTTTGCCGACATAGTAGCTAGTGTATCTGGCCGCTATCAAGCTGACTTTTTGGCGCTAGTGGCAATTGATGCCGCCGGCAATCAGGTTCGTTATCGTTTAAATCTTTATACTAAGGCTACCATTGACTCTTTGACGCCACCGTTATTCAGTTACAACGGCAGTGCTGAAAATTCGGCCCAAGCGATTACCGCTATGATGGCGGCGTTAGGTGAATATTATTTTACTAAGTATGCGATTGCCGATACTGGTACTCAGCTTGGTGCGAGTGTTACCTTCGTTAATATCCAAAAAATGGCGCAATTAGTTGAAGTTGAAAAATATTTGAAGCAACTCAGCGCGATTAAAAATGCCACGTTAACGCATATTCAAGGTAATACTGTGACTTTCTCGTTAGATTTATTTGGCTCAGAGACGGATTTACAACGCTTATTAAGCTTAGAGCCGCGTATTTCTGTGGTCGCACCTGTGAGTGCAGGTGAATTTAGCCCTGTCTCTAATCAAACTGGCAAACCTGTGTATGAATGGCGTTTACATTAAGATGTTATCGGCCGTGCTTAGTTAAGCACGGCATTGTTTTTATTTAATATTGAGAAGACCGAGTGCCCTTAAACTCACCTCTGCAACTCTCGTTACCTGTGCATTTGCCAGACGACGAAACCTTTAATAGTTATTACCCCGCCGCGGGTAATGATGAACTTATTCAAAAATTGAGAGCGAATGCCGAAGGGCATGGTGAAGCCGCCATCTATTTGTGGGGCCCAGTTAAATCAGGTCGAACCCATTTAATGCATGCTGCTTGCGCCCACGCTAATGAAGTGGAGCGTCGCAGCTTTTATATTCCCTTAGGCATACATGCGAGTATTTCGACCGCATTGCTTGAAGGCCTAGAACAGTTGGATTTGGTTTGTATCGATGATGTCGATGCCATCGCCGGGCACCCAGTATGGGAAGAGGCGATTTTTGATCTCTACAATCGCGTTGCTGAAAATAAGAATTGCGCCTTAGTGGTCAGCGGCAGTTCGTCTCCTGCGGATGCCGGTTTCCTCTTGCCAGATCTTGTTTCACGTATGCAATGGGGGTTGAATTACCAGCTGCAACCTATGGCAGATGATGAAAAACTTGCCGCACTGCAACGCCGCGCCGCTATGCGTGGCCTGCAATTACCGGAAGATGTAGGGCGTTTTTTACTAAACCGTATGGCGCGGGATTTGCGTACCTTGTTTGATGTATTGGATAAGTTAGATAAAGCTTCATTAGTGCATCAGCGTAAGCTCACGATTCCGTTTGCCAAAGAGATGCTACACCTTTAGATACAGCATGGTTTGTGTTCGTTCTGAAGATACAAAACCTACTGGCATTAAAGCCAAAAAGAGTAAAGCCCGTCATGTTGAATACATACGGGCTTTTGTTTATCTAAAATTTAAAACGCTATTGTTGTGGATGCTGGTGACGGTCACCACTTAAGCGAAGTTCGGCTTCAAAACGAGACTCGGCATTAATTGCAGCTGCATTGCTTTGGCCTTTGAGCTGCGTATTCGCAGGCGATATTGCCAATGTTTGACGCCAGCTTTGACCTTGCACCATATTAATTGGTTCGGGTAGGCTTTCGACCAGACTGATCCCATTAAGCTCCGGCAGCATTTCATCAATCACCAACGCAGCGCGATTTTCTAGACTGTCTTTTGCAATTCGTCCCCTTTGTCCCCAGTCAATAATCAGCGAATCCGCAGTTAAAATCGCAGGTTTATTGGTGACGGCGACATCACGCAATATTTGATAGCGATAACTCATCATGGCTTCCTCAAATAACATGGCCGTGTCTTCACGGGTACTGGAATAGGCATAGAAGTCGCTGGCGATATCGGCAGAAAAGAAAGTACTGACATCCGATGCTTGATAGGCCTTTTGCACATTACTCGCCGCTGCGCCGAGGAAACTAACATTGGCAAGTCCCATCATTTCAGTGCTCGTTAATGGGTAGGTTTTGCTGACTTGATCTGAAATTAGACTCTTGCTGGCATTGCGGCGGCTGTAGTCATCTAACAGTCTTGGCCCTGTGAGTGTGGCATGCACGCTGCGTGGAAAAAAGTCATTGGCATGGGCGAGCTCGTGATACAACAAGGAGGCCAGATCGGGATTGATTTGCGCTAATGTGCGGTTTGCTCTGACGGTGATAGGCACGCCAAGGGAGGCATATTGGTTATCTTTTACATAACGCCAAGGCATCACAAAGTTAAGATCATTTCCGAAATTACTGCGGTAATCCGGCGCCTCATTAATAGTGTCGCGCTGGCTTGGCGTAAGCCATAAATCATTGGGATCGAGATAAATCGCCCCTGTGACTACCCAATAAAAAGAAGGGCGTACATCATAGCTAATCACCACGGCCGTGACGGATTGTAACAGGCGGGCAAAATCGCTATTAGGGTCCATCTGGGCTAAGAAGGCGGCAAAGTTATCACCCATCCAATCGTGGGAAACCAGTACTCGATTTAGAATCGTCTCGTGATTGAGATCGCTTGAGGTTTGACCTATCAAAGGTAAGGTATTGATAGTGCAGCTATCATTAAGCTGATTGGAGTAAACACAGTTTGCTAGCACATTGGCGTAAGGTGAAGTCGGACGATAGGCATGGGTGCGCGCAACTGGGGTATCGAAGTATAGTGAGCTTATCGCTGGCACCGAGGTTGTTAGCACAAAGACATCATCGCTAAGCTGATTGCCATTGACGTTGGCATTCACTTTGAGCCGAGTGATTGTATCCTGGGTGACCGTTGGCGCGGTAAACAAGGGTCTAAACGGATCGCTCACATCGACCATTAAATCTGGGCCAGATGCTACACACCAAGAGATATTTGCTGCGCTTAATTCCGATTGTTGTCCGAGTCTTAAGCTCACATTATTGCCTTCAACCACTTGGTGATCTTGACGGACGTTTAGCACACCCGTCGATGCGGGATCGACATTAATGCCAATTTCTCCGGTGGCATCTAGATTACTGCCCGTCACATGCAAGCTAAAACGGTAGCCGCCTGCGGTGGGAGTATCAAAGGCTAATACAGGGCTGTTTTGACTGACGAGTGCTATGTTAGGGCCATCGATTTGCTGCCAACGGAAGGTTAAGTCTTGGCTGTCACGATTTAGGATATTGGCAATGATAATACTAGATTGACCCGCCACATAATTTTGCTCGGTTTGAAAGCGAATTGAGGATGACGTGGTGGTAATGAGTGGCGAAATGCTATCTGTGCAGCGTGCTAGTGAAGTGGAGGGGGGCGTGACTACACTATCATCTGGTTGACTATCACCATCGCCTCCGCATGCCGCAAGTAGGCCCGAGCAGGCCATAAATCCGAAAAATTTCAGTGGTATCGACATTCCCATTACACCATTCTCCCTTGTTAACTCTGCTGTGCTATTTAGACTTTTGTGGCGTCATGGGACGCTTATACTGTGAGAAACTGACTATAACACGGGCACTTAGTTGCAAAAAGTCAGTGTAAGTATAATAAGTGTTAATTTTGTCGTGATGGGAATTGACGTCGGAACGGAGGTTAGAACTAAGGTTAAAATGGGTATTCAGACTGAGATCATAAGGGATATTTGAGCCAAGGTTTGGCCTTCTAATATAAAAAATGCCGCCATACCTAGCAAGGTGAGACGGCACTGAAAATACATTGAACGGACTATTCTTTAGATTTTTTCTTCAGGCCTAATCCCAGTTCACGACCACGTATGCGGGCATAAAATGGGAAAGCGATTAGCAGTACGCCAATCAATAATACTTCGATTAAGGCAAAAGCGAAGGCATCATTGGTGACATAAAGCAGGGTGAGCCCATGTAACATATATAAGCACAGAATAAAACTTGCCCAAGCGTAAGTGTATGGATTACCTTGGAAAACTCCCTTTGCGGGTAGTAATAACGGCACTATCCATAAGAGGCTAAATAGCAGGGTGTATTCACCGCTAATCCCTTGGCCAACAAACCAACCGCCTAACAGCAGCACTAGCGCAAAGTAGCCTAAACGGCTAAGGATAAATAAGGTGTTGGACGTCATAAGTCTACCTAAGGGTTGAAAATAAAAGCCATTTTGGTTTAAAAATTATGGGTTAAAGAATAGTAAGTACATTCTCAGGAGGACGGCCGATGGCTGCGCTTTGATTGGCGAGCACAATTGGCCGTTCGATGAGTTTAGGTGTGTTGACCATAGCCTCAATCAACTGCAATTCTGTTAGTGATGAGTCTGCAAGTCCCAAGGCTTGATATTCTGCTTCCTTGGTGCGCATTAATTCGCGAGCACTGATGCCTAATTTAACCAGAATGTCGCCGATATCTTTAGCCGTAGGGGGATTTTTTAAGTATTCCACTAAGGTAATGTCGCAGCCTTGTTGCTCGAGTAAAGCTAAGGTTTCACGGCTTTTTGAACAACGTGGGTTATGGTAAATCGTCGCTTGGGTCATAGTACTAGAGGCTCAATACGGGCTGAAATAACAATGGCGCGGATAATAACAGAAAAAACCGCGCCCCGTCAGTGTGTTCGGGGCGCATAAATGGGTAATTGTCTTTAATCTATTTGTAAAACAACTTATTACTTAAGCGCATCCATCTCTTTATCAGCCATTTTAAACTGGCGAATACGTGCTTCAATACGTGCAAGCTGTAATGGATTATTTTCGGATGCACGGTAGGCAAAGTTAAGTTGATCGATTGCGCCCTTATAATTAGCACCTAAGGCCATCAGCTCTGCGGTGGAAAAATATTCCAATGCTTGATTGCCGGTTTTTTTATACACCATAGTCAACAATTGATAAGGCAGTTCATTTTGTTTATCGAGGAAAATCATATCTTCCAGCAAAGGGATTGCTTTGGGGGCTTGATCGGCTTCGATATATATATTGGCTAAGTTGGCATTGATCACTTGAGACGTTGGTTTCATTTTACGCTGGGCTTCGAGCATAGTAATCGCTTTTGCATAGTCCTTACGTTCGATCAGTAAATCAGATTTAGTGTCTATATAAAACAGGTTGTTATCATCGATTTTTAACAGCTCATCGACGATTTTTTCTGATTCATTAAACTTCTTCAATCTATATAAAGCCAGCGCTTTGCCATAAAGTGCTGCCTCTTTGAAGGTATAGGTCTGTTTGTTGAGCTGCCGATCAAACATGCTTAATACTGCTTCGTCGCTATAGCTGGAAAAACGGACTTGAATACGAGCTTTTGCTAGCTGAAAATTAAGATTATCAGGGATATAACGTTTAGGGTATTGCTCGGCACGGTTACGGGCTTCAGTGATCCGCGATTCAGGCAATGGGTGAGTTAATAACATTTGTGGTGGTGTGGTGGTAAAGCGATAACGACTGGCTAATTTACCAAAGAAATCCGCTGCAGCATTAGGATTAAAGCCTGCATCCACTAGAATTTGCATTCCGATGCGATCGGCTTCCTTTTCATGCAAACGGGTGTAGTTGATTTTCGATTGTGTCGCCATGGCTTGGGTTGTCGCAAGCGCCGCCATACCTGCTTGTGGTACTGCAATCGTTAACAAAATGGCGCCGAGTAAACCGGCAATTGTTGCAGGATTACTTTTTTGCTGTGCTTCAAGGGATCGGGCAAGGTGACGTTGAGTAACGTGAGTCACTTCGTGGCCTAATACTGAAGCCAGTTCGCTTTCATTGTCGGCATTGAGAAATAAGCCTGTGTGTACGGCAACATGGCCGCCAAAGAAGGCGAAGGCGTTGATTTCATCATTTTGTAATAGGAAAAAATAAAACGGCGTTTTTACGCCTGTGGCATGGGCGACCAGTTTATTGCCAAGCTCGGTAAGATATTGACTCAACACGGGGTCATTTAGCATAGGTGCCGATGAGCGAATGATGCGCATATAAGCATCACCGTAAACCATTTCTTTTTCAAGGCTGAAGGTGTTAACTGCGGCCGTACCTAAATCCGGTAAGTCATTGTTGGCAAAGCTTTTGGCGGCGAAGGTTAGCAGCATCAAGGAGAGTGCGCCTGCAACAAAAGGTTTTAATCGAGTCAAAAAAGTCAAGTTACGCAAGCGGATCCTTTTATTTCTAATTATCTCAACTAAAGGCAGATACTGCACTTAGCTTGTAGTTTGAGGTGCAACTTAGGATAATGGCCCAAGTTCGTCTATAGCAAGTTCATTATGATTTTTATTGATTTAACGCTCTTTCGTTGTCCAGTACCCTTAGTGAAAGTGAAGCTTGCATTGAAGCCAATGCGAGAGGGTGAGCAGTTGCATATCTTACTCTCAGACTCTGGTTCGCGGCGAGATGTTCCCCAATATTTAAAAAAACAAGGGCATGTCGTGCAAGAGTTGCGTAATGATGCAAGTCTGTTAGCCTTGATGGTCACCAAAGTTGATCTATCTCAGGGATAAATTGAGGATTTTTATGTTTAAATCCTCTTAGACTAACATCAAGCGCCTAATTCTGAGCCAGAGTGCCGCTCAGGCTAGGTTATTTACTCTTGTCAGTATTTTTTTGATTTAGCTGACATGTAGAAGCGAAAGTCTAACTGAGTAAAGTCTCGAATAACATCATGATAAATAAACTTTCCTGAGCGTTTGGGAAGCCTTGCCAACCATCACTATTGGAATGATCCATGTTTACTGTTTTTTCTCGTTGGTATCAAGAGCGCTTTAGTGATCCACAAGCTGTGACCTTAATGGCTATTCTTGTCGGGCTTGCGCTAGTGATTTATTTTGCGGCAGGTCTACTTGCTCCGCTGTTGGTCGCTCTTGTGTTGGCATTTCTATTGGAATGGCCTGTGGCGCAAATGCTTAAATTGGGGATTAATCGCACCGCTGGTGCGTCCTTGGTTATTGTGTTGTTTTTGGGAATCGTGGTTTTACTGACATTTGGCTTAATTCCGAGTGTGTGGCGTCAAGGTGTTAGCTTAATTGCCGACTTGCCTAGCATGATAGATAAAGGCTTGCTGACAATACAAACACTGATCAATCAATATCCACGATTTATCAATCCAGAGCAGTTAGATCTGATGGTTGGTGAGCTTAAAAAACTGCTCGATACTCAACATGTGTTGGATATTGCTAAGCAATTAATCGGTTATTCAGCTTCTTTACTCGTCTTGATGGTGTACGCGATTTTAGTGCCCTTACTGGTGTTTTTCTTTTTAAAAGATAAAGATCAACTGATTAGCGGCAGTAAGCGATTTTTTCCCACAAATCGCCAGCTAGCGCGTAAAGTGTGGTTTGAAATGCACCAACAGATTTTTAATTACATTCGTGGCAAAGTGATCGAAATCGTGGTTGTTGGTGTCGCAACTTATATTTTGTTTGCCTTGATGGGACTGCGATATTCGGTGTTGCTCGGTGTGTTAACTGGGTTATCGGTATTGATCCCTTATGTCGGTGCAACCTTAGTTACATTACCTATCACCCTAGTGGCATTTTTTCAGTGGGGTTTTAGTTCTGAATTTGGCTATTTAATGTTGGGTTACGGTATTATTCAGGCGCTCGACGGTAATTTACTCGTGCCTATTTTATTCTCCGATGCGGTGGATTTGCATCCGGTGATCATCATAGCGGCCGTTTTAGTCTTTGGCGGTTTATGGGGTGTATGGGGAGTATTCTTTGCCATTCCATTGGCATCGTTGGTCAAAGCCGTGATTAACGCTTGGCCTAAAACAGAGCTTGAGGCTGACAATAAACTTGATGCGAGTTGATGCTTACCTGTCTAACCGCCATTTGTATTATTGGTTATAGTGGGCGAGTTAACCGTTATCGCTAATTCCTTCTGGCATTTGAATTAAGTGCCAGAGGCGTTTGGGTTGAATGTTGTGCCTTCACAATTTAAAGCATCCTCGTCTAGTACTCTGTACCCATTCACTTATTGTCATTCCTTTTTATTATCACTTTGTCTTAAGTATCACCATGAATCGAGCTTTTAGTTTTAGATTAAGGGGGATTTATTCTGTCGCTTGCCAGTTTAGGGATTTACATTATGTAGCCTCTAGGTTAGGTAGATGTAAAACTCTTATATAAGCATGTGGTTACATGATGCAGCGCACATTTTACCCTTGAGTATGTTGATAAAGTTGTGTCGCTTAGTTTGGGTTTGCTTATTCGTTCATCCTTAGCTAAGTTATATCGAGTCGTGCTATTTATTTTGGTTGAGAGATGGAAGTCACCCTGACAAGAATTTCCACTGACAATCGCCATTGGAGGATACTATTGTGAGCAAAAAACTATTAAGTGCGCTTTTCGGGGCAAGTCTTGCAGCGTTAGCGCTGTCGCCAACCGCATTTGCTGCAGATCAAAAATTGTCTGATTTCCATGCTGAGTCAGGTGGATGCGAAAGCTGTCATAAAGATGGTACGCCTTCTGCGGATGGTGCCTTTGAATTTGCACAGTGCCAAAGTTGTCATGGTACCTATGCTGAAATGGACGCTGTGCATAAACCACATGACGGTAATTTAGTCTGTGCAGATTGTCATGCGGTACATGATATGAATGTCGGTCAAAAACCTACCTGTGAAAGCTGCCATGATGATGGTCGTACCCCAGCAACTGTTCTGAAAAAATAATCAAACATATTAGAAACGTTGGCGTGAGCCTTCAAATCTAAATAAATAACGCCAGCAAATGCTGGCGTTATTTTTATGACTAAAGTCACTCATTACTCATCTTTGGGTTGGCCTTGGATGATTTTTTTACCCGAAAACATGGCTGAAATAATCCCTGGTTGACGTTTTACTTCAGTATAAATCACCGCGAATACATGTAATAACATCAGCAGTAACAACAGATAAACCGCATAGACGTGCACTTGACCTGCCAATCCTTTCATTGGTTTAAGTGCATCCGCTTTTTCTGCGTTCACACCCGTTGCATCATAGGGTTTTAAGCTTGTTGGTTCGACATTGGTATCAGCAAGATAACTTTGTACAGCACTACCTAGCGGCGGATAATAAATATCTGTACCTGCACGGAAAAGTCCAGTGATCATTATGGTCACTAATAGCAACATGATGGCCAGCACTGCAAATTTACCTTTAGGGTTATGACCTAAATACTGCGGATTTTTCCCCGCGGCTAATTCAGTCTTATAAGCTATTAATTCGCTTTTGCTATTAGCATTGGGAAACATGTGGCTGAAACGCGCATATTTGTTACCGATAAAACCCCACACAAAGCGGACGATGAGGTTTATTGCAAACGCATATCCTATGCACACGTGTAAAGTTTTCAAGCCAATTTTACCTGTTAACTCAGATATGCCTAGCTCAGTGCGATACATCATGATGCCACCGACTAAGATGAGTGCGAGCACAAGAATGACATTAATCCAATGAAATAATCGCGTCGGTTTGTCCCACACAGGATAGGATTTTATTTCAAAAGCGGTGGGGTTACTGCTGGACATGGAATTTCCTTATTTTTTGTGTTGGTATGATCTTACGCTTTTATCCTAAAATTTCAGTAACTTTTTTCAGTTTCAATTAAGACTTCTGATTGATAGTGTAGTCAACGAAAGTGTTAGAAGTTTTTGATTTGCGTACGGTAAATATTTTTTACGTAAGTCTTTTTAATCTGTTTTATCTAATGCTAATATCGTGACCACGGTAGACTTGGAAGTCTATTGAACGGATGTTGAAGTCGTATTTGGAGGATCTTAGATCCTTAAAGTGAATAATCGTTAACCAGACAGGGAGTGAGCAGGATGTTCAAAATATTACATTGGATTGTAGTGTCACGATCGCAAGTATTGATGGAATTGCTCGCAGGACGTTGGCCGCAGGAGTTTCTCGTTAAGTTGACCCAAGTCAGCCCTGATGAGATGTGTGAGAAAATCAAAGATAATAATGCCTCCATGGTCGTGATCGATTTAGCGACTGTTGATCTTCAAAAAGCCCATCAATTTCAACGTTTACTTGCCCGTGAGCAACCGAGTGTGCGAGTTGTCTATTTACAGTTCCCTAAACAAGTGGATGCACGTTTTTTAATGCAAGCTGCCACAACTGCAGGGGTGTTTTATCTTGATGCAGGTTTAACTGAAATAAGCCTAGGACTCTCGAATATTTTACGAGGTCATAGGGTCATCCCAATTCAGCTCATTAATGGGGTAAATGATGATTTTGGATTGTTCGAAGACACTGAACCGTTAACTATCCGTGAGCGTGAAGTATTACAAGCATTGTTGACGGGAAGTACTAATTTAGATATCGCCAATCAGTTGTTTGTCAGTGAAAGCACGATAAAAACCCATTTGTACCGAGTATTCCGTAAAATTGGAGTGTCTAGCCGTGGTCAAGCGATTGCGTGGGCACAAACCTATTTGCACGATGTGGTGGTTTAAGTCGATATCAGTATTGATATACAAACGTATATACGTTTAAGTTAAGTCTTATCTCAGATAAAAGGGGCTAAAGCCCCTTTTATTATTTCTCAAAAGAGTTCTTAAGCCGAAAGTCTATTAACGTCCAAGCCAAGCCACTATTTTGCTTTTGTCACGAATGGATAGGGCGACAGTATCCTTAGGCGCGGCAGCAACAGTTAACTCACCCGTCATCAATTCATCCCGTCTAAACCAATGTAGATTCAAGGATTCACCCAGCGGATATTGCTGTAGCTGCGCCTCAAATTGTCCTGTGACTTGTAGGTTATCCGCGGCAATTAACACATCACCTGCACTTAACCCTGCAAGGTGTGCAGGGCTACCTTGGGTGACAGTCACGATTTTTAATCCTATAGGTGCTGCTTGGGTTTTCGCGCCGAATGCAATCTCATAACCTTTCGCTTGCCCGCCGCCCACATCTTGCGCACCTTGACTGGATCGAAGACTCAAGTTGACCCCAAATTCGGCGAGTAAAGCCGCTAACGGAATATCGTCCGTACTATCTAAGTAGGCAAACAGATCTTGGCAATCACGACCAAGGAGTCGTTCCACGATGGCTTGATGGCAAGTATCTGTGGTGCCTTTATCTTGCAGAGCATATTCCTGCCATAAAATCTGCATAACATGGTCGAGATTGTATTTGCCCTGGGTTTCGCTGCGCAGGGTTAAATCTAAGTACAGCGCAAACAGAGCCCCTTTAGTGTAATAACTGATGATGGCATTTTGTGCGTTTTCATCCTGCTTGTAGAACTTAGTCCAAGCATTAAAGCTTGAGTCCTTAACACTTTGTTTAAAGCGTCCCTGGCTGCGATAGACACGGGTGAAGGTCTCACTCAGCATATCTAAATAGCTTTGTTCATCCACCAGACCTGCACGATAGGTAAGAAAGTCATCGTAATAGGAGGTGATGCCTTCATAGGCCCATAATTGTGGCGTATAGGTTTCTGCCTCAAGTTTATAGGGTAAAAAGCATTCAGGTTTAATGCGCTTAACGTTCCAGCTGTGGAAATACTCGTGGCTGCACAGGGATAAATAAGTGCGATAGTCGTTATTGATTGGCATATCGAGCGACAGTGGTAAGTCTTTGCGTGAACACATTAATGCAGTAGAAGCTCTGTGCTCTAAACCGCCAAAGCCATTGTCTAATACTGTGGTCATAAACAAATAACGCTTAAACGGTGCAGGCGTACCAAAGAAGTTAATCTGATACTCACAAATGGCCTTTAAATCTTGGCAGAGCCTTGGCATGCAAGCACGGTGGCGACCATTGAGTACTATATCATGCCTCACGCCACAGGCATCAAAACTCCCTAAGGTGAATAAACCCATTTCCACCGGATGATCGATGAGCTCGTCATAGCTTTTAGCTGAAAATTGGCCGAAGGCAAAATCGTCACCACTGGTGCGGGTTATGCTGGTAGCAAGGCGCCAGTCACTTAATGTTGGCTCTGTTGGTGGATCTATAGAGACGGTGTGTAAAGTGTCTTCAAAACCATGGGCAGATAAAAACACGCTACTGCCGTTAAAGAAGCCGTGGGTCATGTCCAAATGCGCGGTGCGCACCGACAGATCCCAAGCATACACTTGATAAGTCAGAATAATTTCGCTGCTATTATTGTCAACCGACCAAGTTTGCTTATCTAGTTGGGTGAGCTTAAGTGTCTGGCCTTGTGCATCTTGTGCCTTGAGTTCAATGATGTTTTTGGCAAAGTCGCGCACCATATAACTGCCGGGCAGCCAAGCGGGTAGGCTAAAGACTTGCACTGGCTTGGGTTGTGATAATGTCATAGTGACAGCGAATAAATGGGCTTTCGGATCGACGGGGATTATCTGGTAATGGATCATATTTATCCTGCAAAACCTGAGTATTTTAATGGTGGCCATGCTGCCAAAAATGCCTGCAACTGGCAAATGAAAAGCAAAATATCTGCAGACACAAAGTATTGAATTGCTAGTATACTATGCCAACTAACCCAAGGAGGACGCCCCATGGCCGAAGAAACGATTTTCAGCAAAATTATTCGTCGCGAAATTCCCGCGGATATTCTGTATCAAGATGAACTTGTGACTGCCTTTAGAGACATTTCCCCTAAGGCGCCAACGCATATTTTGATTGTGCCGAATCACTTGATCCCAACGGCTAATGAGATGAAAGCCTCTGATGAGCCTGTGCTTGGCCGTATGATGACGGTTGCGGCTAAATTGGCGGCGGAAGCGGGTATCGCTAAAGATGGCTACCGACTGATCATGAACTGCAATCAACATGGTGGACAAGAAGTCTATCATATTCATTTCCACCTTGTGGGCGGGGAGCCTCTGGGGCCCATGTTGAGCCAAGGCAAATGAAGGTCAATTCGGATTTTTTCCCGCTGACCCAAATGGCGCAGCGGTTTGTGGATCAATTAGCTCAGTGTCGTCGCCTCGGTTTAACTGTACTGGAGGCGAGTGAGCACCATGTGTTGATTGAGTTGCCCTACAGCACTGAATTAATTGGTTATCCCGATACGGGCGTTATCCATGGTGGGGTGATCACTACTTTAATGGATACCGCGTGTGGCAGTGCAGTCGTGAGCGCTATTTTCCATAAATTCAAATTATTAGAAATATCACCTACGCTCGATTTACGGGTGGACTACATGAAGCCCGCTCAGCCCCATAAGCCTGTATTTGGTTTTGCAGAATGCTACAAGTTGTCTTCTAATATTGCCTTTACCCGTGCAATTGCTTACCAAGACAGTATTGACGATCCCATCGCCCATGCCGTCGGCTCTTTTATGCGGATAAGCCCTGAAATGGTTGGTGATGCCTTTAGGCAAGCGTTAATGGGTGAAGCCGTGCCTGCGATAGGAGAGAGTGATGAGCGCAAATAATTCGATACTAGATGCAGCCAGTACAACTCAAAACGCACAGGTTAAAGCGCCTATTGATGTGCAAGGCATAGTTAAACGCGCCACTGAACTTAATGATTTTGGCCATTTACTTGAGCACGTTCCCTATGCCAAATTTATTGGCATGAAGGTGGAGCGTTTTGGTGATGAACTGATTTTTAAATTGCCCGCTAAAGACGACAATATCGGTAATCCTGTGTTGCCCGCTATTCATGGCGGCGTGATTGCGGGCTTTATGGAAATGTCAGCGATAGTGCAGTTAATGGTATTTATGCAAACAGCAAAGGTGCCTAAAGTCGTTGATTTTTCAATCGACTATTTACGTGCAGGTCTGCACAAGGATAGTTTTGCAGAGTGTCGTATTACCCGTCAGGGTCGACGAGTCGCCAACGTGAATATTGATTGTTGGCAAACCAATCGTAAGCAGCTTATTGCTACGGCACGGGCACATTTTTTGATTGATTAATCTGATTAAGTTTAGATTGATGAAGCATGACTCATTCACTATTTTAGATTGAGAATGCTTTATTTAGCCTATGTTATTAAGCATGAGTTCAGCACTGTTCGATTAGTTTGTCGTTTAATGGGAAATGATGCGCTAGCTGCGTATTTTGTGGCGTGACTAGGAGAAATATATGAAACAAGTTTATACAGGGTTATTACTGGCCGCAGCGCTTACCTTAGGTGCTTGTGCCTCACATACCGCAGGGATTTCAGTGAGTTCACTGGGTGAAACCCGCGTCGATAATTCCAGCTTTGCTCGAGATATTGCGGTACAGAGTGTGGATGCACGCCGAGTCGGTGATTTAGTGCAGGGCTCAGCGTTGATTGTTAGCAAATCCTCTTCCGATATGCGTGTGCAATATAAATTCACTTGGTACGATGCCAGCGGCTTTACTATCGAAGATGAAGCGACCAGCTGGAAATCAGTGAAATTACACGGTAAACAGCAATTGCAAGTCGGCGCTGTTGCACCTAATGCCCAAGTGGTTAAATTTGATGTATACGTGCGTGAAACCTTTTCAAACTAAGCTTGAGTTTGCTTCTGTTTAGTTTATTCCGTGTTTAATTGATTTTTTGATATTAAACCCGTTCTAAAATGGCTTACTTCTTTTAAGGAGTAAGCCTTTTTATTCGTTTTACATCAACGTTCAATGACCTTAAGGTCACTCAAATGTTATTAGCTTTCGTCTTTTTGACCTTGAAAGTTGCGATAAATTACCCATTTTTAAGCAAAAAGGTTTACGGCAAGGTGAAATCCGGACTTTAGTCCTAAATACATTCAGTGATTGAGCACTACTATCAGCATATTACCACATGAGGATAGAAAGATGACTGCTCATATTAATGCTCAACCTACTGATTTTGCTGAAACTGTTATTATGCCGGGTGATCCACTACGTGCTAAATATATCGCTGAAACCTATCTCACCGATGCCGTAGAAGTCACGAATGTTCGCAATATGCTTGGTTACACGGGCTTTTACCAAGGACAGCGCATTTCCGTTATGGGTCATGGTATGGGGATTTCATCTATGGTGCTCTATGGCCATGAGCTGATTAATTATTTTGGCGTGAAACGCATTATTCGTATTGGCAGTTTAGGTGCAACACAAAAACATGTACAAATGCGAGATGTCATTTTAGCCCAAGCCGCAGGCACGGATTCACCTACTAACGCTAAGCGTAGTAGCGGCTACCAAATGGCAACTTCTGCGACCTTTTCTTTATTGCATAAAGCCTATACAACAGCGAATGAGAAAGGCATTAGTGTAAAAGTTGGCAATATCTTTAGTGGTGACCTTTATTATGATCCTGACGAAGATATGATCCCCGCACTTGAGCGTTTCGGGGTATTAGGTATTGATATGGAAGTGGCGGGGCTTTATGGATTGTCACACCAACAAGGTATCGAATCATTAGCCATTTTAACGGTATCTGATCATTGTTTAACCGGTGAAGAAACAACGGCCGAAGAACGCCAACTCTCTTTTAATAATATGATCGAGCTCGCGTTAGAAACCGCCCTCAATTAGGTTTAAAGCCATCCTTTGAACCCTTAGCATTTCACTTATGGAATGACATAATGAATAATAAAATTACTTTAACAGCCATCAGTTTTCTCGCCAATTTTATTATGGCGGGCTTTGCGACCCAATTTGGGATGTTGATTGAACCCATAGCTGAGAAATTTGCCGCTAATGTTAACGAAGTTGCATCAATCTTTTCATTGCTCAATGGTGGTGCACTCGCGGGGACGATTGCAGCATTTTTCTTTATTGAAAAAATGGGTATCAAAAGGATGACCTTGATAAGTTACAGTCTGGTTGCTCTTTCTGCTCTGGCTTTACATCTAACCAGTTCCCTACAAGTTGTGATGGTAGCAATGACCTTAATTGGTTTTTGTGGCGGTATCGGTCTATGTATTGCTGGTACGATTGTGGTGTCTGTGTGGCAAGAGAAATTACAAAGCACAATGTTAGTGGTGCAAGATGCAACGTTTAATATTGCAGGCGTTATTTTTCCATTAATAACGACTTATGCATTAACAAGTTCATTATCATGGAGTTATAGCTATTTAGCCGTAGGTTTAGTGGCGTTCGGTACAGTCATTATTACCTTGTTCACTCATTTCTCTATTTGCGAGCAATCTTCTACAACACAAGAGAAACAACAGTCTGAATGGAATCTCGGCATTATTAGTGGAGGTATTGGTTTATTTTTAGGAATGCTGGCTTTATATACTTTTTTAACTTGGGCACCTTTATTTGTAAAACAAAAATTTGATATTCCGTTTGAAGATGCCGGTAATATTATTACCCAGTATTGGTCCGCTGCGCTAATTGGTGCATTAATTTCGACTGTGATTGTGACGCGTGTAAAAATTCACCATTTCTTAGTTGGTATTATTGCTTTAGCTATGGTGATCACCGCAGCCATTGTCAGTACCAATAATCTTAATTGGATAGCTTATTTAACCTATGGTTACGGTTTTGTGTGTGCTGCTCTTTATAATGCATTTATTGCTTATGGCGTGTCTTTTGTAAAAAAAGCCAGTAGCAAAAATGTGTCATATATTCTTATTAGTGGAAGTGCAGGGGCGATGTTTAGCCCAGCCATCAGTTCTTTCTTTGAACGTATTACCGGATTACAAACAGTGATGTACGTGATTCCTCTGCTTTACGCAGCGATATTTATGCTATTGATCGTTTCAAGTCGGATGAAACCGGTTATGGAACAACACTCGCCATCGGTAAGTTAATTTACCTGTGCATCCATCCCACACTCGGTTGTTAAATTAAGTCGAGTGTGGGTTATGTTGAAAGCGGTTATATACCTGCTTCAACAAATTTCTTGAGTGCGTTGAGATCACAAATCCGAATGCCATCTTTTTTCCGCTCAATTAAGCCTCGTTCCTCAAGATTTTGTAGTGCCCGACGGTAGACTCGGTCGGTAGTGCCAAATCGTTCAGCCTCTAAATAACGTTTACTAAAGCCATCTACGGGCAAGTCATTTAAGTATTCATGGTAAATATCAAATGCCACGTTATAACTGATGGGATAGAGCAGTCGCCGAGTAAAAATATCCACTGTGTCTTGGTAGTCAATCGCAATTGCACTAGCGAAAAATAGCGCGAGTTGAGGGTGTTGACCGAGGCAATGTTGCAGTTTTTCAGCGCTAATCAACATGATTTCTAAGGGTTCACTGGCAATAATGTCTAGTTGACAGTGGTACTGGGTGAAGAACTCCATTTCGCCAAACAGTTGTGAATCACAATCAATAGTACCTAATTGAAAACACCGACCATTTCTCGCGGTATGGCCGAGCGATACTCGACCTTGCTTCACCAATACAAGTGATGCCATCGCTTCCCCCTGCGTCATGAGGTGAGCGCCTTTTTTGAGCATTTTTATTTCGCTGATACAGCTAAGTACAACCGCTTCAATAAGTGGATAGTCTTGCTCCCATCGCTGGCTATAACGTCCTTTCGATAAAGGTTTTAGCTGCATCGACTATGATCCTCTTACTGTGTTCGAAATTGCGACCTTCTATAGCATTATCATGATAGGCGGTCAAATGGACGAAAGGATTTAGGCTGATACTAAAGACATTTTCATCATACGAAGTGAAGGGCAGTGGTTTTCGCGACATTTAATTGAATCGCAGAGATAAGAGTGCCCACTTTTTATTTCCGTCATGTATACTAGGCGCCGCCAAGGGGTGTTTGTTGTGCATTAATGTTACTCTGATTTTAACGTTGACGGCTGCAAACTGAGATGTCATCTGACGAACCCTTAGAACCTGATCCGGCTAATACCGGCGTAGGAATGGGCCAATCAACAGCACACTTCTGAATCGCTTATTCGTTGCCGGATCTCAAACATTATATTTGAGGTCCTATGTCAAACCGTAAAACGTCAAACCATCAATCTCCATTTTCAACCGTATCGCCAAGCTTATTTTTAGCCCGAGCGCCGCTGGCGTTAGCCATCGCCGCAGCGCTGAGCACCCCTGTTTTTGCACAAACCGACGCTATTGACAGACCCGATCCCAGCACTGAGATGGAAGTCATAGTGGTGACGGCGGATTTTCGCAGTTCAAGCTTAGAAAAAATGCCCTCCAGCATTACCGTTATCGACAGTCAAAAAATTCAAGATGAAAGTGCGCAACACTTTGAAGATCTGCTTAATTCTATCGCCAATTTTAACTGGTCAGGTGGAAGCTCGCGGCCGAAATATTTTCAAATTCGCGGTGTAGGAGAGCAGGAACAATACCAAGGCGCACCTAATTCTTCCGTGGGTTACATCATAGATGATATCGATTTATCCGGTATTGGTATGGTGTCGAGCATGTACGATTTACAGCAGGTCGAAGTGCTTCGTGGACCGCAGGGGACGCGTTACGGCGCGAATGCCTTAGCGGGATTGATTTATCTGAAGAGTAACGATCCAACTGATGTGTTTGAGCATGGCGGCGAAG
This sequence comes from Shewanella sp. SW24, assembly GCF_025653395.1. Classification (NCBI taxonomy): domain Bacteria; kingdom Pseudomonadati; phylum Pseudomonadota; class Gammaproteobacteria; order Alteromonadales; family Shewanellaceae; genus Shewanella; species Shewanella sp. SW24. The sequence goes on from NZ_JAKKSH010000001.1 coordinate 269,176, forward strand.
TGTCGTTAGGCGATGATGATTTGCGCACTTTTAGCGGTTTCAGTTCTGGCCCATTAACGGATTCTGGCAAGCTGCTTTATCGTGTGTCAATGCAGCAACATCAGCAAAATGGTTACCACGATAATCTGTATTTAGACCGTGATGATACCAATGGTCGCGATGAATTCAGCGGCCGCGCTAAGCTGCGCTGGTATGCGACTGATGATTTGCAGTTTGATTTAACTGTGCTGCATGCCGATTTCGATAATGGCTATGATGTGTGGAGTTTAACCAATTCACCAACCCAGACAACATCGGATCAACCGGGTGTTGATAGCCAACGCACCACAGGCGCGGGTTTTAAAGCGACCTATTCTGGCGCAGAAAACTTCGAATTAACTTCGTTAACCTCTTTTGCCAATACCGATCACCATTACAGTTACGATGGCGATTGGGCTAACTCAGAATATTGGGCCTCTAAGCAATGCAATGATGACAATGGCAATCTGGCGCCGTGTCAATACGATTATTTTTGGGATAAAACGGGTCAGCGTAAAACCGCGTCGCAAGAGTTTCGCCTAAGTTCTACCGAGCAGGGCCGTATTTTTGCAGAGAGTACTGATTGGTTGCTTGGTGTGTATGCCATGAATCTGAAAGAAGATAACCAATTGTATTCTGAATACAATGCTTCGCCGGATGAAGTCTTAGACTCAGAGTATGAGGCGACAAACTATGCACTGTTTGGTCAGCTCGATACGGATTTGGGCTCAAATTATGCTTTATCTGTGGGGCTACGTTTAGAGCGCCGCAACAGCCATTACTCTGATACGAATAACGATAATTTCGACCCGAGCGAAACCATGTGGGGCGGTCATATTGCTGTGAGTAAAGTGCTGAACGACTCGCACAATGCTTATGTCCGAGTCGCACGCGGTTACAAGGCGGGCGGTTTCAACATGACTTTACCCGTCGAATTGAACGATAAAAAAGAGTTTAGTACTGAGACGCTCTATAACTATGAAATCGGCCTTAAATCCCATTGGTTAGCGGGACTTATCGATACTAATTTGGCGCTGTTCTATATGGACAGGCAAGATCAACAGGTGGCTGCATCACAGCAAGATCCCGATAAACCACAGCGTTTTATCTTGTTCACTGAAAATGCAGGCAGTTCGAATAACTATGGCGCTGAGTTAGATGCAACCTGGTATGCCACGGATAATCTGCAAGTTTACTCAAGCTTAGGTTGGTTAGAAACGGCCTACGGTGACTACCAGTATCAGGACAAATATGGCACTGAGGTGGATTTAACTGGCCGCGATCTAGCCCATTCTCCACATCTTACCTACAGCCTTGGTGGGACTTATCGTGCCAATTCGGGTTGGTTTGCTAACCTGAATCTTAGCGGTAAGAGTGAATTCTATTATTCAGACAGCAATGAATCCCGCTCTGAACCCTACACTATCGTCAATGCCCGTATAGGTTATGAGGCGAGCGCCTGGTCGGCATATTTATGGGGACGCAATCTGTTTAATGAAGAATACGGTGTGCGTGGCTTCTATTTTGGCAATGAGCCAGATAACGGTTGGGCGGAAAAACAATATATTCGTTACGGCGATCCGCGTCAGATTGGCGTAACCTTTAACGTTAAGTTTATGTAATAGCTCATTTTAAAGTGAGCATAATCATTTAAGTGTTAACTGAACTGTAGCCCAGTATTTGGGCTACAACCTTACTTCAGAATATCAAGGAATTAAAATGAAACTGACCGCAGAAATTAGCATGTATCCCTTTAATGAAAATTACCTCGATCCTATCAAGTGGTTTATTGGCCGCGTGGATAGCTATCCCAATATCGAGCGCGTGACTAATGCGATGGCAACTCAAGTGTGCGGCGATTATTTAGATGTGATGACTATGCTGGCGACCGAGATGCAAGCGGCCCATGAGAAGTGGGGCAAGGCGGTATTTGTGTGTAAGTTTATCGGTGGTGAGCTGAATTTAGCTCACAGCGAATAATGATTGACCGCCATGTAAGCGACAAATAGGCAATAAGAACAACACTATGACAGATTTATGGTTAACCTTGGTCGATAGCGTTAATACGGCCTTTGGTGAAGTCCATGTGATGACCGTATGGGAAGCACTCGCGGTATTGCTGGCGATGGCATATTTACTGCTGGCGATGAAGGCCAGTGTGTGGTGCTGGGCGGCGGCCTTTGCCAGTACCGCCATTTACACTGTGTTGTTTTGGAAGGTGTCGCTACTGATGGAGTCTGTGCTTAACGTCTATTACATGGCGATGGCGCTCTATGGATATTGGCTCTGGACCCAAGGTGGTGATAAGCATCAAGGCGTAAAAGTGACCACTTGGCCATTGAAAACCCATTTAAAGTTGATCGCAGCGACGGGCGTGATTTCGCTTTTGGTTGGTCACGGTATGGCGACGTATACCCAAGCCGCATTCCCGTATCTAGATGCGGCGACAACCTGTTTCGCCGTGATGACGACTTATTTAGTGGCAAAAAAGGTACTTGAGAATTGGCTTTATTGGGTGGTTATTGACATAGTGTCGATTTACCTTTACCTCAGCAAAGGCTTGATGCTGACATCCTTGTTATTCGTGCTTTATGTGGGGCTGGCGGTCGTGGGATATTTCCTGTGGCGAACCGCGTTAGTCGACGCCCGTGAAGCTAATACCTTGAAGTTACTCAGTTAATGCTCGATATAAACGCCTCGATGCAACGCTCAGCAGGCGAGCCATTCAAAGCACTTTACCCCATACTCAAAAGTGCTGGGCTAGTTAACGTGTTAAGTATTCATGAGCTTGCGGGCGGCTTAAGTAATCACAACTATAAAATCACTACGCCCGCAGGCAGTTATGTGCTGCGGGTGAATGCGGATGCGGCGGACAGTTTTTGCAACCGCCAGCAGGAGCGTTTTTACTGGCAGCAATTGGCTCAAGCTAAACTTGCTCCTGAACTGTTGTGGGTGAGCGAAGATGAGCGTTATTACCTCAGTGATTTTATTGAAAGTGATTATATTGAAAGTGACGATATTGAAAACGAGGTCTTAATCCACTGGCCAGCGTTAGAGCGCCAAACGAGTGCTGCTGATTTTGTGCTGGGGCAATCGACGTTTAACTATTCACAGTTTCCGGCAGCAGAACAAGCAACGCATCCTAACCAAGCCCATTGTTTGCTATTGGCGTTATTGCTGCAATTACGCGATCTGCCTACAGGGCCTTATGCTATTAGTATCACTGAGCAGTGGCAGGAATATCACCAGCAAATGCTTGCCTATCAGACTTCTGCAACATTTAGTGAGCCAGTATTAAGGCGTGCTGTGCCATTGAAGCAGGGTAGTGATATTGGTGATAGCAATACTCGTGATTGGAATGAGCGGGTGGCTAAGCTGCTTGCAATTCAAATTGAAATCAAACATTGGTGTGATGAGTTAGCAGCTTGCATAATCAAGCCGCAGTTTTGCCATCGTGATCTTAATCCCCATAATTTGTTACTCAAAAATAACCGCTTGTGTTGTATCGATTTTGAGTATGCGACGGCGTCGCATCCACTGTGTGAGTTAGCTGTAGTGTTAGCGACCCATGGGTTAACGGCCTATCAGCAAAGTCTGTTGGTGAAACAGTATCTGAGTGGACATCCTTATGTTACTGCACAAGCCGTAACGGCAGTACCTGCCGCTATTGACATGTATTGGGTATTTGCTTGCTACTGGGCATTATTGATGGCAGCGCAAACAGAACCCAGTTGTAGCGCCGACTACCTTGCTTGGTTTGATTGCTTCTGGCCGCTGATCACCCCCAAATAGCCATTATTGCGTGTGCTTAGTTTCCATCTGATGATAATGGCTCATTCCCTTATGGCATTGACCGCGCGATTGGTGGGACATGCGGGTAGAACATACTGAAAACCTTTATTAGACAAACTTGTTTGATATAAAAAGCAACTTTATATAGTCTCAAGCGTCTTATTAGCAACAATTCTAGGATGGATTATTCAGTATGAAAAAAGGCGTGATGCTACTTGTGTGTCTCTTAGGCTTAAGCGCCTGCTCCACTAAATTCAGTTACCATTTCCTTGACTGGGCCATCGGCTGGGAGCAAGAGGATTATGTTACCTTAGATAAATCTCAGCAAAAGGCATTCGATGCCCTCATTGAAAAATTTGTCATTTGGCACCAATCCAAAGAGTTAGCTCATTATGTGGTGCAATTGACCGAAGTCGAAGGCCTCATAAAAACCAATACGTTAACGCCAGTGCTATGGGCAGATCATGTGAATATTGCTAAGCGGCATTGGTTTCGATTGTTTGAGTTCGCCTTGCCCGAGCTTCTACCTATCATAATGTCTTTGTCCGATGAACAGGTGAAGCAGATCCTCACAAAATTACGGGAGGAAGAGCAGGAGCTTGTTAAAGAATTTGCGGGTAAAACCCCTGAACAGTTACAAAAAGATGCCGATGAAAACCTTCAAACCCAATTTGATGATTGGCTTGGAAGTGTAACTGCGGAGCAAAAAGTGCTTATTCACCAATATAATCAACAGCGTTTATCCACCTTAGATATGTGGCTTGAGTACAGACACGAATGGTTACGCCAGTTTGAGGTTGCACTGGGTCAGCGCGCTGATAAAGCATTATTAACCGAGCGTTTGACCTTGCTGATGACGCAGCCCGATGAGCTTAAGTCAGAGCAACATAAAGTGTTTTTACGTAAAAATACTGAGGCATTTGGGACTTTGCTGTTGGCGATGAATGCGAGCTTATCGGAGCAGCAGTCTAAGCATTTTTATAAAAAGTTAGGTGGACTCATTCAAGATCTCAAGGAGCTGAATCAGGAAGCGATTGAAAAAGAAGCCTAGGCCATGAAAGATTTATTGCCTTGCTAGGGTCTATTCCTGCAAGCCAATAAATCAGCCTACTAACTACTAATAGAGACCTTATGCTACTCGTATCCCTTTATCAGAAACTGCTCAATATGAGCCGCTATTTCGAAGGCTTAGCGCCATTAGCCCTTAGGATTTACCTTGCACCTGTGTTAATGCAAGCAGGCTATAACAAGCTCGCTCACTTTGAAGATACGGTTGCTTGGTTTGCCAATCCCGATTGGGGTTTAGGTCTGCCAATGCCAGCGTTAATGGCAGGACTGGCGGCGGGAACTGAGTTCTTTGGCGCTATCTTGTTACTGCTTGGGCTCGCGACGCGACTGATTTCAATCCCTTTAATGGTCACTATGTTGGTCGCCGCATTGACTGTGCATTGGCCAAATGGTTGGTTAGCGATTGCCGATGGTAGTTCTTGGCTTACGAATGACAGAGTGCTTGAGGCAGGGGATAAACTGATAAAAGCCAAAGAGTTATTGCAGGAGCACGGTAACTATGACTGGCTGACCAGTTCAGGTAATTTTGCTGTGCTTAATAATGGTATTGAGTTTGCGATCACCTATTTTATTATGTTGCTGGCGCTTTTTACCTTAGGCGGTGGTCGTTACACTAGCCTAGATTATTTCATCGCTAAGCGCTGTGGGATTAAGTAAGTCTTTCTCAAGCGGGCTCAATTGTTAACTGCATCGGATTTTCAAGCGCATTTAATTTTTAAGCACACTCGATTGTTAAGTGCACTCAACAAGTTAAATCCCACTCAAGCGGTGGGATTTTTTTATGCCTCTTTGTCAGCAATTTGCTATGCTTGAGCGCAATTTATATCGAACTAGGATAAGAACTTGGACGCTATTGAACTTTTACTCACTCGCCAATCAACCCCACGATTAACTGCTCCTGCTCCAGATGCGAGTCAATTAAAAATCATCTTAGATGCTGCCATTCGTGTGCCAGATCATGGCGCCTTAGCGCCATGGGAATTTATTATTGCCGTAGGAAAAGGGTTAGATACCTTGGCTGATATCTTTGTTGAGGCAGCGAAAGCGAGCGGCGCCGATGAGGATTTTGTCAATAAAGCTAAGGGTATGCCAATGCGTGCGCCTATGGTGATTACTGTCGTGGCGAAAACGCAGCAACATCCTAAAGTCCCCGTGCTTGAACAGCTCATTGCAGCGGGCTGCGCGACGATGGCAATGCAGCAGACTGCCTTTGCCTTAGGTTTAGGGGCAGTGTGGCGTACAGGGGATTTTGCCTTTGATGCGAATGTGAATGTTGCTTTAGGTCTTGAGCCACACGATCAAATTGTCGGCTTTTTGTATGTGGGGACGCCAGCCGTTACCGCTCCTAAGAAACCGCAAAAGGACGGCAGTCAGTACGTCCGTTATTTATAAATCCGCCTCTATTTTTAGTGGAGAAATTCTATGCAAGTTGCGCGTACTCCTAGACTCATCCTGCGGCAGTTAACCCCAGCCGACGCTTCTTTTATGTTAGTCTTGCTCAATAGCCAAGGCTTTGTAGAGAATATCGGGGATAGAGGAGTACGCACACTTGTGCAGGCTAAGGATTATATCGTCAATGGACCGATGAAAAGTTATGCCGAGTGCGGTTTTGGTTTTTATGCTGTAGTGCTCGCCGAGAATGGATTCACCATTGGCATCTGCGGTTTAATCAAACGGCCGACACTGGACAATGTCGATATAGGTTATGCTTTTTTGCCGCAATATTGGGGCAAGGGCTATGCATTCGAAGCGGCTAAAGCCGCTTTTGACTTAGGTAAAAGTTTAGGTATTGAGCGTATTGTCGCGATTGTGAGCGCCCATAATAGTGCTTCAAAAGCTTTGCTGAACAAACTTGGATTACACTTTGAGCGTTGTTTGCAGCTTAGTGATCATGATGCGCCTGTTGAACTGTTTGGTTAACGTTAATGCGTTGTTTATATAGGTTTTTATTTTGTTGTAATTCCGTCTTCTTTATTCTAGAATTTCGCAAAATTTATCGTTGAGATATGGCAATCATATCTCTTATCGACGCCCCTCGAAAATCAGGCTCACTTAATCCCTCCTTGAGCCCTTGAGTACAGCAAAAGCGTAGCCCTTTTTTGGATGTAGCATAATGGTTTCGCAATTAAGTGAAGCAATGCTGGACGTGATCGCTGATGCCTTGGTAGACAAAGGCTATATCTTTTTATCTGACTTAGTTCCTCTCTATATTAGCCAAGTACTATTGGAAAAAATTCAATCAACTGAAATATATGAATTAAAAGCTGCCTCTATTGGTCGAGGTTCTGAACAGCACTTAAATCCAGACATTCGCCGTGACAGAATACAGTGGCTAGAAGAGCAAAATGAGCCCGATGCCCAGTATCTTGAGTTGATGACACAACTCAAAAATGGCTTGAATCGTCGCTTGTTTATGGGCTTATTCGATTATGAAAGCCACTATGCGGTATATCAGCCTGGGGCCTTTTATAAAAAACATGTTGATGCACTTAAGGGCAGCCAAAATCGTATTTTAACCACAGTGTTTTTCTTAAATCCTGACTGGAAAGCGGCAGATTGTGGTGAGTTGATTATCTATGATGAAGCCGATATTGAGATTGAGCGCATCGCGCCTAAAATGGGCCATTTTGTGATTTTCCTCAGTGAGCGTTTTCCCCATGAAGTGACCAAAACCTTGGCACAGCGTAATAGCATTGCGGGCTGGTTTAGGGTCAGTAACAGCGTGCATGGTTTTTAACTTTAGCTTTTAACTTCACCAGATAACAAACGCCTAAATGCTGCCCACAGGTTTAGGTGTTTTTGCTCTCGATTGCCGCTTTTGGTCATCATCAATCACCAATCACCAATCACCAATCACCAATCACCAATCACCAATCACTTATCGCGACTGCGCAATGTCATTGGCTATTTCTCGGATATTGATTGGCCATCACGGCTTGTTCTTCCGCAGCAGTATTTATTCCAATCTGTTTTAACTGCCTTGTACTCATTTTTTCAAATTTTTTTACACTCTTATGCTTTAGGTAATCTAAACCGCCGACAATGGAATGAATTTGTCCAATCATGCTGAAAATAGGGTGTTTTTTTATTCTCGTTTAATGTTAGGCTAGATAAAAACGTGCGCTACAACACACTTTTCTATCATCTAACGGAGGCGATACTGTGGGCTGTGAAGATAACTTAGGTTGTTTAAGTGGTGAGCATATTGTACTTGAGCCCTTATCTTTGTCCCATGTGGCGGCATTGAGTCTCGCCGTCACAGATGGTCAACTTTGGCGTTTATGGTTTACCAGTGTCCCCGAGCCAACTGAGATGAAGCTCTATGTGGCTAAAGCGCTCGAAGAAAAAGCGCGGGGCCTGAGTTTTCCCTTTGCGGTGCGGGATAGAGTGTCAGGGGAAATCGTCGGATGCACGCGAATTTGCAACTGGGAGTCTGATAATCGCCGTCTTGAGATTGGATACACTTGGTATGCTAAACGTGCCCAGCGCACTGGGATTAATACTGAAGCTAAACTGCTGTTATTGACCTTTGCTTTTGAAACCTTAGATGCCATTGCCGTTGAGTTCCGTACTCACTGGCATAATCAAGCTTCGAGACAAGCCATTGCAAGACTAGGCGCTAAGCAAGATGGTGTATTGCGAAATCATAAGATTCTTAAGGACGGTACGATCCGCGATACCGTGGTGTATTCCATTATTGATACCGAGTGGCCAACGGTGAAAAACAGTCTGCAATTTCGATTGCGACAACGACCGCCAACACTCTAATGATAAATAGGAAAGGCCCATGGCAAGCATTATAACTCGAGTAGATGTGACTCATGTCCATGAGGTTGCAGTGTTATTCAATGAGTACCGCCAGTTTTATGGGCGTAGGGATGATCTCGCGGCTGCGGAGCAGTTTATTTATTCAAGAGTGTCAGATGGCTTATCGGTGATATTTATAGCTAAAGATAATCAAGGGCTTGGATTAGGTTTTGTTCAAATGTATCCCAGTTTTTCATCGTTACGTTTGGCCCCTATGTTGATCCTCAATGATGTGTATGTGACTCAACATGCCCGATGTGTCGGTATTGGGCGGGCGTTAGTGCTACAGGCCGCCAGTTATGCCAAAGCGCATAATATGAGTTATTTGATGTTAGAAACACAGCAAAAAAACCAGCGCGCGCAGGGCTTGTATGAAGGTTTAGGCTTTGTGCGTAACCAAGATTTTTATATCTACGAACTTGAGCTCCACCGAGGGCTTGAGTAGGTTTATTTATGGCGATTAAAAGGAAAAGTAACATGTTAACTCAGGTAAAAACGTTAGTATTAGGTGGTTTAGTCTTAAGTGCCAGTACTGCAGTTTGGGCTGATGAAGCAGAAAAAGCGTTTAGTAAAGAAGCCATTGAATGTGCCGCTTACTATCAAATTAGCTCAGAAGCCATTGGGGCGATGAATGCACCGCAAATGCAGGCCGTGGGTGAGCGTTTAAAAAGTTCTAAAATTGAGTCTGAGAATTTAGCTAAGAAATACAGCTCTGAAGCTGAGGTCACTCAAGCGGTTGCCGATGCTAAAGCCCGTCAAATCGAAAGCTTAGGGGGGTCAAGTAACTTAGGTGCGTTAATGGGTAAATATAAAGAAGAATGTAAAAACCTGTTAGCCGATCCACAAAAGCGTTTAAATTATTGGACTATGGCGACTATGTAATCGTAGGTTTTAGTCAGGGTAATCGTTTACGGATTGTGAAGAAAAGGAGCCTGATGGCTCCTTTTTGCTTAAAGCACAAGCACTAAGGAGCCTGATGGCTCCTTTTTGCTTAAAGCACAAGCACTAAGGAGCTGATGGGGTCATTCATATTGAGTCGGTTTTCCCATAGATTTTAGCCCTGTTTGGTTTAGGGGCTTAGAACCAAGTTGCTTATTTTCGCTCGGCTGAAACTCAACCGCAGTTTTTAGGGTCTTAGTTACATGGTCAAGTATTTAAGCCTTGGGTTTAAATTCTCCTCAGTTTTAAATTCTTAGTTCAGTTTACGATATTCAAAGATAATCAAATATGAGTACTAAATAGGAGCACTATGGTATTAACAATAATGGCAGCGACTGTTTTGAGTGCTGGAGTCTGTGGCTACCATTTAATCTATGGTAAGCGGGTTTTATTGGCGCCGCTCTTGAAGGCGAATGTGTCACAGCAAAGCAAGCAAATGCTACTGTGCTTATTTCACTGCCAATCGGTATTTTTTGTGGTTTCAACGGTTGCACTTTTAGCCTGTGCACTTAAGGTGATCCCTGGGATGTATGCCTTTAGCCTGTTGTTATTCCTCGGGATGAACTACGGGATCTTTGCGATTTGGCAGTTTTACATTGCCACTCTGAGTCCACCAAATAGTGGACAGATGATCATAGTGCAAGCGCTGATTTTCTTGCTCATTGGTATTTTGGCTATGCTAGGGCCACTCTTGTCTGCCGCGTAAATTGCTCATGAGAACTTGATAAATCATCGCGATTGAAGCGTCAGAGTTTGAAAAACAAACAGCGAATTATGGGGTTAATTGAATACCGTATTGGGCGGCGAGTTCAGCGAGTTTGCCATTATTGATGAGCAGTTCAATCCAGTGTGAGAGCCTTTTGCTATCGAGCTGTGAACTGGGGTTGAGTAAAATGCCATTGGCGTATTTTTGGTCCCATTCATCTGATATTAAAAGTAATTTTCTCTCTTCTGGATGAACCTTTAAATAATACTGTAAGTAAGAGTTAGTCACGGGCGCTAGGTCGGCGCGTTCACGCAGAATGCTTTCGATAGAGGCGTTATTGTGACTGACGAACAAGGGACGAAATTGCTTTGCCAGCGTATTCGCATCGGTTTCAAAGTGGGCAAACTGGTAGTGATATCCTTTGATGAACGCAATTGACTTGTTGGTTAAGTTTTTGAAATAGCTTTGGTTATGAGCTTTAGTTTTAAGTGCAATAAAGACTTCACCATCTATCATATGTAGCGGAATAAACTGAGTCGCTATTTTTTGCCATCCCCAAGCGGGATTCTCAAAGAGCATCATGTCGAAGCGACCTAAGGAATAGGCTTTATATCTGTGCTCAATACTGGTGACGGCAAATTTAAAGACCACTTCTTGTTGTACTTGATTTAATGCATTAATGATATCGAGTGTGAGACCTGTGTAACGGCCGTCTTGTTGTTGATGGACATAGGGAGCAAATTGATAACCACCGACATGAATTGTCGGAATTGACTCGGGAATCGCTGGCGACTGAACTTTATCTTGGGCGATAGCCGCAGTAAATGCGCTAATGCTTAAGGCTAAACAAAAGAGTAGACGACACAACTGGCTCAATATCATAGTCACCCCTTGTTATTTTTAGCATGAATGATTTTTTACAAGTATACACAATTTAATTTGTTCAATGCTGTCGATAAAGTGCGAATTTTAAATCTGTCATAGTAAGCTAGCGCAAACAGGATGAGGGAGATTTCACATTGAGCAAGATAAAATCTCAAGTGTGTGGTTGGGTTGAACAGGGACATATCACGCAAGAGCAGGCAAATAAGCTTTATCGACAGGTGACAGTCTTGCCGGATGGGTCTAGTTGGCGTCGCTTAATCGCTCATTTATTACTCTGGTTCGGTGCGTTAAGTTTTGCCTGTGGGGTGATTTTTTTCTTTGCTTATAATTGGCAATCTTTGGGGCGATTTGCCAAATTTGGACTGATTGAAGTGGCTATAATACTTGCTATCAGCGCATTTGCTTGGCTCTATTATCGTGCCAACATTTATTCCCCCGTTAGCCCTTATCGTAAAGACAGCACTTTTGGTGCGACGACCGCCAATGGCGTGCTACTGGCCGCAAGTGTGTTAGTCGGTGGCTTATTAGCGTTAGTTGGGCAAACCTATCAAACGGGCGCCGATCCTTGGCAGTTATTCGCGCTATGGGCATTTGTTATCTTACCCTTTGCTTGGGTGGCGGGATTTGATGGTTTGTGGCTGTTGCTGGTGGGATTGCTAAACCTCAGCATAGGGATATTTCTGGATTCCTTTTCCCATTTCTGGGGATTATTTTGGGGCGCTCAAGGACAATTGCTGATCTTTATCTGTTTGAATTTAGTTATCTATTATGCTTTTGTACTTTTAGACCACAAAGTCGCGGGGCGCTGGCATGCGCCAATCCTTGAATATGCCTGTTCATTGTTTGCTATGGGTTGTTTTACTTGGTTAATCACTTGGCTTATTTTCGACGATTTCCTTGAACGTGATAGCTTCAGCACTGGGATCTTCTGTGGTTATTTTGCCCATCTGATATTCGGATTCGTTATTTTTCGTTATAGATTACCACGCATATATCCCTTGGCCTTGGGCGGTTTTAGCCTGATTGCCGTAGGCGCCGCGTTACTGATAAAGCTGATGTTTGAGGATAATGACCCCATAGGTGGATTTTTGTTTATTGGGCTTTATATCATTTTGGCAAGCATAGGTTTGAGTATTTGGTTGAGGGAGCTAAGCCGGAAACTTAAACCTCAGTTTGCAGTAATCGCCACCCAAGGGAGCGTGGGCGTGGGAGATGTTCATGAGCAACAATAATGGTTTACAGGATAGCGAAATGATCACTCGACCCTGCACTGATAGTGTTACGTCAATCGACGCTTCGAGTGAATTAAGTCTAATCAAACACTGGCAAGCTTTGTATGCCGAAGGCAATGTTAGTGCAGCTCAAATGCCAGAAGACCATGATATCCCTTGGTATATTGCCACTATGCAGGCGTTTGCTGCTTGGATAGCGGCGTTGTTTTTATTGAGCTTCATGATGGCAGTGTTTGGTGCCATTTTTGAGCATGTTGAAGAAGATGTCATTTTATTTATCGGCTTAACCTATTTAGCCTTGGGGATTGGGCTGTATTTTTTACCGCGGCAACAGATTTTTATTGAACAATTTGCTTTTGCCGCCTGTTTGAGTGGTTTGATCAGTGTGGCATGGGGATTATTTGATTTAATTAACAATGATTTTAGCCTCACATGGTATCTCTGTATGGCGGGTATTACATTGGTACTGTGGGGCTTGATTGCCCACGGGCTAGCCCAGTTTGTATTCGCTTTTTGCTTAAGTTGGTGCGTGATTGGCCTGATGGCAAAATTTGAACTGCTCAATTTTAGCCCAAGCCTTTTTACCGTAGTCATTAGTCTAGTGTTATTAAATATCAATCAGTTCGGGCGTCATTATCGCAGGGCTCGGATGCTCATCTATGGTTTCGCACTCGCGTTGCTTTCGTTGCAGTTGATGCACGCTTTTAGTATGGACAGTATTTTTGAAGCCTTATTTAGCCCTTGGCAGCAAAGCCTGTGGCTGACACTGACTCATCTGTTGATTATTTTCGCTATTTGCGGATTTTTATTGGTGACAATCTTGCGCGAGCGCCATCAATCACTAAGCTCACCAGCGGCGCTAGGGTGTGTTATCGGTTTAGTCATCGTTAGCGGTTTATCCTTACCTATGCAGGGTTTATCAACAGCTATTCTATTGATCTTGCTTGGCCATTATTGCAACGAGTCTTGGTTGAAAGGTATGGGAATGGTGTCGGCGCTGTTATTTGTCAGCGGGTATTATTATTCCCTAGAAACGACTCTGTTACTTAAATCTGGTTATTTGATGGGCTTAGGCGCCTTGCTGTTGGTGACAAGGTTAGTGATGTGGCGGTTATTTCCTGCCAATGAAAATGCCAAGGAGACTGTGTGATGGGCAATGTGATGGGAAAACTGTCGGCTTCACATAAATGGGCGCTTGGGCTCGTATTATTCACAACAGTGGCGATTCTCGCTGGCGTGAATTGGCGCATTTTCAAATTCGAACAACTCCTTAATCACGGCCAAGTGGTGCGTTTTGCATTAGCACCGGTCGATCCGCGCTCATTAATGCAGGGTGATTACATGGCGCTTGAATATGCAATTGCACGCGATGTGCGTAGCGCCTTAGCGCCGCAACAAATGCAGGGGCAGTTATTGCTGGCTGTCGATGGGCAAAAAGTGGCGCGTTTTGTCGACTTTTATACCGACCAAGCACTCGGTAAAGATCAACTACGAGTGCAGTTTCGTGTCCGTGGTAATCAAATTAAACTCGCATCGAACAGCTTTTTCTTTGAAGAAGGACAAGCCGATCATTTTAGTGCAGCAAAATACGGTGAGTTTAGAGTGAATTTGCAAGGTGAGTTACTGCTCGTCAGTTTACTCGATGAAAAGCTTCAGCCCTTATAACCCTGTGTCAGGATTGTCAGGATTGTCAGGATTGTCAGGATTGTCAGGATTGTCAGGATTGTCAGGATTGCCATCCATTTGTTCTGCTTACTTGATTAACCTCGATTTATCTCTGGCCGCACTGTGTAGTGCGGCCAGCATCTCCCGTACTGCTTTCTTCCTAGTTCTGATCGCTAAATCGCACGAATAATATCCACCTTAAGTTGCAACTTTGATGCAACCAATTTGTAACCTTGACCGCCTATAGTATCGTCAGTCTTCGAGATGACATCACCTTGAAGCATCTAAGCGCATCAATTAAATACCAAATATTAAAACAATACATTTAGGGGTCTCAATGTTTAACACTAAAACTGTGCTGGCGTTAGCCATCAGCAGCGTTTGTGGGCTTGCCCATGGCGCGGATAATTTGATCATTTCTGAATATGTCGAAGGCAGCAGTAATAATAAAGCTATCGAACTGTATAACCCAACCGCGGGCGCTATTGATTTAAGCCAATACCAATTGCGCTTCTATTTTAATGGCAGCACAAACGTCGGCACGACCATTGCGCTCACTGGCTCCTTAGCGGCGGGGGCGACTTATGTGGTTGCCGATAATGACTCTTCTGCCGATATCCTTGTGGTCACAAATCAACAGAGTAGCGCCAGCTTCTTTAACGGCGACGATGCGATTGAACTAACCTATCAAAATCAAGTCATTGATAGTTTAGGCCAAGTCGGTGTTGATCCCGGCGCCGAGTGGGGCAGTGGTGATCTCTCTACTCAAGATAATACCCTGCGCCGTAATCCTGATCTGCTGATTGCCGATCCTATCAGTACTGATGCAGTAAGCTTTAGCACTTGGCTAGGTTTTGCGAAGGATGATGTTTCTGATCTTGGTAAATTCAGTGCGGGTACGCCAACCGATCCAGTCGACCCTCCACCAAGCTCTTTAGTGTGCGGCGAAGAAGCCACAGCAATTCATGCGCTTCAAGGCGCGGGCGCTGCTAGCCCTCTCAATGGTCAAACTTTAGTGGTTGAGGCGGTTGTCGTCAGTAATCAAGAAGCCGGTCTTAAGGGCATTTTTGTACAAATGGCCGATAACGAAGTCGATAGCGATCCCCAAACCTCGGAAGGTGTGTTTGTGTATACCGGCACTGCACCCACAGCTTATGTGGCAGGCGATCGTATTCGTTTAAAAGCCAAAGTCACTGAATATCAAGGCTTAACTGAACTAACGACTTTATCTGATCACAAGTTGTGTGCCACAGGACAAACGTTACCAACGGCCGCGCTAGTGACCTTACCTGTTAACAGCAGTGATGATTTTGAGCCCTTTGAGGGCATGCGGGTTCGTTTCAGCCAAGATTTAGTGGTGAATGAAGTCTATAACCTAGGCCGTTATGGCGAGATTTCATTAGGCAGTCAGCGCCACTTTATTGGTACGCAGGTGGCTGCGCCGGGCGCGGATGCGCTGGCGGTGAGCGCAGCCAACCAACGTGACAGTATTTTATTGGATGACGGTTTAACGGCGCAGAATCCTGATCCTGTGCAATTCCCCGCTCCTGGTTTGAGCGCATCAAACACAGTGCGTGTAGGCGATAAAGCCACATCGCTTACGGGTGTAATGCACTATGGCTTTAATCTGTATCGCATTATGCCAATCGAAACGGTGAACTTTGTGGCGGAAAACCCACGCCCTGTTGCGCCCACATTGAATGAAGGTGGTAATTTAAAAGTCGCTAGCTTTAACGTGCTTAACTACTTCAATGGCGACGGCCAAGGTGCAGGTTTCCCAACCGCGCGTGGTGCCAATACCTTAAGCGAGTTTGAGCGTCAAAAGGCGAAGATTGTCAGTGCCATGGTGGGCATTAGTGCCGATGTATTTGGTTTGATGGAAATTGAAAACGATGGCTTTGGCGCTAATTCAGCCATTGCCGATTTAGTCGCAGGTTTGAATGCTGCTGTAGGTGAAGCGCGTTACGCTTATATCGCGCCAACAGGCATGAATGCGATTGGCACCGATGCCATCACAGTTGGCTTGATTTATCGCAGTGATAAAGTCACGCCGCAGGGCGCTGCACGTATTCTATCTAGTGCAAATTCGCCATTAGATAGCGATCAACAGCCCTTGTTTGACGATAGCAAAAACCGTCCAATGCTGACGCAAGCCTTTAGTGTGAACGGCAGTGAAGAAGGCGTGGTTGTTGCGGTTAATCACCTTAAATCTAAGGGCAGTGAATGTGCGGGCGAACCTGATCTTAACGACGGTCAAGGCAACTGTAATATCACTCGTACCCGTGCGGCGACGGCTGCAGGTCAATGGATTAGCGAGCAATATCCAGATCAAGGCGTACTGCTGATTGGTGATTTGAACGCCTATGCGAAGGAAGATC
Source organism: Shewanella sp. SW24 (assembly GCF_025653395.1). Taxonomy (NCBI): domain Bacteria; kingdom Pseudomonadati; phylum Pseudomonadota; class Gammaproteobacteria; order Alteromonadales; family Shewanellaceae; genus Shewanella; species Shewanella sp. SW24. Next base: position 285,666 of record NZ_JAKKSH010000001.1, read on the forward strand.
CATTAACGGCCTTAGGTAATGCAGGCTTTAGTGAGCTGTTTGCCAAACTTGAAAAACCGAACCCTTATTCCTATGTATTCTCGGCTGAATCGGGTCAGTTGGACCATGCTTTAGCGAACGCAGCCCTGCTGGATAAAGTGGTGGATGTGACGCAGTGGCATATCAATACCGACGAACCACGTGTATTGGATTACAACGAAGAGTTTAAGACGCCCGCTCAAATCCAAGACTTATTCGCAAGTGATGCTTACCGCTCATCGGATCACGATCCTGTGGTGATTTCACTCTTGCTCGAAGCGGAAAAAGTCGCGCCAGTGGCCAGTTTCACTCAAGTGGTGAATGGTGCAGCGGTGCAACTGACATCCACTTCAACCGACAGTGATGGACAAATCGTATCAGCCGAGTGGAGCTTTGGTGATAACACTGTGGCAGTGGGTGAGGTTGTGACCCACAGTTACAGCCAAAGCGGCGAGTATTTGGTCACGCTAACTGTGACTGATAACGACGGCCTAACCCATAGCACGTCGCAAATGCTGACAGTGGTTGCTGGCAATGTTAAACAACCACCCGTTGCGCAAATTCAGCGTATTAATTTATGGCTAGTCGATATGTTTATCTCGACTAGCTATGATGCCGATGGTGTGATCAAACAACATAAGTGGACGTTCGACAATGGCACCCGTGCTAACGGTCAAGTGGTATTGCGCCTTGCCCGCCGTGGACAACACACTGTTGAACTGACCGTTAAAGATAACGACAAGTTAACGGATACCACAACGCTGACTTACCGTTAAGCCAGTCCTTTTATTCCGCTGATATTTAAAGTGACGCCAAGCCCGCAGCCGCGGGCTTTTCTTTTTGCCCAAAAGCAAAATAAAGTTGTTGTCAGTTGTGACGCATCAATTTTCATTGTTTCCCCAGTGACTCATCACCTCTTTATTTAACAAGAAGCCTCCCTGAGGGCTCTAATAAAATATCCCTGTTTTAGAAGGTTACAGGTGCAACAATGCCAATCTTAACTAACCCTTCTGCTGTTCGTTTAGCTAAAAAGCTATTGCCCCAAAGTTTACCACAGCTTGAAGTTCAGCCATTTGTTGTCTGATAATTTGAGATACATAAAGTAATGACTACCAAAAAGTAAGGCCTGACCATCAGGGATTTCATAAACCGTTACAGTTGATCAGACTTTGAAGTGATTCTCGGGAGCAAAATCTAGTATTTGGCGTTAGCTTTGGGTTAAAGCGCTTCTGCCCCATTCTTAATTGAAACCAGTAGACTCGTCGTATCAAGCTTGGATATTGACCGGCCTTTGTTAATGAGTATTGTTGTGCTTACAGATATTTTGGAAAATAAGGTAACAATTCAACAATAATAATGTGTGATTTTTCTTTGTTTTCTATATGTATAGAATATTAATTGGGAGTTGAAGTGAGAGTGAAATAAGAAAGTACATTATTGATTTATTGATTTATTGATTTATTGATTTATTGATTTATTGATTTATTGATTTATTGAGCAGTGATAATGCAACAATTCAGCGCAAAATGTTTAGCCATGATTCAACCATGTATGGTTGGGGAGTAGAGCCCCAATGCATTAATCTTTCGTTAATAACAACCGCTGGTGAGCTCACCACTCTATAGTCCATCATCACTTCTGGATCTGACTCCATAATCAAGTTAATACTGATGCCATGATTAGTCGCTATAGCAGTGATTAACACTGCTGTACTTGTGCATTTTGTGCATCCATTGCCCAAAACTTTTATGTATAGCATTTTTACACTCTTACAAAATGGATCATTCACTCAGTGCCACTGTTATTGGAGATAGGATAAGGACACTTTGCAAAAATTCACTTTAATGCGATAACGGTTAAAATCTATGTGCGCACTATGCCTTTTGGTTTTATTCTAATCAACTAGAGCTTCATTAAAATTTAGGTGTTTTTCTTAAATTTTTGTTAACCTTAGTGTGCTTAAGTAAGGTAAAAACGTAAGTGCTCCGTACAACTGATGACCTAAGTAGTCTTCGCTACTCATACACTTAAGCTATAATTTTTTAATATTAGAGCTTAAGTATCCGTACTAATTATGTTAATTACTAATACTTTACAACTCTCTCTTTTCGTTTAATATGCGAATTACAATCACTTTTTTATGTAGGATTATGGACCCTCACCGACGATACGCTGTAACTTCAGTTGTTGCAGCCATTATCAATAAGCATTGTCTTTCCATTTATTTCAATGAGTTAAGACAACTTTCTACACAATCAAATACACGGCTAATCAAAAAGTTGATAGCAGGTAGTAGATGGTTTGTTCTGAGAATTTCAAATCATACCCCAAGCCCGTTCTGGGAAAGGTCCTTTCGTTATATTCTTTTGTTATTTAAGAAGATTATTTCATGAGTTGTATCTAAGCTATCTTTCGATATTTAGCTGAGCTCATTGAGTTTCAGTATCAATTGTCTATTCATTTTTTCTTGTTCAACTTAAAGCGGAACCCAGAGCCACGACTATGGAAATTTTTATTCTTATTGGTTTGATTGTGTTAAATGGCTTATTTGCTATGTCGGAAATCGCCATTGTGACTGCTCGCAAGTCACGGCTAACTGCCCTTGCTCATGGCGGTAGCAGCACTGCTAAAGCAGCACTCAAACTGGCAGAAGATCCAACGCAATTCTTGTCAACTGTGCAGATAGGCATAACATCAATAGGGATCTTAAACGGAATATTTGGTGAATCCATCCTCGCCGAACCTTTGTCACTTTGGCTTCAGACTTTTGGTCTAAGTCCAGATTTAACCAACATCTTTTCAACCGTTCTAGTGGTCATCATTGTCACTTATGTGTCAATTGTCATTGGTGAGTTAGTTCCCAAGCGAATTGGTCAAGTCAGTGCGGAAAGTATTGCCTGTCTAATGGCTAAACCAATGGTATTTCTAGCAATAGCAACCAAACCATTTGTATGGATGTTATCCGGTTCAACTCATGCTCTTATGCGTCTAATGGGATTTTCGCATAGACTTGACGACAATGTGACTCAGGAAGATATTCAGGCAATGTTGCAGGAAGGCTCATCTGCAGGGGTGATTGAGCACAATGAACATGCGATGGTTAAAAACGTTTTTCGATTAGATGAACGTACTATTTCTTCTTTGATGGTGCCACGGTCTGATATTGTATTTCTCGACTTAAACCTGCCTCTTGATGCAAATCTGCGAACTGTTATGCAGTCTCCTCACTCACGATTTCCTGTTTGTCGTAACAATGTCGATGATATGGTGGGTATTATTTCAGCTAAACAACTCCTTTCACAGTCTATCGCGGGTGAACGTTTAGAATTGGTGGATCTCGTTAAGAATTGTAACTTTGTACCCAACAGCTTATCTGGAATGGAGCTACTTGAGCATTTTCGTACTACAGGCTCGCAGATGGTGTTTGTTGTTGATGAATATGGTGATTTGAAAGGGCTGGTAACGCTTCAAGATATGATGGATGCACTGACTGGTGAGTTTTTTCAGGAAGATGTGAATGATCAGATGGTGATAAAAAGGGAAGATGGCTCATTATTACTAGATGGTCTAATCCCTATTTTTGACCTAAAAGACGCTTTAGGTATAAAGCAATTGCCAAATGAAGAGGATGGGCGTTATCAAACGCTAAATGGATTTTTAATGTATGAATTAGGGAAAATACCTCAAACCACAGATATTGTTGAAGTTGCAGGTTGGCGACTCGAAATTATGGATATGGACGGTAAAAGGGTAGATAAAGTCCTTGCTCAAATGTTACTTGATGCTGATTCTTCAGAAGAATCTATATTTGTTGATTGATAAATTCAAAAGCATAGTAGTTGTCAGCTTTAGTGCAAAAAACACGTCTAAAGAGCGACCAACTAAATCTGCTCGGTGAGTCGAGCATTAGCCATCGATTTCCTCATGGTTGTTTAACTAAAAATCGTGCCCGTGAATCACTCTACATCAGACTGATTCACGCTATCCCCAATGCCCCGTTTGCAGCTATTCTGGGGCGCTTTTTTCCCTTGAGATGAATCAAATCTTTATAGAATTGATTCATGTCCCTGCTATGCCTATTCCGACTAGTAATATCGAGAGTTGATTAATTTACAGTCAACAGAGACGTTACTAATAGCTAATCCGAATCTGACTAAGCAGAGTGAATTATCTAACAAGGTTTTGTCCAAAAGTATGTTACGTATGCCTTTTAAACCTACAGGTTACGCGAATGCTCGAAAGGTGAGCCGTGGTGATTTGCGATACGACCGTCCGCCCCATGGATGGGGCGGTCGTGCATTCTAGGATGGACTGGAACAACATCCATGCTTAACTGCCAGTTCGCCCTCCATGGCTCTCGTTCATAAACTTAGAATCCCTAGGCTTCTATTCACCCTGTCGACGAGCAAATACGATGGCAAGCCAATATGAGTAGGTCAAACCAATAAGCGCTCCACGGTTAAAAATGGCTGGCCTAATTTATTACCCATCATTTTATCTGTCATTTTAATTAGTTTTTATTGGCAATATATATCTATTAAAGCTATATCATTAAGTTTTTCACTTAGTCGCTTGAGACACTAAAAAATGAATTCTGAAGTTTTGAAGTATGTAAACGAGCATCAGCTTTCGTCTGTAATGAATAAAACAAAGTGGTGCGAGCTTGAAAAGGCATTAAATGAGTCTGAAGACTTTACTCCCCATGTGCGATACAAATTGATTTATGATGAAAACCCTAATGCAGGTTTTACTGCTGTGTGGTGGCACGAGTTGCTTGAAATAGCAGAAACCATTGAGTGGTTAGAAGTTGATCCATTCAAAAGAGAATGGCTAGGCAGATTAGTGGCGGATCGAGTGACGGACTTTTCTGATGTTGTAAGCGCACAATTAGCCCAATATTCAATTCCTTATTCAATAGAAAATGGTATGTTTCGGATTTGGGGTTATCTGAGGAGGGATGAATCTCCAGAATTTATCTAACTGAAGAGTTATATCTCTGTAAGTTACTTATTTTAAAGCTAAAAACACTCAAAGCTGAGACCTAAATACTGATTGATGGGATTGGACATAGAGAAACAAGACATTAAAAAGTGCTTTATTTTTCAATAAAGCACTCATTTTAAAACGACTTAAGTACTCGTTAACGTACTGAACACACTACTGATTAAAGGACCGATCAAAGTACTATGTAGAGTGGCCAGCCAAGGAGGCCGACGAGACCTTCTTTATGTTCGAATCTTTCTAAGCGCTCGGGTGAAGCGTCGCTGAGTAAGAGTTCGCGGTAGCTTTTCGCAAAGTGCAGGGTACGCAGTAGGGCGGGGACAAAGTTTTTACCGAGATCTTTACTGATGGTTTCAGCGAGTTCTGCGGGTAATTCTGCTAACGCTTTCTGGGTTTCCAATTCGATATGCTCACGGGTAAACCATTCCTCTTTTAAGGTGATTTTGCCGATACGCTTTTTCAAATCCTGTCTGACTTTGGCGCCATCAAACAACAATCGATACAGTACCGCTTCGGCTAATACACTCTCTAGATTGAGAAAATCTAGCGGATCATAGCTCGATTGCGCGTAAAACTGTGCCAATAGGGCCGCTATCGACTGTTGGCGTTGATGTTCAAGCAGGGCATCTTGATAGGCTTCATAGCCTAACCATTCTTCCGCATCGGGCGGGCTGGACACTTGTTCGAGCAAGAACTTGTCGACATCACCGTACAGTGACTTGCCGTTGATGAGTTTATGCTTGCTGACAGTGCTGAGCATGCTCCAGCCTTTTTGAAAGCATTTGACTACGCCATCGGCGGTGATCAACAGGCGTATCGCCTGCTGTGGGTTTTGGTTTGATAATTCCATCAAACCAAGACTCACCACACCAATGACATCGTGCGCCGCTTGTTCGAGCAGGTGCATTTTGTACTTGTTGTAAAACTTATCGGCCAGTTTGAGGCTCATCAAAATGGCTTTGGATTTGATTTGTGACAGCTGTTCACCGCTCAGCGTTTCGTCTGCTTGGCCTTGGATCAATACCTTGCTCAGGTAGGGTCCTTGATCTACATCACGCAGTACCAGTTGCATCAAATAATTCCTTAATCCAAAAAGCTAAACATATCATCGACTTCAGCGTATTCATCCGTCACTTGGTTTTTCTCTTTGGCTTGAATAACCAGCTCGTTGACAAACTTGCTGATGATCATTTCCCAACCTGAGCTTTCGTTTCGTAGCAGACTCTTAATGGCTTTTTCAACATCGGGCGCGAGTTCGTGGATCAAGGCCATTAGGCTGCGTGGGTCGTCTATGCTGAGGCTGTGTGCATCTTCACTGGCGACGCGGCTGTCGTAGCCGATGGTTTCAGTGTCTTCTTCGTCATCGTAGAGATCTGTGTAGCCGTCTTCATCTTCATGTTTTTCGCCTAACATCATTTCGATGAAAGGGATCGACAGGTAGAAGAGGCCCGCTGGATCTTCGGCTATACATTCTAGAATCGCAGTTTGCTTTTCTTCGCTATCTTGGATGCGAATTAAATAGGTCAAAAAATCAAAGGTATGCTGAATAAGCTCTTCGGCATTGTTTTTGATTTTTTCTTCCCAGTACAAAGGTTGCTGACAGACGATGTCGCGAATTTGTTCTGGGGTCATGAGTTCAGACATGATCGAAGGGCAAGAGATATCATGATGACTGTTGATTTGGGTCAGCGTGACGATATCCATGTGTTCGATAACTTCGACTAATTGCTCGTCGCTCATGGTATTTGCAATGATTTCAAAGCGTTTGCTCGCTTGTTTTGGCTCTACGTCCGCCAACTCTTTAATTTCGGCGACGGTAATCTCAATGAGACTAGTGTTCATTAGCGGTCCTCATCATCGTAGTGATCGTAGTAGCCATCTTCCTCTTCGCCTTCATCATCGTCGTCGTTATCTGAGGTGCCAACATAATCGTTGTCATCATCTTCATCGTCATCGTCGTGATGTTTTGCTGCTGGCGTTGTTTTACCTTGATTTTCAAGTAAATACAGCACGGCGCAGCTTTCAATCAGTAAGGTTTCCGAGTAACCACGCACGGCTAACACTAAAGGTAAATCAGCATTGTTAAAGCCAATCGTGACTTTAAACTCATCCCACTCGGGTTGAGTTGCCGTGTTTATCCAATGTGCCCACTTGAGTTTGGCTTCGGCGGGAAACTTAATTCGACCGTAAAGCGCGACAGGCAGGTACTCAGGCACAGTATCGAGCATCTTAGGATCGGCTTCTAACACCTTTTTGATTTGGCTAGTAAATTGCTCTAGCGCTTTAGGTGTATCGGGATCGTCGTAAGACTCGATATTGTCGTAGGCATTATTTTTTAGCTCATTAATGCGTGAGATATTCAGTTTTTTGACCATTTGACACTACTCTAGAAAACGCTCAAGGATAAAATTGATCCCACAGCTCGCGCATGGCGCTCGCGGGATCGGTCACTATGACGTTATTGAAATCTTTGATAAACGCGTTACGTCGCTTAGGATCGGACAACACATCATAAGCATTTTTAACGCGTTCAAGTTGTACGGCGGCTTGCTGCTTTTCCTCTTCCGAGGCGCCTAACAACTTGTCGGGATGATATTTGTTTGACAGCCGTCGATAGGCTTTTTTAATGTCGTCTTCTTTGGCACTGGGTTTTATACCAAGCACACTAAAGTGGTTAATCATACTTGTACCTGCAGGCGATGGGGCTGATATCGCGAGATAAAAAGGGTTTGACTCTGATTATCTTTAAATTCGTGGAATTATGATTAGTCAGCCGTGGATGATAGCAGAAATTCCCACTCAGCGGCAAACGCGCGAGCAGGAATTTGTGCTTTAGTGAAGGGTTAAAAATCCTTTAAACTTTAATCTGTTGTGGCGCATGGATTAAGTCTACCGCTATGCTGTTGAAATCCGGTTACCTAGCCAGATTGACAGCTAACTTAACCTTGTTTTAGGCGAGATAATGGCCCTCGATTAAGGGCATATTTCAGTGCTGAATTCTTCGCTAAACGTATTCACACAGAGTTAACCCACACTCGCCTCGGCCACGTTAGGCTGAGCTAACGCCGTAACAGCTAAGTCAGACTAGACACTAAACGCAGGTTCATTCCAAGGGTGAGCATTTGTTTTTGTTCTCGCTGTAAATCTTTCATAAACAAGCTGATTTTCCGCTTATGGCTTGGTAGTACTAGCATGAGTCCATCGGGGATCACTTTAATATGATCTAAGGTCAGCGTCTTAGCGATACGGCCAAGATTGAGCAAGACAGCGAGCCTAAGCAGGCTGAGTAGGCGATTGAGCGTGAGCTTATGGTTGGGATCGAGTTCAGCGAGCATTAATTCGTTAGGCTTTTTTCTGTGGTTGGTGATAAGTCGCGCTAAATCCAGCTGTAATGCTTCGCTAAACCCAGGTAAGTCACTGTTACTGATAATGTAACCGCCGTGTTTGTGCAGGGATTTTGAATTAATGTGTAATCCGATTTCATGTAAAGTCGCGCTATAGGCAAGCAAGCGCGCATGGGGCCTTAATTGCCATTCATCGGCGACCTGTTCAAACAAGGCCATAGCAGTGTCGCGTACCTTAGCCGCGTGGGCCATATCGATATGATAAAGCTGGGCAATACTGTCGACGGTGCGGTGGCGAATATCCTGATATTGACCAATCTTTGCCAGTTCATAGAGTACGCCTTCACGCAGTGCTCCTGGGCTAAACTCAAGTTTTTGAATCGGTAAGCGCCTAAAAAAGCTGATCAAAATGGCAAGTCCGGCGGGCACTAAGGGAATGCGTTTATCATCGACGTTGGCAAATTGGATTTGGCTAATATGGCCACATTTGATTAACTTGATTTTGAGCTGTTTGAGTCGTGGCAGCGTGATGGTTTCATCGCCGTGCTCTTCTTGAATTGCTTCGCAGATGGCTTTTACTGTGCCTGAGCTACCCAAGGTGAGTTCCCAGCCACCCGCGAAATATTCCTTTGAGAGCGACGCGAACTGCTTATCGGCCGCACTTTGGGCATCGCGAAATGAGGCTGGGGTGATGAGCCCATCAATAAAGAAACGCTCATTAAAACTCACACAACCGCAGCGCAGGCTAGATAACTGAGTTGGGGTATTTTTCTGGCCGATCACCACTTCGGTAGATCCGCCACCGATGTCGATGACTAAATTACTTTTCCCTAGCACTTGGCTTTGGGCAATACCGTTATAAATCAAACGCGCTTCTTCATGGCCCGAAATGACCTCCACCGGATAGGGCATGATGGCGAGTGCAGCCTCGATAAACTGATCGCGGTTTTTGGCGATTCTCAGAGTGTGGGTGGCGACTAATCTTACTTGCGCTTGGTCGAGATTGGAAAATCGTTGGTTAAAATCCCGTAGGCAATTGAGTCCACGTTCTATGGCATCATTGTCGAGAATATTTTGCGCATTGAGCCCAGTGGCGAGCTGAACCTGTTGTTTTTCTTTATGTAAAATCTGCAAACTGCCATCTTGCTCGCGGGCAATGACCAGATGAAAACTGTTCGACCCCATATCGATGGCGACAAAGTGGCGCGATTTAGAGTTTGCGAGTACATTGCTGGGCGTAGCGTGTGACTGTGTGTGCGAATATGTGGTTACCAATCGGATTATCCTTAGGCAATCAAAGCGATATAAAGCCAGCGATTAGCTGGCTTTGGCCCGTAACTCAGGTGTTATGTCAGGCTGAGTTTTCACTTCTCGCTCAGCGTCACCCTCATGGGTGGACATACGTAAGGCATTAAATTCTTGCAGTTGGCGCTTCTCATAATTAATCAGATATTGATAAATGGCAATTTGAGAACGCACTTTTCGTTTGTTACCGCGATTCCGATAAGGATTACTTTGTTCCTTGTTGATGACACGTGCTTTAGTGTTGTCATTGAACTGTAAGGATAAAATATCCATTATCATCTGTTTTAGGCGCAGATCATAAATCGGCACACTCACTTCGACGCGATTATCTATGTTGCGGCTCATCCAGTCGGCGGAGCAGATAAAGAGTTTGTTCTCTCCACCCGCGTGGAACAGCATCACCCGCGAGTGTTCGAGGAATCGGTCGACGATACTATAGACTTCGATGTTGTCGCTGATCCCCGGAATTTGCGGGATAAGCGAACACATGCCGCGAATAAGTAACTTGATTTTGACCCCAGCCGCCGAGGCTTCATAGAGCTTTTGTACTAAGGATTCATCGAGTAAGTTATTTAGTTTTAAGGTAATCGCCGCCTTCATATGGCTTTGGGCATTGACGATTTCATTATCAATCAAGTGACTCAGTTTTTGTCTGGCATCGTAGGGCGACACGATTAAATGCTGGAAGTTATCGCGGCGATACGGATGCTCAATTAAGTCAAACACTTGCTCCACTTCACGGGCAATTTCTTGATTGGCGGTGAACAGCGACAAGTCAGTGTAGACCCGCGCCGTGCCTTCGTTAAAGTTGCCTGAGCCGACGTGACAATAAAGTTTGATTTCCCCTTGTTCTTCGCGGCCAATTAAACACAACTTGGAATGCACTTTTAAGCTGGTGATACCGTGGTGAACTTTGACGCCCGCTTCGGCCAAGATGCGGGTCCATTCGATGTTGGATTGCTCATCGAATCTGGCCCTGAGTTCAATTACGGCGGTGACTTGTTTGCCGTTCTTCACTGCATCGATAAGCGATTGCATCACATGGGATTTTTTCGCCACTCGATATAAATTAATTCGAATAAAGCGCACCGCCGGATCGTAGGCCGCTTGGCGCACCATTTCGGTAAAGTGGGAAAACTTATGGTACGGATAATTGAGCATGATATCGCCCATCCGAATCGCATCGAAACTGTTGGCACTGCGGCCAAAACCTGCACTATTGAGCGCCGGTAGTTTTTCGTTTTCGAGGTAGTCGCGGCTCGGGTTGGGGAAGGCGATAAAGTCTTTAAAGCTATGGTAACGCCCGCCTGGGATCAAACATTCGGTCGAGCTGATGTTCAGGTTTTCTTTGAGCATCACCAACATGTGTTCGGGCATTTCTTTGTCATACACTAAGCGCACAGGCTCGGCGGTAAGACGTTTTTTCAATCCCTTGGTCATTTTCTCCAGCTGGGTTTGTTCAAGCTCGTCAGTGATATCAAAATCGGCATCGCGGGTTAACTTCATCGAATACACTTCGATAGCATCGTACTCGAAGAAGGGACCAAAGAGTTCATCCACGCAGTGGCGAATAATGTTATCTAATAAAATCAGATATTTTTTCGCTTTACTCTTTTCGGCTGGGAGTTCGATAAATCGCGGTACATTTTTAGTCGGCACTTCGACTAAGGCGTATTGGCGGCGAGCTTTAGTGAACAAACACACACACAAATAGGTGGCGTCGTCGTTGATTTGCTTGATCAGATCGCGATTATTATTGACCATAAGCGGCGCTATATGGCGTTTGAAATGGTCTCTAAAATGCTTTTTCAGCCAGTCGCTGTGGAACTCGCTTAATTGTTTCTCATTGATTAACAAAATATTACGGCGCACAAGTTCGCGCATTAAATCCGTGTATATGCCATCGAACCTTTCTTGCAATGCCATGACTTTCGATTGGATCTTGGCCATTAAATGGCGGCTATTACTGCGACCTTCCTGCAGGGATGACAGCAAAATGGAGCGTCTGACCGCAGCCACACGCACCCTAAAAAACTCATCCATGTTATTGGAAAATATCCCTAAAAAGCGCACTCGCTCCACTAAGGGAACATTGTGATCGCAGGCTTCTTGCAATACCCGCTCATTAAAAGACAACCAAGAGAGTTCTTTATCAATCGAAAGTTTATCGGTATTCGGGGACACTGCACAGCTCCTTTAAGCAAGCGTCATGGCGCAATATACAATAGCATTCATCCGCCGTTGTGCAATCAGATTTACTGCCGACAAGTGAAGGAATTTCAATGATAAATATTGCGTACACGCCAAAATCAGTCTGGGATTTATCTGGGATAAAGATACGAGGGAAATATGTCAACTTGATGACGAGTGTGACAGAAATATGACCTTATGATGATCATCTTGGATTGAGCTTAAATTCTGTTCGCGTCACTGCGATTTAAGCCTTGAGAAACTGTGCAAGCGTGGCTTACTGGAGAATAAATCCGTCAGTGTTAACTCCTTGGGCATTATCGCAAACTATGTTATCTTGCTCGGCTTTTTTATCGCGGGAGTAAAAGGTATGTTTGTTGGATTTGATTATGGTAGTGCTAACTGCGCCGTAGGGATCATGCTGGATGATGGTGTGCAGTTATTGGCGTTATCAGAGCAATCAGCTTATTTGCCTTCGACCTTATACGCGATGGACAGGGAACTGATCGCCGAGGCGGTTTATCGTGGCCTTCCCACTGAATTAAAAGCCGATTACGCCAAAAAGCGCGCCGCGCAATTGAGTCGCGCCCGTATGGTGCGCCATGAGTTAGATCTCGATGCCGATGTTCAGGCTGTATTTGTTGGCGAGCAGGCGGTGAGCGCGTATTTAGAGATGCCGGAGGAGGGATTCTATGTCCGTTCGCCAAAATCCTTTTTAGGCGCGACAGGGCTTAGACCCGAACAAGTGGCCCTGTTTGAAGATATTGTTACCTTGATGATGCAGCATATTAAAGTGCGCGCTGAATCTGTGTTAGTTGAAAAAGACCTTGTGAAACAGGGTAGCACTGCGATGATCACCCATGCGATTATTGGTCGTCCGGTGAACTTTCAAGGCATAGGCGGTGAAGAGAGTAACCGTCAGGCCGAAGCTATTTTGACCTTAGCGGCAAAACGCGCGGGTTTCATCGACGTTGATTTTCTGTTCGAGCCGTTAGCGGCGGGGATGGATTATGAAGCGACCTTGACCGACAACAAAACGGTATTGGTCGTCGACGTAGGCGGCGGTACAACGGACTGCTCTGTGGTAAAAATGGGACCCGCCCATAAACAAAAAGCGGATCGCAGTGAAGATTTCCTCGGTCACAGCGGCCAGCGGATCGGCGGTAACGATCTCGATATCGCCCTTGCAATGAATGCCTTTATGCCGCACTTTGGTTTAGGTTCCTTGATGATCAATGGCAAACCTATGCCCAGTAAAACCTTTTGGAATGCGGTTGCAGTGAATGATATTAGCGCCCAGCGAGAATTCAGTACCTTAAGTAGCCGTAAATTGATTGATGAATTGGTTAAAGAAGCCGAGCAGCCACAGTTACTGAAGCGATTGTTAAAGGTGCAACAGCAGCAGTTAAGCTATCAACTGGTTCGCCAAGCCGAGCGTGCGAAAATTGCACTGTCAGATACCGATAATACTGATGTTAATCTGGATTTTATCGAAGCGGCGCTGCACGCAGGTGTGAGTTGTGAATTGTTTGAAAATGCCATTGAGCCGTCGCTGACGAAAGTGGAAGCCCTGATGCACCAAGCGCTCACGCAAGCTGCAAAAACTTTGGCTGCAACAAATGTCGCGGTAAACCGCTCAGCAACAGAGGATTTATCCGCTGAAGCAGAGTGCAGACCCGATGTGATTTACGTGACGGGTGGTACGGCACGAAGCCCTGCGATTTATGCGAAAATCGCTGGTATTTATCCCGATATTCCGGTCGTGGTCGGCGATCACTTTGGCTCTGTGACAGCCGGGTTAACCCGCTGGGCACAAAAATTATTCGCTACGTATTAATATATAAGCGCTAGCATATAAGCACTAATGTAAAAGGATGTATGAATGAAAACTCTGTTGAAGTGTGCGTTTGCGGCCTCTGTAGGTTTATTGCTTGCGGGTTGTGGTGACGATGTGGGTAAGGTGAGCTTAGGGCTTTTTACCACTAAAGATGTGATTATTGATGCTAAAAACGATCCTAAAATACCTGGGGTGACTTGCCATATCAGTCGTATCGAAGCCAATTTAGATTTTGCTGATCCGTCCGATATGGGGATCAGTTGCCGTCAAACTGGGCCAATTACTGCGGCCGATCTGGCGAAGATAGACATGGGGAAACACGGCGAAGTGATTTTCACTGAATCCCTGAGTATTTTATTTAAGTCATTAAAAGTGCGTAGAATTTACGATGCGCAAAATCAGACTCTGTTGTATTTGTCCTATTCGACGAAAGAGACCAATGGCAGCCATAAACATGCGCTCTCAACAGTGCCGCTTTATGGCTCTGCGGCTTGGGTCGATCCTGCATTAAGTATTGGAACGAAAGCGAATTAATCACCGTAGAGTTTATGATTTAGCGGTTTATTTGCGATAAGCATAATGATATTGCAATAAAAATTCGTATTTGTGTCAGTATCGATAAGAGAAGGGGCGGAATATTTATTCCGCCCCTTTTTTATATTCTGCTAGCACTTAGTACATTAAATATCGTTACTTAGCTTTGGCCGCCAATACTGCGTTAAAGCGTTCAAACCCAGCACTGAGATCGGCGATTAAATCAGCGGGATCTTCTAAACCAATATGTAAACGGATCAAAGGTTTGCTCACATCCCATTGAGTCGCCGAGCGGATTTTTTCAATGCCGAAAATGCCGAGGATTAAACTCTCGTAGCCGCCCCAAGAAAAGCCCATCTTAAAGTGACTCATATTTTCAACCAGTGCGGTGACCGCATCGCCATCGCACTGTTTTAAGATAAAGGAGAACAAGCCGTTGGAGGCACTAAAGTCGCGTTTAAAGAATTCGTGCCCAGGGCATGTCTCGAACGCGGGGTGACGCAGATGATCGACTTCTGGCCGGGTTTTCAACCAGTTGGCTACTTGCAGTGCATTTTTTTCATGCTGCGCCATACGCACGCCTAAGGTACGTAGGCCGCGGGCAGCAAGGTACACATCGTCTGGCGATGTGGTTTGTCCCATTAAATAACTGTGTTCACGTAATTGTGGCCAGTATTTTTCGTTGGCCGTGGCCGTGCCTATCATCACATCCGAGTGACCGACGATGTATTTGGTCGCCGCTTGAATTGAGATATCTACACCCATTTCAAAGGGTTTGCTATTGATGGGCGAGGCCCAAGTGTTGTCCAGCATAGTGATCAGCCCATGTTCGTGGGCGATGCGGCACAAGGTCGGTACATCTTGTACTTCCATGGTGATGGAGCCCGGAGACTCTAAAAACAGTACCTTAGTATTGGGGCGAATGAGGTCGCGAATGCCTGCGCCAATCAGCGGATCGTAGTAAGTGGTTTCGATACCAAAACCGCCGAGAATATGGGTGCACAGATCCCGCGTTGGCTCATACACGCTATCAACCATTAACAGATGATCGCCCGTTTTTAAAAATGACAGTAGCGCCGCACTGATCGCCGCAGCGCCAGAAGGATACAGCGCCGTACCGACGCCGCCTTCTAGTTCGGCAATCGCGGCCTGAAAGGCAAAATGGGTTGGGGTGCCACGGCGGCCATAAAACATCTCGCCATTGGTTTTATTTTTCGCGGCGTGGCGCATTTCATCCATGGTTTCGAAGACGATAGTCGAAGCGCGAAAGACGGGCGGATTGATCACGCCTTTGGTCCATTTTTTGTCTCGACCTAAGCTGACGATTTGAGTGGCTTGATGATGTTTATCTGTCATTGGATCATTACCTTGGCATTTAGGTTGAACGAAGAGGTTGAACAATTTGGGAGAATAATTGGCGTTTCTAATCGATTGTTATGGCGGTCATCTTAGCATCTGCCCGCATAAATGACAGGAGGCGCGTGATGAGTTTGGCTCATGTTATTGGCCTCCTGTATTTTAGCTGTTGAGATTATGACGCAGGGCTTAAAAGCTGTAACACGCTTAACTTAAAGCCCGCATGTTCTTAATTTAAAGGTAAGGTAACAAGGATATCCACACCATTATGTTCGCTGCGATTACGGGCAAGGATTTGTCCTTGGTGGAACTCGGCGACCAATCGTGCGATATACAAACCTAATCCAAGATGGGGTTTATCTTGGGCTTGATTTATCCGCACCGACACCATGGAATCGAAAATCTGCTCCGACATATCAATGGGCAGTTCAGGCCCTAAGTTACTGATAAGCAGAGTTGCTTGCTTACCCACTTGGGTGAGCGTGACTTCGATAGCACTGTCTTTATGGCAAAACTCAATGGCGTTAGCGATAAGTTTGTCCATTAACTGGGCGATATATTCTGGCACACCTTGCATCATCAGTGGTTGCTCGGGCACTTTCACACTAAAGCCTTGTTCTGGATAGGTCATTTGATAACCTTGCATACAACCGCTGACCACTTGGGAGAGTGGGAACTTAGTGATATCGGCTTGCGTTAAACTCTGCTCTAAGCGTGTTGCCTCGCTCATGTTGTTTAAAATCATGCTTAAGCGGCTGACACCTTCTTGGGCGCGGTCGACATATTTTTGCGTGTCTTTATCTAAAGTCTGCAGGTTTAAATGCTCAAGGGATGAACGCACTACAGCCACGGGCGTGCGCAACTCATGGGACAGGCGCGACGACATGTTTTCTAGATAGTGAGTGTACTGACCCAGTCGTCCCACAATGCTAGAGAAGCTACGGGACAGATCGCCAATTTCATCCCGAGCCTTCGACGGTTTGAGGTGATTACGCACACGGCCTTGGCTATCGATGGCGTTTTCGGCTTCATCGCGCAATTTACGGATGCGGTTAGAAATACTCGAGGCGAAGAAGAACAGCGCCAAAGTGCCCATGCTCATAATGGTCAAAATCACGTTAAAGAGCTTTTCTAGCGCTCGGTTACGTAGAGTTCGAATTCCGTGGGTGGTTTCTTCGGCGACGACGGCCCCCATCACATTGTTATCAATCCAAATGGGGCTCGCGGCGGCGAGTACCACAGCTTTGTTGTCTGGGGTTAACCGCCAAGTCGAACTTTGCTGACCCGCGAGGGCTTTTTGGATATGACTGCCGTCAAGCTCGGTGGAATCTTGTAAGGAATCAATAAAGTCTTTGGGCGGTTTAGTGAGAATTTTATAGTACAGCGGATGCAGATAATCACGCTTGAAGGTATCCCACAGCGCGGTGCTCTTTTCATCTTCTAAGGTGCGGGTCCATACACTGTCATTAGCGCGAATGTCGCCGGATTTTGCCAGTACGCGACCGTGTTTATCGACCACCCAAATACGTGAGCTATAGTGGCTCATGCCTTTGATAATACTTTCAATTTCCGGTGATGGTACCAGCACAGTGCCGAGATTGTCGACCGTATCTAAGGCCGAGGTGCCGACAACTGCAGCGACATCACGGTATTTGCTGTCGTTGACATCGGCAATGGCAAATCCGAGTTTGCTGCCGACCATGTCTAAGGGAATACGCAGTTCGACATTGTAGCCCACATCTGTCGTCGCCCATTGTCCTTGGATGCGCACCTCAGGTGTGACGGGTACAGTTTGCTTAGGATTAGCGGGTAATTCGAAGGCGCTGATCCAGCCGGGTTGAGTCGTGGCAACGATATAGCGTTTGAATTTATTGTCGGGCGCGAGTGTCGCAATCGAGAGATGATCGTTTCTATCGACACTAAGGGCATTTTTACCCCGCAGTACCACTGTTGGATCAATGACTTGAAAA
Organism: Shewanella sp. SW24; assembly: GCF_025653395.1. Classification (NCBI taxonomy): domain Bacteria; kingdom Pseudomonadati; phylum Pseudomonadota; class Gammaproteobacteria; order Alteromonadales; family Shewanellaceae; genus Shewanella; species Shewanella sp. SW24. The sequence continues at coordinate 303,221 of NZ_JAKKSH010000001.1, forward strand.
AAAGCATACAGATAACCATCGTATTGGCCGACCATGTGGGTAAAGCTTAAGGTCAGGGGGGCGTTCGGATCGGCACGCATAATTTGGTGCGCCTCACCGTATTGGATAAATCTGTGCTGATATTCCTGCCATTCGTTGAGTTTGCCGTCGAGTAGAATCGCCCCTGCCAGTGGATAGGCGTATAGATCGCGGCTTTTTTCTACTTGCTTTAAAAAACTCGCTTGCCCATCGAACAATTTCGGCCGCTCGTGCAGCGCGGTGGCTAGTGCTTGAGTGGTGCCTTCTAAGGTGCGTTCTTGGCCGTGGCGGAGATACTTTTCCATTTCCCACACATATTGGTACCCCAGCCAAGGAAGGCAGAGCAAGAACAGGCTAAGGCCGATGACTTTAGTGCGTAGACCAAAGGGGAAACGTGTCATAAGTTAGGGATCAGCATTAATGGGTTTAAAAGTTCATTCATCCAAGGTTATCTGGTTCAACGCCGCGCGCTTAAAGGTTGGTTAAGCCATAGATCAGGCTAAGCTGTCCCAGCGATAACCCATACCATAGACAGTATCAATACAATCAAACTCTGGCGCGGTAGCGATAAACTTTTTGCGAATGCGTTTCACATGGGAGGTGATAGTGCTGTCATCGACAAAGATTTTAGCCTCTTGCATTAATTCATGGCGACTGCGTACATGGCCTGGATGTTTGGCTAACGCATGCACCATCCAAAATTCGGTCACGGTAAGCTCGATTGGTAACTGGTTCCAATAGACTTGCATGCGGTTGGCATCAATGGTCAGTGGGCCACGTTCGAGCAGATTTTCCTGCGCCGTTTGGCTGGCCGCAAGTTCAGAACGTCGAAACAATGCGGCTAGCCGTGCGGTTAAATGGGGAAAACTCACTTCTTTACTCAAGTAATCATCGGCGCCTAAACGCAGGCCACACACAGTATCAAAGTCACTGTCACGGGCGGTTAAAAAGATGATCGGCAGCGTGCTCGACATGGCGCGCAATGACTGACATAGCATAAAGCCGCCGTCAATTTCATTACCTAAGCCGATGTCGATAATGGCTAAATCCGGTAAACGGGTATTAAAGGCTAGCATGGCCGATGGTCTGTCGGCGTAGGTTTGCACGCTGTAACCGTGTTGTTGCAGCACGTCCTTGTAATTTTCGCGAATGGCCGCTTCATCTTCCACTATGGCTATACGCTTCATAGAGCCGTATTCCTATTGACTTGGGGGAGTAAGTTTTCGTGACTATACAGGATTTTACCCGAGAAAAAAGGCCACAAATGCAATTGCCATTTTGTTGCCACAATTGATAGTTGTATTGCCATTTTCCATCCCTGCTCATGCCATTCCACTTGTGTTTAATAGCCCCATTCAGTTTTGTACCCGTTTGACCTGATGTGGTGTTGAGTGGATTGCTTCAGGTACGAGTCCAAGCTCAGCTAATAATCAAAAAGGAATGAGATGATGAAAAAGACACTAATTAATCTATTGGTTTTGAGTTTATTAAGCACACCTGTAGCCAGTGTGTCGGCGCGGGTTTCACTTCAAAACCAAGTGATAGGACAAGACCTCACCCTAGAAAATGATGCCTATGCAAGCGGTATAGCGATGGATGACGAATACGCAAGCGAGGACGAACAACCGGAAGCCCTAATTGGCCTCGGTGGTGGAGCCTTAGTAGGGGCGTTAGTCGGTGGTCCAGTGGGGGCCATTATTGGTGCGTTCACAGGCACCTTAATTGGCAAATCGGTCAGCGATACAGACACATTGCATGTTCAGCAAAGACAGATCCATTTGCAAGAGTCCCAGTTATCCGAGTGGAGTGTAAAACAGCAAGCCGCCGAAAAACGGGCGAGCGAATATACCAAGGCGCAGCAAGAGCTTGATGAGTTGCTGTCAGCGCAACGTCAATTGCTCAGTGAACTTGCTTTGGGGCTTAGCGTACAGTTTCGTACCGGTTCCTCTGAGGTTGAATCGCATTTTTTGCCCCAATTAGATGATGTGGCTGAGGTGATGAATTTGTCACCAGAACTCAATCTTGAGCTGAAGGGTTATGCCGACCGCCGTGGTGATGAGAGTTACAACCAAGCCCTTTCTGAGCAGCGTCTACTGGAGGTGCGTGGCTACCTGATTAAGCAAGGCGTCACTGCCGAGCGTATGACCACTCAAGCCTTTGGTGCTTTATCGCCTTTGAAAGCCGACCAAGACAGAGAATCGGATGTGTTCGACCGCCGCGTGACATTAACACTACAGCCTCATTTGGCCTTGACGGCCAGGCATGCTGCTGACTAGCGGTCAATTTAAGTAGTCCATTTTACGTCGTTCATATTAATGACGACCAACATCAGTTCATATTTGTTAATAGAGGAAGCCTTTGTGATGATCACAGGGAAAAGGGTAAAAGAAGTGAGTGAAGCGGTAGCGGTATTGCTGATCAGCGCCGCCGTGTGTTGGGGTTTTCCCTTTGTGGCATTGGCTTCGCCGAATAGTACCGGCACATTATCTGTGCCACAGAATATGGCTTCGGCATTGGTCGGGCAACATAACACAGAGTCACACATCATTAATTACGATGATATTACTCAGGGATTATTACTTTATCGTCAGCCGAGCGGTGCATGGGTGCCATCTTTGCCGCTTGATACACAAGTGTCGATGCAAGTCTCTGGCTTAAGTAATCGCGTGAGCGTGAAACAGGTTTTTCGCAACAATACTGAATTTGTGTTGAATGGGCAATATTTGTTCCCGCTGCCCAATGAGGCTGCGGTGGATTCGTTGCGATTACATATAGGCCAGAGAGTGATCGAAGGGCAAATTCATCCTAAGGCCGATGCCAAGCAGATTTTTGAGCAAGCGAAAGCTGAAGGCAAACGTGCCAGCTTAGTGAGCCAAGAGCGGCCTAATATGTTCACGACCGAAGTCGCAAACCTAGCTCCTCAAGAGGAGCTGATTGTAGAAATCAGCTATCAGGAGACCATTAAATATGAAGATGGTTTGTTTAGTTTACGTTTTCCGCTGGTGGTCGCGCCCCGTTATATTCCGGGATTAACATCGGATTCAAGTGCTAGCGATTCACATGATCCTATGGCACAGGTGCGCCAATCAAGCCGAGTGACAAGTTCGCAGGTGTTTGATGCTGACCGGATTGTGGCACCAGTGCGGGACGGCGCCAGTGGACGTGATCCTGTGCTGAAGGCAGACATTCAAGTCTTACTCGCAAAGGGGGTTGATAAAGCGTCCATTGAGAGTCCTTACCATGACATCAAACTCAAGCAAGACAACAGCGGCGCGGTCGATGTATCGCTGGCGCAACGTGTGCCCGCTAATCGTGATTTTGTGCTGCAATGGCGAGTAAAGCAGGGCACGAGCCCAATGGCTTGGGTGTTTAATCAGCAAGGTAAAACCCATAAGCTCGATGGCGAAAATTTGTCTCAGGATACACTTGAGACAAGTAAAACCAGCGGCGTAAATGATGATAATTACAGTCTCGTCATGGTGTTGCCTCCTAAGGTTGAAAAGAGTACTCAGCCGAGTTTGCCCCGTGAATTAATTTTAGTGATTGATACTTCGGGCTCTATGGCGGGGGATTCTATCGTTCAAGCTAAAAATGCACTGTTATACGCGTTAAAAGGACTGAAGCCGGAGGACAGTTTTAACATTATCGAATTTAACTCCAGTTTGTCTCAGTTCTCAGCAGTGCCATTACCGGCGACCTCGTCGAATTTGTCACGGGCACGTCAGTTTGTGAGCCGTTTACAGGCCGATGGTGGCACTGAAATGGCGTTAGCACTGGACGCTGCCTTGCCAAAATCTTTGGGCAGTGTATCGCTTGATGCAACGCAGCCTTTGCGCCAAGTGATCTTTATGACCGACGGCTCTGTGGGCAATGAACAAGCGTTATTTGATTTGATCCGTTATCAAATAGGTGAGAGTCGCCTATTTACTGTCGGCATAGGTTCGGCGCCTAATTCTCACTTTATGCAAAGGGCGGCTGAACTCGGTCGTGGCACTTTTACCTATATTGGCAAAGTGGATGAAGTCGATGAGAAGATCAGCGCCTTACTCAGCAAAATTCAATATCCCGTGTTAACCGATATTCAAGTGCGTTTTGATGATGGCAGTGTGCCCGATTACTGGCCATCACCGATTGCCGATCTGTACCGCGGTGAGCCAGTGCTCGTGAGTCTAAAGCGCAGCGCCCGTGAGCCACAGGAGTTAGTGATTTCAGGACGGCAAGGGCATCAAAACTGGCAACAGTCGCTCTCGCTGCAGGATAACTCCGCAGGATTGATGACCCATCAAGGTGCAGGTTTAGACTTACTGTGGGCGCGTAAACAGATTGGTGCATTGGAGTTGAGTAAAAATGGCGCGAATGATGACAAGGTCAAACAGCAAGTGACGGCCTTATCAATGAATTATCACTTAGTCAGCGCCTATACCAGCTTAGTGGCGGTGGACTTAACCCCAATTGATTCAACTGCAATGAGCCGTGATGCCGTGGTTCGTCAGCACTTGCCCTTAGGTTGGCAACCTTTTGGAGCCTTGCCGCAAACCGCGACGTCAAGCCGTTTGGATATGTTATTAGGTGCGCTGACCTTGCTACTCGCTTTGATTCTTACGGGATCGATTCTTCGACAAAGACGGGAAGAGAAGGCTGCCTTGGTGGCACTTACCAGTGAACGATGAGTTAAGCGCGATGAGCAAAAGCAGAACACAGCGATTTTTAGTGGTGGGATTATTTTTAATTGGCGCAACATTGTTAGGAAAGGGACTCTATATGCAAGCTAAAGCACACTTTGCCCAGTATTTGATTGAACAGGCGTGGACTAAAACCTTGGCTGATGGCCAATCCCATAAACCTTGGTCATGGGCGGATACCTATCCCGTGGCAAAGCTGTCTATTCATCGTGAGCAAGTGGCGGCTAACAACAATATTGAAGCAGAGCTTAATGACAGTTTATATGTTCTTGCGGGGGCTTCTGGGCGAAATTTGGCCTTTGGTCCGAGTCTGGTGTTGTCCAGTGCGCCAGCGGGGCAAAAAGGCAATACTGTGATTGCTGGCCACAGGGACACGCATTTTGCGATACTCAATGGCATGGCGGTGGGGCGTCGATTATCGTTACAAACGCTTAAAGGCAATCACATTATTTATGAAGTGGTGGCGACTCAGGTAGTACATGAAACAGAAACTCAATTTATGGTGCCATCCGATGATAATCGCTTAACGTTAATTACGTGTTATCCCTTCGATTCACTTCAAGGTGGTGCTGAACTGCGGTTTGTGGTGCAGGCGATTCCCGTCGAAAATGAGTCGATGGAAACACACGGTACGAATGTATCCGTTTCAATAGGGAGTGGCGTGCAAGGGAATATTGGAATTGTTTCTCGCAGTTTCAAACATTAATCTGAAATCTCATTTAAATCCTTCATGTAGCTTTCAAAAAAATGCTCCTTTGTTAATCATCTTAGCCTGAAGCTGAATTATCGGCTTCAGGCTAAGTTATAACCATCAGTTACTGATAGGCAGCACACGATTTCGTCCTAAGCGTTTGGCTTCATAAAGTAATTTGTCTGCCGCTTCAATCAATTGCATACCCGTTTGTTTTTCTTGCCATTGGGCGACGCCAAAGGAAGCACTGATATTATTGATGCGTTCGTCTTTGCGTCTGTCTTTTAAACTGAGTTTTTCGAGTCCACGGCGCATAGCTTCGGCCAGTTGCCTTGCGATACGTAGCTGACTTTTAGGGACAATAATCGCAAATTCTTCACCGCCAAAACGATACAGTTTCGTGCCATCGCGGCAGGATTCCTGTAGTCGTTTCGCCACGGCGCGTAACACTTGGTCGCCGAGCTGGTGGCCATAGGTGTCGTTAAACACTTTAAAATGGTCGATATCGGCCAAGATCACACAAGTGCCTAAGGGGGCTTGGGCTATCATTCCTGCAAAATCAGTGTCAAAGGCGCGGCGATTAAAGCAGCCCGTCAGTGCATCGTAGAGAACGTCTTTTTCTGTTTGTTCAAGTTTTTTCTTTAGTGCGTCTATTTCGGTTTGAGCCTTCTGCAGCTGACCGGTAAAGAACTCTGTGCTCGAGCGAATATTGTCCGACTCTTTCACTAAGCTGCGGACCAGATCGAGTACTTGTTCGACGCTAAAGCCTTCGTCTTCGATGCGGTTGAGCTTTTCAAAATTACTTTCGATACGCGACTGGAAGTCATTGGCATCTAGATTGGTATCTTTGAGTGATTGGGAAAGCTCAGTCACCATAGCATCCAGATTTTGGCGCATTTCTCTGACATCGAGTTCAACTGGGTCGGCAACATATTGGCGATACAAGATTTCGCTACTGACAGGAGGGCAAGTGTTGTATTGGGCAATTACAGTATCGAGTTGTTGATTTAATTCGGGATTTTGTTCACCAACATAAGTGTACCAAAGCGCATAGTTAACGGGTGTAGTCGGAATTTTATGTTTGAGCATCAGAGGCACTGCTTTTTTGAGGTTCAGTGCAGCGGCTTGTAATAACTCTAGCGACATATTGTTACCTTACTTAATGAAAATGCACGGATATTTTAAAATTTTCGCTATTTTTTATTCTGTTGCAGTCAGATTGAGGTCAACGACAAGAATATCGGTCAGATGGAGACATGATTACCGTTTACTCTTGGATGCAGCGACTCCGTTTGCGCTAAGACTTCCATCATAAATTAAAGATGATATGGTAAAGTCTATCCTTAAAACCAAATAATGATAATAACTTGGGAGAAAGTTGTGAAAAATTTAATCATAACCACAAGTCTGTTGGCCACTATCTCATTACCTGTCTTTGCTGAAACGGCATTTGTGAAAAGTCTCGATCTCGTGCAATACCGAACCGATGTGAAAACCTTAGCGAGCGATGCTTTTGGGGGACGCGCGCCCTTATCTGAAGGTGAGACCTTAACTTTAGACTATTTAGTGACAGCATTTAAAGATATGGGTCTCAAACCCGGATTTGGCGATAGCTATTTACAGGCGGTTCCTTTGGCGCAAATTAGTGCCGATCAAAACATGCAGCTTGATATCGGCGGACTTAAATTTGCCAATGGCAGTGAATTTACCGCGAGAACCCAAAGAATCGCCGAAAAAATCAGCTTGAATAAAAGCGATGTGGTATTTGTTGGCTATGGTATCAATGCACCCGAACATGGCTGGAATGATTATCAAGGGTTAGATGTAAAAGGCAAAACGGTCATCGTACTCGTGAATGACCCCGGCTTTGCGACCCAAGATCCAACAATATTTAAAGGCAATGCTATGACCTATTATGGTCGCTGGACTTATAAATATGAGGAAGCGGCGCGTCAAGGCGCTGAGGCCGTGTTTATTGTTCACGAAACAGCGCCTGCCGCCTATGGCTGGGGAGTGGTGCAAAACTCCAACACGGGCACTAAGTTTACTCTGGTCGATGCCAATAATAACCAAGGTCAAGTGGGCGTGATGGGCTGGGTTCAGCACGAAACCGCACAAAAAATCTTTGCCAAAGCGGGATTGGATTTCGATAACTTAAAACGGCAAGCAGCCAAGCCAAACTTTAAGGCTATCCCACTTAAGCTGAGCGCGCAGCTCACGTTAAACAATAAAATTGAACGCGCCGAGTCCCATAACGTTGCGGCTTTACTGCCCGGTAAAACGCGCCCCGAGGAAGTGGTGATGATGCATGCCCATTGGGATCACCTTGGCACTGTGATTGAAGACGGTAAGTCAGAGATTTTAAACGGAGCGGTCGATAATGCCAGCGGTGTGGCGGGGGTTTTAGCGTTAGCGCGTTACTTCAAACAGCAAGCTAGCACGGCGCCACTGGATCGCTCGGTGCTCTTCAGTGCCTTTACTGCAGAAGAAACGGGCCTGATTGGTGCACAGCATTTTGCTCAGCATCCCAGTGTGCCAACCAAAAATATCGTCGCCTTTTTAAATATCGATGGCATGAATGTAAATAAAGGCGTTGATTACATTTTGCGCTATGGGGAAGGGGTATCTGAGTTGGAGCAATACTTAGATAAAGCCGCCAAAGCCCAAGACCGTTCGGTAAAAGCGGATCCAAGACCACAGAATGGATTGATGTTTAGATCAGACCATTTTGCGCTGGCCCAACAAGGTGTACCAGGATTGTTATTTATGAGTCTTGGGGATACAGATCCTGACTATATTGCGCATAAATATCACCAAGGAGCCGATGATTATGATCCAAATTGGACGTTGGAGGGCGTGAGTCAAGACCTAGACTTGATCGCCAGTATGATAACCACCTTAGCGAATGGTTCAGATTGGCCCCATTGGCTTGAATCATCAGACTTTAAAGCCAAACGTGAGCAGGATGGCCGTAAATAGGTTTAATGGGTTGGATCATGAGGGCGTCCAGTAGGCGCCCTTATTTTTTAGCACTAATTTTGGGCCAGAGGTCGGGCAACTGTTTGAGCTAGAAGGGGTGTTTAATACAATATGGGAAGAGATTTTTATTGAATTAAAAGGAATAGCTGATAGAAAGCATAGGGCCAATAAAATTGTAATAGATGTTGTAATCGGCGATTTGAGTATCTTTATTCGGCGAATTTTGGGCGATATCAACGTCAACTTTATAGTAGTTATAGGCCACGCTCATACGCCAGTTTGGGGTGATTTGTGCATTAACCCCCACTTTAATATCAACCAGTTCGCCTTTGACATCATTGAGTTTGATGTAAAAATACTGTGCATGGCTGGTGATTTGCCAACCGGGAACAAATTCATACTGACCATATATGCCAATATCGGGCAGTGGTGCAGTGACATTTTCGTCAACAATGCGCGGAATTGCTTGGCTACCGCAGACATTATTGAGTAATTCCGATGAAGCGCAAACACCAATCACCCCTTCAAAACCTGTCTTGATAAACATAGTATGTAAACCAAGTGATAGACCGACATCATAGTTACTGCCTTGAAATACATCATAGCCATAGCCGAAGCGCAGTACATCAATGTTTAAAGTTGAATTTAGATTACCGCCTGCTTTGATATCGTAAATGGTGTCGTTAATCTCGAGCTGGAAGGGTTTGGTTAAGGCTTGGGTTTCGGCGTTACGATGAAGCTGTTTCCAGTCTAGGTAGATATTGTGCCGTTCGTTAAAGTGATAATTTAACTCGATAAAGGGTAAAAATTCGTTTTCTGCAAGTTGTAGATCGGACTCATAATCTAAAGTGAAATTATTACCCGAAATAGGGTTAGTGACTTCCATATTGGTGTCTGATTGCGAATAAAAGCCGCCTAACTGAATAGTAAAATCATCGGCTTGCACTTGAGTGCTGAGCAGTGACGCTATGATTAGGGGTAATAGGCGGATCGACATGTTAAGGAGTGACTCCTGCATTATTCTTATTATGTTTAGCGATAAGGTCAGAATTTAGTGCCATAAAAAAACAACATTTGGAGTTTAACAGCAAATTTTTTAATGTGAACAAAATGTTTTAAAAAATGCAAAAAATTGTGATTCAAAACAAAAGTAGAGCTGGTTCTCGTGAGGTTGAATGAAATTTGAGTGAGCGATCACATCAATTGTGGATTGAAAGACTAAGGGCAAGTGCTTCCTGAACGGCTTTAGGATTGTTGTGTTGGATGGGGCGAGATACAAATGGATATAGACACAAACATGGTGGAGAATCATCGATATTGAGAATATCTAGCGGTACGATCCCGCTAGATATTGATATGTCCTAGTACTTCTATTTCGTCTCGATAGAGGACGATAGAGGTGACGGGGTAGAAGTCTCAGCCTCTACGCTATCAGCCACGATTTTTGGGCTACTTGGTTCATCTTTATTAAACATGCCTAAACGGATGCGAATAAAATGCAAAATTTGCGCGGCAATATCCACATTCAAACAGGACTCTAAGCCCTCAAACCCTGGAGATGAGTTAGCCTCACAAATTTTGTAATGGCCGTTATCAAACAATAAATCGATACCTGCAACATCAAGATCGAGGATATTGGCTGTTTGGGTGGCAAGCCATTCAATTTCAGGAGTGATCTGAAATGGACGCGCTGAACCACCGGCACTGACATTGGCTTTGAAGCTGTCTTCTTGACCACGTCTTTCATAGCAACCCGCCACACGACCACCAATAGTGAATACGCGTAGATCGCGCCCATGACTGTTAGCGATAAACTCTTGCAGAATGATGTTAGCGTTTTTATTGGTCGCCTCAATCAACTGCATTAAATCGTCAAATTCACGCGCCTTATGGGATAAAAACACACCACTGCCCTGTGAGCCAGAAAGTGTTTTTATCACCACAGGAAAACCGAGATGACGTTCTACGAGGGCGATATCGACGGGGAACTTAACCAACATGGTTTTAGGCGTAGGCAGATTTTTCTCGGCCAACAATTGTTGGGAGAATAACTTGTCTTTAACGATTTCAATGGCTTTAGATGGATTGAGGCAATATACCCCTAATCTTTCTAAGTGACGAATAATGGCTAAAGCAAAGTAGGTCGTGCCTGAGCCCATTCGCGGAATGATAAAATCGGGCAGCTCGACGGCTTGCCCATTCAATAAAATACTCTTGTTATCTTCTCTGGTGACAGTCAGATCAAATTCATCAGGTGCGTAAACTTCCAACTCTATGTTATCGGCTTTTGCTGCCGCCAGTAGACGCTCAATTTCATACCATTCAGGTTTTAGCTGAGTCGCGGTTTCTTTATATAAAATCCAACCACGCATTTAGTAGCAAACCTTAATCTTCATTCTTTATCCTCGGGTTCAGGTTCATCCTGAACATCATCTTCAATATCAAATACAGCCTCAGCCTCTATTTCTATCTCGGGCTTGGTTGCAGGCAAATGCACTGTACCAACCACGGCATAAAAGGGTTTCCCCATGGCGAGCCTGCGATACTTTACCCAGATCTGCTCTAACAAGCTACTGGGGGCGATATTTCCTTTGGCGACTTCCACAAATTGGGCTTCATCAGAGGTGCAAGGCAGCGTTTTTCCTTCCGCTAAATTCTTCATCGCATGACCATGCAATTCAAGGAGTTCAGCTTCTTTATTGGTAAAATCGCCGCTTCGTTTAAAGCCTTTGGGGAAATTAGCATCGTCGTAGAAACGTTTTTGAGAGACAAAACTGGCAGCAACTGAGCCGTTAAACGTCTCAGAACCCTTGTTAGCGTTAAAAAAAGACTGTTCAGACATGGCAGATACCCTCTAGTTTTTGATATACAAAGATTTGCAACTGGAGTATTGGCTAGTATTATTGATTTATAAATCAAAAAAATTTGCCTATGTTGGTCAAGAATTTTTATGGATACCGATTTACTAAAAACCTTTCTCGAAGTCTCCCGTACTCGCCATTTTGGTAAAGCGGCTGAGAATCTTTACCTCACCCGAAGCGCTGTGAGCTTTAGGGTGAAACAGCTTGAGAGCATTTTGGGTGTCGCCTTATTTGAACGGCAACGTAATAATATTCAGCCCACGCCAGCAGGCGAACGTATGCTTGGTCATGCCGAAGCGGTGTTAACAGCATGGGAGCGGGCTAAGCAAGATGTTTCCCTCAGCCAGTTACAGACAACACAGCTTGCCATTGGTGCAGGGCCGAATATTTGGGACGCTTATTTGCAAGGTTATTTACAGGGATTGCATGTCGGTTTACCTGGCGTGGCGTTGCGCACCGAAGTGCTACCCGCGAATGCAATGACGCGTCAGCTAATGGACCGTACCCTCGATATTGCGATTTCATTCGATCCGCCAAAGCTTGATCAATTTGAGATAGTGCAACTGGGGCAAATTAATTTGTTGTTGGTGTCGAGCTTAAAAGGTCAAACGGTAAAAGCGGTTGTGCCGGGGCAATATGTAAAAGTCGATTGGGGTACGGCGTTCAATATTGTTCACGCGCAGGAATATGCCTCGCTGCCTGTGCCAACGCTGCACACGAGTTCAGCACGTATTGCGTTAGATTTCATCTTGAATAATGGCGGCTGCGCATTTTTACCTGAGCATCTAGTGCAACATGCATTGCGCGGCGGCGAATTGCATCTCGTCAGCGGCGCGAATGCCATTTCACGAAATGTGTATCTTGCGTATTGGGCTGAGAATGACCGCTTAGCCCAGATCAAACAAGCCATCGACTTTTTAAGGGACGATGGCTCAATGGTTGTTCATGCGACGGTTTAGAAACTAAGAATTAAAGCACTAGCGGCGTTAATACAACCAGCCAAGTTAATCCACAAAGTGCAAGACTCATAAAGACGGCAGCCGAGGCAATGTCCTTGGCTTGGCCACTTAACGGGTGTATTTCACTGCCGACACGGTCAACCACAGCTTCAATCGCCGAGTTTAATAGCTCAACAATCAACACGATAAACAACGTGAAAATCAGCATAAGGCGTTCAATAGTGCTGATATCAACCCATAAGGCTACGGGTAACATGACTATCGTCAAGATTAATTCCTGTCTGAAGGCGGCTTCGTGGATCCAAGCGGCCTTTAGGCCCTTCATCGAAAATCCCGTCGCTCTGAATATGCGCTTAATACCGTGATTATTGGCTGGTTTCATAGTGTTTCCAATTGACGTTAGCGACAAAGCGCTGAGGTTCTGCTCATTCAAAACAGGGTGGATAAATCCTACTGTTGTCTTTGTTAACATTTGACTGAGTCATAAATTTGGCCGCAGTATAGCCTGAGATGAAAAGTGCATAAACAATTAACTGAGCAAATTTGATCATCAACATTCGTTGTTAACTTAGTGACTTTTGCGGTTATTTTAGTGCAACTTTAGCCGTGCGGCCTAAGCTTGATGAAGGATATATTGCAGCGTGGGCAAGGGAATGACTCATACTAACCCGTTACGAAATTTAACATTTAATCAGTTCATCCGTTTTAGTATTTTTAAGCTCAGCTTGCTTTTACTTTGCGGTTTAACTCTTTCGGTTAACGCACAAACCTCACCACCTGCCATACAACTTGCTACCGAGTTTGATGCGACTCGAACTTCGCAAGATATTAATGTTCAAAATTTTTTGATTAGTGAGAAACTCGACGGGGTTCGAGGTTACTGGAATGGCAAGGAATTATTTACTCGGCAGGGGAATACCATTGCCACACCCATTTGGTTTACTGCGAATTTTCCGAATTATCCCCTCGATGGTGAATTATGGCTTGGGCGAGGTCAGTTTGAAGCAATGTCCAGTCTTGTTCGACAAACCTCAGCTAAGGATGATGATTGGCGCAAAGTGCGATTTATGGTGTTCGATGTCCCCAAGGCGGGTGGCGACTTTCAGCATCGCTATCAATTTGCGCTGACTGAACTGAGTGGCAAATCGAATTATCTTGAAGTCATAGTGCAGTTCCAAGTAGAAAGCCTTGAAGCCCTGTATCAAAAACTCGATGCCTTAGTTGCAAAAGGCGCCGAAGGCTTGATGCTGCATCGCAGTTCCGCGACTTATATCAGTGGCCGCAATCCTCATTTGATGAAGCTAAAACCTTATTATGATGCTGAAGCTACTGTTATCGCTTATATCCCTGGTAAAGGTCAATTTGCAGGGCAGATGGGCGCATTAAAAGTGCAAACGCCAGACGGCCGAATTTTTAGTATTGGCACAGGTTTTAGTCTCGCAGAGCGCCAACATCCCCCCGCAGTGGGCACTATCATTACCTATAAATATCTTGGTCTTACCGTTAACGGTTTACCGCGGTTTGCCAGTTTTTTACGGGTAAGAACCGATGTTGAAACTGAGTAGCCGTACCTAGTAAATCAAATTGCGCATTAGTCTTTACGCTGAGTAATGCGCAATTGATATTTTGATAGTGTTATTCGTAATAGGCGACTGTCGATAATAGTTGTTCACTGAAATTAAAAATATCATCTACAGAGTTAATAGGATGACGAGTTTCATTTTTATTTTCATCCACTAATCCTAGATACTTTTGTTTAGCATTGAAGTGTAAGCGGCATAAGGGTTTTCGGTTATTATCATCCAATAGTATGCCAAAGTAACTTTGGGTATCCCTTGCGATGATTCGATTAACTTCTATTTTTTGCCTCAATATAGCTTTTATCACATTGAAACCGTCAATTTCTTCTTCAGTAGTAACTACTTTAATTTTTTCATCATTGGATGGGATTGGGGTATCGATTAAATTTTTGTTTTCATCAGTTGGTTTATCATTGCCAATAGCGGATTTTAAACGTTCATTAATGCTGTCGTTGAGAAATTGTCTTAGTGCTTTATGAGTAATTTCAGCAAATTGATGTTTTACTTTAGGTGTAAGAACCCCATCATAAGCCCTTGAGGCACAAAAGCGAATAAACTCTTCTTCAGGTTCTTTAAATTGCTCACTAATAATACGTTTTATCTGACTCAAGTATTTTAGTTCTCCTGCCGCGCTGACTATTGAGTTAACGTCGAACGAGTTTTTAGTCAGCTTTTTAACTTCAGGAATTAAGTGTTCATCAATATTTTCAAGATCTAAGATCAGAAATGGTTTTTCATCCATTTTGTTAGGAGCATCTAGATCGGTATAAAATTGATATTCAGTACCGTTTGTAAGAATAGCTAAGCGTGCGTTGGTGACAGAAAAATAACGAAATAGTTGTGACGCATGCTTTATGGACAGCTTTTCATTGTACTTTTTGCATTCAATAAGGATTTGCACTTCACCTTCCTTAATTAATGCGTAGTCAACTTTCTCACCTTTTTTACCTATAGTATCTGCCGTAAATTCTGGGACAACTTCGCTAGGATTAAAAACATCATATCCTAGAACTGTATGCAAAAATGGCATGACTAAGGCATTCTTAGTCGCTTCCTCAGTTTGAAGGCTATTAGCAATTTGAGGGATGCGTTTTGATAGAACATCGATTCGTTCAATAAAATCCATTTTACTTTTCCTCTTCTTGTACTTTGTGGTGTATTTTTTATTTGAGCGAGTATGCGGTGAACATTCAGTTTTATTTTAAACCGTACTCTGACATATAAACCTAGTCGATAAAAAATCCTTAGCAAGGAGGCTAATTTGTTTCTGTGCTGTTTATCGTATATTTTACGGGTTAGGTTAAATTTTGTGCGTGCTTGGTATGTATATGGCTCAAGGGGAATATTTTAGCTGAGGTGACACCCTTAACTTTCGGATCGTAGCGCGCATTTTATTTCTGATAATGGTTTGGCGTAAGAATATTTTGTATTTCTAGGTTTAACATTTTGTATTTATAGGTAAATAATTAATGTATTAAGCTGCTTATCATATTAAGTTTACATCTAGGTTTAAGCACATTAGATAAATTATTGATAATACTAAGCTATGAGGTATTCATGTTAAAAAATCAAAGTGTACGGCGAATATTGATGGTTTGTATGGGTAATATTTGTCGCTCACCGACGGCAGAGGCGGTTTGTCGTTTTAAGATTGCTGAGCGCAGGCTTAATATTGAGGTGGATTCGGCGGGTACTATTGGTTATCACCAAGGGGATAAGCCCGATAGCCGCGCTATTGAGGCTGGTAAAAAGCGGGGTTTTAGTTTCGAGGGCATGCGGGCACGGCAGGTGGTGAATGCTGATTTTGAGCATTTTGATTTAATTCTAGCTGCGGATAATGCCAATTTGGCGGATCTGCTTAGCCGTTGTCCGGTTGAGTATCAACACAAGTTACAGTTAATGTTGTCCTATGTTGATACGCAAATAACGGAAGTACCAGATCCTTACTATGGCGGCGCACAGGGTTTTGAACTAGTGCTCGATCTCCTCGAGCAGAGTATGGAAGCTTTATTAGATCAATTAACCGAAAAGTTCCGTTGAGATGCGTATTTCCATTTACGGTTTGGGTTTTATGATAAGTTCGGGTAAATCCCCTTATGCGAGATGACGATGAAAGTAATGGATTCTGAAAACCGAGTATGGTTCTTTTTGGAGCATGAAGGTCGCTTGTACTTGAATGCAAATTGCAACATGAGTGCATTTGGCTATAGCTATATGATCCAGCTCAATGGTCAGGAACTGCAAAATTATGAAGGTGGTGGCCGCGAGTATCTAAATAATCTTGCTCACGATATTCATTATTCTGTTCCAATCGCAAAAGACACAACGTCAATTTACAAAGGTCGTGAAGTTTCAAAACAGCTAGCTGGTTTAGCAACAGAAGCGATTAAAGTTGTGGCTATAAAAAAGCTAATGTGATGAGGTTACTTTCAACCTAGAAGTCATGCCAGTCCGAACTTTCAATAAAGCCACAGCAAAGTAAACATCATCATAAAGTCATTAATAGATATCAGTATAGTTTGACTACAAACATCAATGGTTGTGGGCTGCTTGCCTTGCAAGGTTAAGTTGGTAAGATGTTGTTCATAAAGAAAATCAAATCGTTGTACATCTAAGGACATATATGGAAATTTCATTACTTGCCGATAATCCCTCTGCGATAGACACGGTAGCGAGTTGGTATTTCAACGAATGGTGCCAAGACAATGGTAGTTATACCAAGGAGGAAGTCGTTGAAAAAGTCTCTGCATCAATAAATCGAGATACTGCGCCTATTCTGATCATTGGAAAAGTAAATGGTGTTCTTGCAGGCTCAGCAGAGCTAAAAATTCGAGAAATGGACATTTACCCAGAATTTGAATTTTGGCTTGGTGGTGTTTACGTCACTCAGCAGGCTAGGGGACAGGGTGTCGCCTCAAAACTTGTGAAAGAGATAATATCGCTAGCACATAAAATAGGCGTGAAAAAATTATATCTTCAAACAGAAGATTTAACTGGAGGTTTGTACTTACATCATGGGTTTAAGCCTATAGAACAAGTGAATTATAAAGGTATAAATGTATTGGTTATGGGCACAAACATCGGTGAATAACAAGTTTGTGAAGGTACACTGCGGCTCAATTGTGGGAAGCAAGTGGAACGATATGATCATATTTCACAGGGCTACCTAAGTAGGTCAAAGCATCCCCAAATGGCATCATTTTTAATCTTAGAGTTTTCGTCAGTACAAGAAAATAGATTTCCTGTTTCAACAGTAAGAACCGGTTGTGTTCTGTTTCAGTCAAAGTGTTTATAAAGTCATTAGCAGGGCCATATAATCAGATGCTGAGTGACTCTTTACAGAATCTAATGATGAAAATGAGTCGAAATCTTCCAAACGTTAACAGATATTGTTGAATCAATGGCAACCAAATAAGAATAGGTCGCGCGTAGCTGCGACCGATTCTACGATCGCTTAGTCAGTATTGGAGCACTGTCCACGCTTGGTCCTCGCAGACTTCAGATCAATGTTGAACTCTTGATATCACATTATGCTTTTACTGCTGTTATCGTCGTGCGGCGGGCTTTTTTGCAAATAAAATAAACCTCCTGCCTCACGCTTGACAATAAGTGAAACGTAAACAATCTTTTAACATGGAATATTTTCAGAAGGTTACTTTTCTTTCTGCAGCATAGAATTATTTTCACTACGGGAACACAGGAGTGCTTAACCCTTCCACTGAGATAACTAGGTTTCATGTGAGGTGATCCTCAATGGATTATCTAGGCTCAAGGTATCGTGATAAAACGCAATCATGAAAAGGAATTTCAATGAAAGACGTTAATATTTATCCGTATCAATCAATCTGTTCAGACTGGCTCAGTAAGCCAGAGACTGCGATCAAAACAGCAAACTTCAATTTAAATATCGAAACCCATTTATTGGGATTTGGTTGAGGTCAAGTCTTGTACGCTATTTGTATCGTGCCATCACGCCTGCAGTGGCGGGTGTTGTGAAAGCCCTGATTTTAAGTCGTTAAAGAAAGTGGAGTTGTAAACGTTTTAAGCATTGAATAAATCCCAATAACAAGGAGAGTTAATTTCATGTCTATCAAATCTTTTAGCTATAGTACGCTTTTTTTGTGTATGAGTGCTGCTGTACATGCAGAAGCACCAGTAGAGACAAAAGCAGCTATAACGCTACCCACGTTAAGCCCTGTTATGCCGCTGGAAATCACAGCAAAATCCCCGGTCTCACTCGAAAGCCTGCAACATGATTTTGATGATTTTTCTTGGCAATCGTTTATTGCACTTAACTGGCCAGCAAATGCCGATGGCACACCCAATACTATGTCTACCATTGGGCAAAAAACTAACCAGCCAGTCGTGTGGCTGCATTGGAAGGAAAGCCGGGAGATTTTTTTACCCGATGGCGTAAAACCACCTGGGTGGGATCAGTCCAATAATGTGCCGGATGTTTGCAAAAGTATTGATCCAAAGTCCATTCCTGAAGGGACTATTTATTTAACGCAAGTAGGGAAGACCCCGAATGTGTTGGATGAAAGTGGTGAGCCTTTTACAACGGGTCCATTGATTGATCAAAACGGGCTTTATACCCGTTATGAAATATTAACCAATGAAACCATGTTCAATTTTATTTTGGACAATAACCTCTACAGTAAAAAAGGTCAGAAACAGTTTACTGCCGATGTCGACTTTACCGCGAGCGACAGTAAAACCGGGCAGGTAGGTTCTATCATGCTTAAAGCCTCATGGATAAAAATGGGCGGCAAGTTTGATTCGACGAATTACTATACAACTTACGCGCTTGTTTATAACAATCCCGAAGAGCAACACGGGGTCAAGCCCGCGTGTGCGCTTGAACAAGTCGGTCTAGTGGGGTTTCACATTGCTCACAAAACCATGGGTGAACCACAATGGATTTGGTCTACCTTTGAGCATGTCGCTAACGCGCCAACCCAAGGTGAGTCAGCATCATTGTCGGCATATAATTTTTACGATGCTAAATGTACTGACTGCAAAGTGAATGAACCACCAGCACGCCCGTGGGATCCGGCAAACCCGCACACTAAACCAACTCAAGTGGAACGCGTCATTCCTATCACTGCCGACGCTAAAGCCTTAAATGCCAGTTATCACGCTGCACTCGACGCTGTAGTGCCGGGATCGGTATGGATGAATTACGAATTGGTCAGTACGCAATGGCCTACCGATGCTAAAAATCCCACCGATCCAACGGGCGTGCCTGCTCCCTCATTTTTAGCGAACACCACGCTCGAAACTTATATCCAAGGTTCGGTAAAGCAAACATCAAGTAGCTGTATGGCTTGTCACAATAATGCGGCAACCACTAACGGTAATTTTGCTGATTTCACTTACTTGCTGCAACGCGCGCAATAATTTACGAAAGGAACTCATCATGACTGATATTACAGGCGCGACTGCCGATACTATGAATAATTTTATTGGTTTGAGCGCGGTATTAACCGGCTTTGCTACCAGTATTATTGCCCCGACATTGGATCCCGTGGATATTAAATCCGAATACTTAGCCGTGTTTACGCAAAAAATAACCGAAGAATCGAAGGACCTAACTTTAGTTACAACTATTCTGCAAAAATTTGCGGCGTTAAAAGCGCAGCAATTATCAGATCAACAAATTGGCACGCAAATGCTGGCGCCAGACAACGGGGCTAATTTTGTGTTGGCCTGTCGTAAATTGATTTTTATGTGGTACTCAGGTGCATGGCCAACCATTATTCCCGCGACGGATACAGAGCCGGAAACCACGGTTAGCGATATGATTTCGGCAAAAAGTTATACCACAGGTCTAGTTTGGCAAGTTATGCAGGCTCATCCGATGGGGGATTCAAATTATCGCTATGGCTATTGGGCAAAAACACCCGCTGCACTGTCGGCATATACGGGTCATCAAGGAGGTGCTGTATGAGCACTCAAACCAATTACGATGTCATTATTGTGGGATCAGGTATTGCCGGTTCTATCATGGCTTATCAACTGGGGATGGCGGGGAAAAAAGTATTAATCCTCGAAGCAGGGCAGGAAGTGCCTGTTGACCGCAGTGGTTACATGGAAACCTTTTTTAAAGCCAATGCTAAAACACCTGAGTCACCTTATCCTCCAACCACGCAAAATCCAGCGGCATCGACGGCGGATAATCCACTCGGGCTGCCTGATCCTGCGAAGGAAAATGTGCCGCGTTATACCGTGTTGCAAATTGGCGCATGGCGTAATCCAAAGCAATGTTATTTCGACTACACGCCGCAGCCTGAACATTTGAAACCTGACAGCCCTGAAGCAAAGTTTGCTTTTGCTAGTTCCTATGAGCGTATTGGCGGCGGCACAACTTGGCATTGGCTAGGAACCAGTTTGCATTTATTGCCCAATGATTTTGAGTTGCAAACCCAGTATAAGCAGGGCGTGGATTGGCCCGGTGGAAAACAATTTTACCAAGCGCTGGTTCCTTACTATGAACAGGCGACCAATGAGATTGGCGTCGCCGGTGACAAAGAGGCGATGGATCAGCTCTATCGCGGATTTAATGTTTCACCGGATGGCGTTTATGGCGCGAATTACGATTATCCCATGCCTGGCATTGTTTCATCTTTAGTCGATCTACAATATGAACAAGCGGTGAGCGATATGGTGTATGACAATATTCAATTGTCGGTTACGCCAACTCCTCAGGGGCGCAATTCATTACCGGGTGAACGCCGTCAATGTGCGGGGAATACAAATTGTATTCCTATTTGCCCAATCCAAGCCAAATACGATGCTACTGTGACGCTCGGGCGAGCATTGCAAACCGGTAATGTTGATGTGTTTTATCGGCACGTCGCGACAAATGTTCAAGTGGATGAAAACACAAAGGATGTTGTTGGTATTGATTATGTGACCTATCAAACTCACGGGGGGATAGCGACGGGCGGCGGTACCGTTACGGGTAAAAAATATGTGATTGCAGCTCACGCGATTGAGACGCCAAAATTATTGCTCATGTCTAAACGTAATAAAGCCTGTCCGAACGGCGTCGCCAACCATAGCGATCAAGTGGGGCGTAATTTGATGGATCACATTATGTATTTGGCCTGGGGTCTGGCGAAAGATCCTGTCTATGGTTTTCGAGGGCCTTTATCTACTGCGGGTATCGAAAGTTTACGCGATGGCGCCTTTCGTAAAGACCGTGCCGCCTATCGTATTGAAATCGGTAATGAAGGTTGGCAGTGGGCTGCGAACGATCCATTCACGACCTTAGCTGATTTTGTATTTGGGCAAAATAATTCGCAATTAAATGGGGATTCTGTCAATCAGCAGGGGATTCCATTACGGTTTGATCCCGCCATGTCTGCGAATAGCGCTTTATTTGGTGCCTCACTGGTGAATACCTTGAATGGTATTTACACACGGCAAATTCGTATGGGCTATTTAATTGAACAATTACCTGATCCGGAAAACCGTGTCGAGTTGTCGGAGACGCTGAAAGATAACTTAGGTTTGCCTCGCCCCAAATTAACCTATCGTGTACGCGAGGATTATGTGCGCAATGCGTTCGTGTCGGCTAAAGATATTTCGACAAAACTCTTTGACGCCCTTGATGCGCGGGAATATACCAAGGCTCCGCCTGCGCCGGTATTTTATGGTGATAAGAGTCAAGTAACGTCGAATAATTTTGAATATCAGGGCCATAATTTTACGTTTTACGGTGCTGGACACATTGTGGGGACGTATCGAATGGGGGACTGCAGAGATACGTCGGTGGTGAATCCTCGTCAGCAATCTTGGGATCATAGCAATCTGTTTTTAGTCGGTAGCGGAGTGTTTCCAACGGTTGCAACGGGTAATCCAACCCTCACTTTGGCAGCGTTGGCATTCCAGGCAGCAGATCATGTTTTGGAAGACCTTAAAATAAGTTAAAAAGTTGTAATTATTCATTAGCTTGCTGTTAATTCCCATTGAAAACCGCGTGCAAATTGGCGCGGTTTTTGGCTAACTGAATATACCTTCATATTACGCTAACGGGCATTTTCCTACTCATAATGCAGTTTATTGTCATCGTATTTAAAATCAAAATATTACAGTTTTTTTATGCTGATAATTAGTTTGAAAACTGTGCATGCGTGTGTTGTCGGATAGTATGTCTGATAGAAAACTGATAAGTTTCACTCAAACCGAGCGTTAATTAGGCGTGCTTTAATAAGCCAATAAAGTTAATTTTTTACTAATATTTATCAAAAGGTTAACTGAATACATGACTACTAAGAAATATATCGTTGTCAATCCACATGAAAGTGAGTTTCCTAACCCCATTACGTTCAAAAAAGGTGATCCTCTTACCGTTGGAGAAAAATATGCAGGTCCTGAAGGCTGGGATCTCTGGTTCCTTTGCACTACGCCAGGGCAAGATGCTGGTTGGGTTCCTGGTCAAGTGATTCAGCGCCTAAAAAATTCCAACGGGCTGGCGCTTGAGGACTATACGGCAAGAGAACTTAATGTGCATGAAGGGGGACAACTCATTGGCACACGAATGTTGAATGGCTGGGTATGGTGTATAAAAGCTGTCAGTGAAGAATCAGGGTGGGTACCATTAGAAAACTTGAAAGAAGTGGTAGATCTATCCCGCGACTAAAGCACCTTTGCTGTGCAGTCAAATCCAAGATGGCTCCTTGGTGTATTGTGCCAAGAGGATGATGACTGGCGGATATTGAGAGCTTATATCAGGCACGCAGAAGTCATTGGCGTAAAGTGTTTTTTAACGCGAAAGTTCCGTTTCTGATAATAAAAAAGCCAGTATATTCAATATACTGGCTTTAACTTTAAACTTGATGAATGAGCGCCATAAGCTGGAATATAAAAGTCATCAGCGTCTTGTCTTTAACAAACTCTGCGCCTTATATTCCAAATGCAGAGTGGCGGGCTGACTAGTCGTTATGACGTTTGCCTGAACGTTTAAGTCTCTCTGCTGCCAGTTTGGCTTCTTTCTCGGCTTCTTTTTCGGCCATGATACGGGCGACTTCAATCTTTTCAAGCTCTGCCATCGCAGGTGTTTCTAGCGAGAGTAAGCCTATTTTCCCCGAGCGATATTCATGCAGTAATAACTCTGATGCCTTGTGCATATCGATGCGACCACCGGGACGCAGCGCACCACGTTTACGACCGATTTCCTCGAGAAGTGCGACATCATCCTTTGGTAATTCACTTAAGTTATAGCGCTCACAAATCTCTTTTGGATAAGCGGTTAAGAAATACTTGGCGGCGAACAGGGCCACATCTTCATATTCCATCGCCGTATCTTTAATGGCACCAGTGACGGCAAGGCGATAGCTGCTCGCTTCGTTATCCACTTTGGGCCATAAAATACCTGGGGTATCCGACAGCACGATACCGTTACGTAAATTGATCCGTTGCTGGGTTTTGGTTACCGCAGGTTCGTTACCGGTTTTGGCGATAACACGGCCAGCTAAGGTATTGATGA
Source organism: Shewanella sp. SW24 (assembly GCF_025653395.1). Classification (NCBI taxonomy): domain Bacteria; kingdom Pseudomonadati; phylum Pseudomonadota; class Gammaproteobacteria; order Alteromonadales; family Shewanellaceae; genus Shewanella; species Shewanella sp. SW24. The sequence goes on from NZ_JAKKSH010000001.1 coordinate 326,484, forward strand.
TGGTAGATTTCCCAACGTTGGGTATTCCCATGATCATAGTGCGAATGTCTTTTTCGGTTTTATCGCGACTTGGCACTAGCTTACGGCAGAGATCAGGGATTTTTTTCACCATTGCCGCTTGCAGCGTTGTGATCGCCGTGGCTTTGACGCCTTGCTCACGCTCTAAGTATTCAATCCATTGTGCGGTGATCTCTGGATCGGCCAGATCAGATTTATTGAGCAGTTTGATACAAGGTTTGTCGCCTCGAAGCTGAGCCACCATGGGGTTTTCGCTACTGTAGGGAATACGCGCGTCCAGCACTTCGATAACAAGATCGACCTGAGGCATTGCCTCTTCAATCTCCTTGCGTGCCTTGTGCATATGCCCCGGATACCACTGAATTGCCATGATAACGCCTTGTCCTAAATAACTTAAAGAACGGCTATTCTACCTTGAAGGTGGCGAATGTCATAAAAAAAGCGCCCTAAGGCGCTTTAATCGCTTAATCCTTAACTGTCTCTTGCGATTGTTACTTGGATTAATAGGCTGAATTAAGGCTTAGATTACCCCGAGTTCGCGCAATCTTTCCATCAGATAACTGTCGGCGGTATAACGATCCGATAGCACTACAGCAGGGTTTGGATGTAAAAATAACGGCAAAGAGATCCGTGACTTGGTTTTATCCGTACCTTCAGGATTGATGACGCGGTGTGACGTTGATGGGAAATAGCCGCCAGAGGCTTCCTGTAACATGTCACCGATATTGATAATAATGTTGCCAAAATCGCTTGGAACATCTAACCAAGTGCCATCTTTGGCTTTCACTTGCAATCCAGGCTCATTGGCAGCAGGTAATACTGTGATAAGGTTGATATCTTCATGTGCCGCGGCGCGAATGGCGCCCATTTCTTCACTGCCCGTCATCGGCGGGTAATGCAGAATGCGCAGCAAGGTTTTTTGGCTGTTGGCGATCATTTCTGGCAATGGCATCGAAAACTTGGCTTTTACGTCTTCTGGTGAGTATGTTTCGATCCACTCTAATAGTTCTGCAGCCAGTGCGTTGGCTTTATCGTAATAGGCGAGAATATTGGCACGCAGTGAATCGGGGATACGGCCCCAAGGGTACACGTGGTAGTACTCTTTAATGTCTTTGACTGTGTTGCCTTTGGCGGTTTCAGAAATCGACGCAGGGAAGAAACCGTCGTGGGTTTCTTTTTTAAACATATAGTCGTTTTTGGCTTCTGAATTAAAAAAGGCTTGCCACTCGGTGTAGATGTCTTCAACTAAGCGCTTATCAATCGGATGATTAGATAAAACACCAAAGCCAGTTTCCCGAAGTGATTCAACGAATTGCTGGGCACTGTTTTCAGCGCGGTAATCAATGGTTTCTAATTTCATTTTGGTTTCTACTTGTTATATTTAGTTGTAATTTGACCCGCTGCAAGTGTAGCCGTGCGCTGATGTGGGTGCAAATACTCAGCGACTGTGATCTGGATCAACTGCCGTATTTTCCGTCATTTATGCAGTCGCTTATATGAGTACTTAATATGAGCACTTATATTAGTAGTTACTTGAGTGGTAAGATTTTAGTCACTAAATCCGTTAGTATGGGCATTAGATTTGTTGTGATTGGATTGATGTCAGCCGCATTTTGAAGCCGAGTGCAAGAAATCTTACTTGGAGTGGGTCTTATGTTGGCTTCCTTATAAATCAGCTTCTTAATCAAAGAATATCGAAATACACAACGACGTGAGTCGAAAGGGCATTAATATGAATAAACTGACCGATTTTGAACGCTATGTTATCGAAGAGAAAGGCACTGAACGCCCCTTTAGTGGTGAGTATTATGAACACGATGCTAAGGGTTTGTATTTATGCAAAAAATGCCATGCCCCCTTGTATCGTTCTGAGCATAAATTTAATGCCCATTGTGGCTGGCCAGCCTTCGATGATGAAATTGCCGGCGCTGTAACCCGCCACATAGACGCCGACGGCCGCAGAACTGAAATTGTTTGTAGCCAGTGCGGCGGTCACTTGGGGCATGTCTTTGAAGGTGAAATGTTAACACCTAACAATATCCGTCACTGTGTTAACTCAGTTTCTATGGTTTTCAAAGGGATGGATGATGCTGTTGAACCAGCACCGAATCACTTTGCGACTTTTGGTGCAGGGTGTTTTTGGTGCGTCGAAGCGATTTTTAAAAGCCTAAAGGGCGTGGTGAATGTTACTTCTGGTTATGTCGGCGGCGAAGCCCATGATGCCGATTATAAATCTGTTTGCTCGGGCCAAACCGGCCATGCTGAGGTTGTGCATATCGAGTTCAACCCTGAGGAAATTGATTTTACGACGCTATTACAGGTCTTTTTTGAGAGCCATGATCCGACCACGCTTAATCGTCAAGGTAATGATAAGGGGCCACAATATCGTTCCGTGGTGTTTACCCATAATGCTGAGCAGATAGAGCAAACTACCGCTATGCTGACTCAGTTAGCAGCAGCCAAGGTTTTTGATGCGCCGATAGTGACCCAAGTTTCAGCGTTTGATACTTTTTATCCCGCTGAAAATTATCACAACGACTACTTCGCTTTACACGGTGAGCAGCCCTATTGTCAGATGGTGGTGCGTCCTAAAGTGGAAAAAGTGAAAGCCTTGTTTGCAAGATTGCAGAAGGCTTAATTGAATAGGATGTTAAATACAAAAACGCCACCGATATAAGGTGGCGTTTTTTTATGGGGTTTCTAAAGTGCAAAACCTAGTTGTTCTCTTAACAAGCCGCTTAGCTATCGGTTTAACGATTAGCGTAACTTTTGATTAGCTACCGACGCAACTATCGGCTTTCAGTTAACCATTGGGCGTATTGTTTGGTGTAATAGCTGACAATCAAATCTGCACCCGCCCGCTTTAAGCCGATAAACGTTTCAGTCACCACCGCACGCTCATCCAACGCGCCCGCAAGGGCGGCAAATTTAATGCCCGCATATTCACCGCCGACTTGATAGGCGGCGAGTGGTAAGTGGGTTTCTTGTCTTAAACGGTTGAGCACATCTAAGTAGGGTGTGCCGGGTTTAACCATCAGGATATCGGCGCCTTCGGCTTCATCTAATGAGGCTTCTAACAGGGCTTGACGACCATTAGCATAATCCAGTTGATATCCCTTGCGATTTCCGCTGAGTTCACAATCTACCGCCGCTCTAAAAGGACCGTAGAAGGAAGAGGCGAATTTTGCTGAGTGGGCCAGAATCGCCACATGTTCAAAACCTGCGGCATCGAGCCCTTGGCGAATGGCTTTCACTTGACCGTCCATCATGGCCGATGGTGCTAACATATCGGCGCCCGCTCTAGCAGCAGTGACTGATTGTTTAACTAAATTTTCGACTGTGAGGTCGTTGCAGACTTCATTATTGTGTACGACGCCGCAATGGCCGTGATCTGTGTATTCACAAAAACAAATGTCGGGGATTACCATCATCTCAGGCACGGTAGCTTTAATGGTGCGCACCATACGGGCGAGTAAACCATTGTCGTCCCACGTATCGCTGCCCTTATCATCTTTAGTGTGGGAAATCCCAAAGGGCATTACATAGCGGATCCCAAGGGCGTAAAGCTCGCGAACTTCATCCGCCAGTGCGCTCTCAGGTAAACGGCTGATGCCAGGTAGCGTGGAGATAGGCACTGCATGGGTGATGTGCTCTTCAATGAACAGGGGATGGATAAGATCGCTCAGCGAAATATGGGTTTCGCGCAGCAGATCGCGCATTGCTTCTGAATTACGTAAGCGTCTTAAGCGACGCAATGGAGGCGTGTTTAACATGAAATGTCCTTATCGAAGGCGGGTTAAAGCAATCGTACAATACTAAGGGAATGGCAAGGGATAAATTCGCCCCTTGCTTTTTTGCTCTGACAATCAAAGTTGAAAAAGTTTCCCCAAGCGAGCTATATTCATTAATGAGTTTATTGATCATTGACTTAGATCACATAAATTCATCTCGTCCAGATTTGCGACTGAATATCATGCGAGCGCTATTTTAGCGGAGTTGCTTGCTTAGCCCTTTGTTTTCGGGCATTTGATGTTATTATTTGCGCCAGTTTTCTCATGGCATATTCGCGCAATACAGATTATGTAAATTTGATGCGAAATCTTGCCCGCTAATCCGGTTTTGAAATGACAATAACACATGAACACTCTGCTTGTATTCTTGCCTTAGACACTTGTACCGAATCCTGCTCAGCTGCGCTGCAATACCAAGGTCAGATTTATGCTGAACTTGCCGATGCACCGCGTGAACACAGTCAACGTCTGCTGCCTATGGTCGATTCAGTGCTCAAGCAAGCGGGCATTCGCTTAGATAAAGTGACTGCGATTGCTTACGGACGAGGCCCTGGCAGTTTTACGGGGATCCGTATCTGCACTAGCATGACGCAAGGTCTGGCACTGGGGTTAGATTTGCCTGTGATTGGTATTTCAACCTTAGCGGCAATGGCACAAATGGCGATTAGCCAGCATCAAGCCGAGCAAGTTTTGTGCGCCATTGATGCGCGCATGGGGGAAGTGTATTGGGGCCAGTTTGTGGCCGTTGACGGTATTGCAACGCTTGTCGGTAAAGAAGTGGTCAGTGCGCCTGCGGACGTACAACTTCAGCTCGATACTCAAGCGCCAATTGTGGGCTGCGGCACAGGTTTTGATGCTTATCCCGATTTGCTGGCACTCGGCAAGGGGATTTTAGCTCTCGAGGCCGTGAAATATCCCGATGCAAAGGCTATGCTGATATTGGCTGAAGCAGGCATCAAAGCAGGACTGACAACCTCGGTTGATGAGCTTGAACCTGTGTACTTACGTGATACAGTCACATGGAAAAAGTTACCCGGCCGTGAATAAGCTGTTCTTTGCTTGAGTATCTGCGATAGAATCTCAGGCAACTGATACTAAGCATTCTTTACGATGAATGGCTTAACGATGAATAGTGCAAACTTAAGGCTTCTTGATGCAAGTTAATGTGAATCAAATGAGTTTGACGAATGCTGTAGCGAGTAATAGACCCGCTATCGCTCAGGGGCTGACTGCGCCTGAATCGTCACGCCCAGTGATTGAGCAAGATGCCGTCGAAACCCTTAGTTTAGAAACTCAGCCTAAAAGTAAAAACGTAGCGGGAAATTTACAGTCAAGGCTTGGTGCGCACCTCGAGTATGAGCAAGATACTCGCGGCCATCAGGAAGCGATTGCCCAATATTTACAAACCCAACATGCCGCCAAACGCGATGAAATTCAGCAAATGGTGGGTGTGGACTTGTATGCTTGAGCATCAAAAAACGTCTTCCCGTTCAACCTCGCGATTTTCCTCTTCTAAACTGACAGGCTTAGCCACAAGCGGTGTGCCAAGCCGTGGTTTGTTTATTATCGAGTTAGTTTTAGCTTTATTGATAACTCGCATTCCCTATTTGAGCGTGCCGTTTAAATGGCTTGAAAGCTATTTCCATGAATTGTCCCACGGCATTGCAACGATTTTAAGCTCAGGCGTGGTCAGCCATATTCAGTTGTTTCCGAACGGCGCCGGATTTTGTTTTAGCCAAGGTGGCTCGCCGATGTTTATTGGCTTTGCTGGGTATTTTGGTGCAGCCTGTTGGGGATATTTAATCTATTTATTAGCGACTTGGCCAAAGGGGATCCGCGTGAGTTTTGCCTTGCTAGGTGCCTTAGTTGTGCTAAGCGGCTTGCTTTGGGGCAGGGATATTCTCACGTTAGCGATTTTAGCTGTGCTGACTATTATTTTATTGTTACCGCTTAAACTCAGTCAAAACAAAATGTTGACTCAGTTTTTGCGTATTATTGGCTTGATGATCATGCTTAATGCACTTGCGAGTCCGACTGTGTTGCTCGGGCTTGATGGTCAAGGTGATGCAGTGATGTTGGCCGAGCGTTCTTGGATCCCCGCGTGGATTTGGGTGGGATTATGGTTATTAACCAGTGCCTGCGCTTTGTATTTTGCGTGGCGCCGCGTAGATCATGCCGCAAGTCGTTAGTTCTCAAGCTTGTTTAATGCCTCAGTCGTCTAGTGTTTTCCCCATCGTTTTTCTGCTTTGAACTTTGTTGATTTAGGTAAAGGTGATTTTGCTCATCACTTTGAGCTATAACCACTTATGTCGCTTAAAGCTTAGTTTTCCGACTTCTATTCCTTGGATTTTTGGCCATTGGCTGCTAGGTTAAGCCTTCGGTATCCATGGAGAATTACAATGAAAAAAGTCACCTTAGTTGCCAGTCTGCTGCTTGCTGGTTTATGTTCGAGTGTTACCTATGCCGATGAAAGCTTAGATAAAGTCTTAAAAAGCGATTTTCGTCAGGCCAAAAATGCCAGCCGTGACGTTTATCGTCATCCCGCTGAAACCTTAACTTTTTTTGGCATTACCCCAAAACAGACTGTGATTGAACTCTGGCCGGGTAATGGCTGGTACAGTGAAATATTAGGGCCTTATCTTGCTAAAGAGGGCCAATATATCGCAGCCAGTTTCGAAACGGCTCCTGCGACAGATACTCCCGGAAATCGTTATCGCGCGAACGCGGGTACTAAGTATGCTGCGTGGATGACGGCCAATAAAGACGTCATGGGCAATGCTAAGATTGTTACCTTCGATCCTCCACATAAGATGGATTTAGGCGCTGATGGTAGTGCTGATCTGGTATTAACCTTCCGAAATCTACATAACTGGGCATCAACAGATCAATTGGAAAACGTGTTTGCCGCGTCTTATAAAGTGTTGAAGGACGGCGGTATCTTTGGCGTGGTAGAGCATAGAGCCAACGAAGGAATGAACTTCAGCACTGGCTATATGGATCAAGCCGCTATGGTTGCTTTAGCCAAAAAAGCAGGTTTTACCTTAGTTGAAAGTGCAGAAATCAATGCGAACCCCAAAGATACGAAAGATTACGCCAAAGGTGTTTGGACGCTACCGCCCTCTTTTGCCTTGGGTGATACCGATAAAGAAAAATACCAAGCGATCGGTGAAAGTGACCGTATGACACTTAAATTTGTCAAAAAATCATCTTAATTACCTGACATCAGAGGCATTATGTGGCAATCTTTCGCCCCCAAAAATCAAATCGAATTTGTATTACCTCATATTACGGTCGCGGGCCGATTATGGGGGGCGAAGGATAAACCTTTATTGCTTGCCTTACATGGTTGGTTAGATAACGCCAACAGTTTTGAACCCTTAGCAGCGCATTTACTCGATTATCAAGTGCTCGCCATTGATTGGCCAGGACACGGCTTTTCTGCACATAGGCCGGGACACTATCCGCTGCATTGGATTGATTATTTGTATGATTTAGACGCGTTGTTAACGGCATTACCGCAAAAGCCAGCGGCAATGATTGGGCATTCGCTTGGCGGTATAATCGCCTCAGCTTACACGGCGACATTTCCCGAAAAGGTTAACAAGCTGGTATTGATTGAAGCGTTAAGCCCCTTGTCTGAGTTGCCAACGCAAGCTAAGGCGCGATTGAAAAAAAGCTTCTATCAGCATGAGAAGTATTTAACTCAGAAGCATGGGCAGGCAAAGATTTACGACAGTATAGATACTGCGGTGCGGGCGAGGGCACATTTAACAGGACTTGCCGAACCTTGGTGTCGTTTGTTGCTCGATCGTAATATGCAGCCCGAAGGTGATGGCATAGGTTGGCGTAGTGATCCTCGATTAAGATTAGATTCACCCCAACGATTAACCTTCGCCCAAGTTGATGCCTTGATGCAGGATATCAATGTCGAAACCTTATTAATTTGTGGCAAACAGGGATTTAGCCAGTTGCAGAGCGCGATACCTAAGGCCAGAACGTGGTTCAAGCATTTGTCTGAGCACATAATTGAGGGCGATCATCATGTGCATATGGACAATGCCGAAGGCGTTGCACGTTTGATCCGCAAATTCGTTTAATAGGTTGCTTATATGGGTATAAAAAAGACGCTAGGTTTTTTGTTTTTTTTATGTGATGATGATCAAAATTAAAACGCTCGTATGATTTATGACGAGTAAATTAATAACTATAAAATGTAAGCCGGTATTTTAACTCGGTATTTATCGAGTCTTGACGCTTGTATGGATATTGTTTCCGCAGTTGTGGGGATTTAGGAGAGAGTAGTGGATCAGCCTTGGATTAATCATTTGCCAGAAGATGTGCCTGCTGAAATTAATGTGGAACAATACTCATCGCTTGTCGATATGTTCGAGACAGCGGTGGCTAAGTATGAAGATCAACCTGCATTTATCAACATGGGTGCCACGCTAACCTATCGTAAATTGGAAGAACGCAGCCGAGCATTCGCTGCGTATTTACAAAATGAATTAAAGCTTGAAAAGGGCGACCGTGTCGCCTTGATGATGCCAAACCTGTTGCAGTATCCCATTGCACTGTTTGGTGTTTTGCGTGCAGGTATGGTGGTTGTTAACGTTAACCCACTTTATACACCGCGCGAACTTAAACATCAGTTGATTGACTCTGGCGCTAAAGCCATTGTGGTGGTGTCAAACTTCGCCCGCACTTTAGAAGAAGTGGTCGATCAAACTCCCGTTGAAAGCGTGATTATCACCAGTTTAGGTGATCAATTAAGTGCACCAAAACGTACCTTAGTGAACTTTGTGGTGAAGTACATCAAGAAGTTAGTGCCAAAATACGATTTACCCCATGCCTTATCAATGCGCGATACCTTATCAACGGGTCGTCGCATGCAATACATCAAACCTGAAGTCACTAACGATGATTTAGCGTTTTTACAATACACAGGTGGCACCACTGGGGTTTCTAAAGGCGCTATGTTGACCCATGGCAATATTGTCGCAAACGTATTGCAGGCCGATGGTGCATATTCTCCCGCTTTAAACGATGGCAGTGAGTTTGTCGTAACGGCCTTGCCGCTGTATCACATCTTCGCCTTGACCGTGAATTGCCTGCTGTTTTTGCACAAAGGTAGTCAGAATTTACTCATCACCAATCCTCGTGATATCCCAGGATTTGTGGCTGAGTTGAAAAAGTATCCTTTCACCGCATTAACTGGGGTAAATACCTTATTTAACGCTTTAGTGAACAGTGATGATTTTTCCCAGTTGGATTTCTCACGCTTAAAACTCTCTATCGGTGGCGGCATGGCGGTACAAAAAGCCGTGGCGGATAAATGGCAAACCATTACTAAAACCCGTTTACTTGAAGGTTATGGTCTGACGGAAGCCTCACCCTTATTAACCTGTTGTCCATATAACTTAGACGGTTATAACGGTTCAATTGGTTTTCCTGCCCCTTCGACACTGATCCAAATCCGTAATGATGACGGCAAGGTATTAGCCCAAGGCGAAACCGGCGAGCTTTTTGGTAAAGGTCCTCAGGTGATGAAAGGCTATTGGCAACGTCCTGAAGAAACCGCCAAAGTGATCGACACTGACGGCTGGTTAGCCACGGGCGATATTGGTTACATGGATGAGAAAGGTTTCTTCTATATTGTCGACCGTAAGAAAGACATGATCTTAGTATCAGGCTTTAACGTATTCCCTAACGAAGTCGAAGAAGTGGTTGCACTTCATCCAAAAGTGATTGAAGTGGCTGCCGTTGGTGTGCCAAACGACGCCAGTGGTGAGTTAGTGAAGGTATTTGTGGTGGCAAAAGATAAATCTTTAACCGCTGAAGACATCATTAAGCACTGCCGTATTCATTTAACGGGATATAAAGTGCCGAAGCTGGTAGAATTTAGGGACGAGTTACCTAAAACCAACGTGGGTAAAATCTTGCGACGAGAGCTTAGAGACGAAGCTAAGCGCGCGTAAGATTGAAGCCGGCATTTGCCGGCTTTTGTTTTTATGGACTGTGATTGACCCACAGGATCTGGAGAAGAATTTGTCAGCGTTTCAATATGTGAGTGATGAAGCAAGCCTTAATGCCCTCGTTGCCCAATATAAACAGAGTAAGATACTCGTGTTAGATACCGAGTTTGTTCGTACTCGTACTTATTATGCCAAGTTAGGTTTGATCCAAGCCTATGATGGTAAAACCTTAGCTTTGATTGATCCGGTCGCTTTACCTGATTTAGCCCAATTTTGGGCGCTGTTATCGGACCCGAATATCGTTAAGCTAGTGCATTCCTGCAGTGAAGACTTAGAAGTTTTTGCCCACTACGGCAAATGTCAGCCTACGCCTTTGTTTGATAGCCAAATTGCCGCCTCTTTGTGTGGTATGGGCCACGGTGTGGGTTATGCCAAGTTAGTTGAAACTTGCCTTGGTGAAGTGATCGATAAAGGTGAGTCGCGTACAGATTGGATCCGTCGTCCTTTAACGGAAGCCCAGTTAAGCTACGCCGCCAATGACGTCCTGTATTTGTATCAGCTCTATCCTCAACTGGAAGCGAAACTCTGCGCCCAAGGGCGTTTAGCTTGGTTATACGAGGAAGGGGAAAGGATGACTCAGGGCAGGCTTGCCGATCCTGATCTTGATACAGCCTATTTGAAAGTGAAAAATGCTTTTCAACTCACTGAAATTCAATTGGCTTACCTTAAAGTGCTCGCCAAATGGCGCCTTGAAAAAGCCTTAGTCCGTGATTTAGCCTTAGGTTTTGTGATCAAAGATCATGGTCTTATTGCATTAGCGAAGAAGCAACCTAAAACTTCGGCTGATTTGTTTAAGCTCAATGACTTGACCGAACAGGAAAAACGCATTCACGGCAAAGATTTATTACGTGTGCTACAAACTGCGGATTTGGTTAATTTACCCGAGTTAGTGGATGTATTGGCGTTAAAATCAGGCTACAAATCGGCCTTTAAAGCGATTAAAAGCTGTTTGGTCGAATTATGCGAAAAGCATGATGTGCCGCAGGAAATGCTCGGTTCTAAACGTCATATCCATGAGTTTTTGCAATGGCGTTGGGATAAGCAACAAGGGGATTTACCGGCAGTGTTATGCGGTTGGCGAGGGGAATTAGCAACTGAGGCTTTAGCAAAGCTTCAGGTCTAGTGCTTAATATTTCGTACTTGAATCCATTGCTGAAAAACATCCACACCAAAATGTCATCTTCAATTGAAGATGACATTTTTTGTATCATCGACTTATCTGTCAGGCAAAGTGACGTTAAGCTCGAGTACCGACAGGTTGGCGTCGTTTTGATCTAACTGCACAGAAACTTGATCATCAGAAATCGGCACATATTTGCGAATAACGGCAATGATCTCTTGTTTCATCTGTGGGAAATAATCGGGAGTGTCCCTTTGTCCACGTTGATGAGCCACGATGATCTGTAGGCGCTCTTTTGCCATTACCGCAGTGCTAGGCTTTTTCTTGCTTTTGAAATAGTCGAGTAAAGACATAATTAGCTACCAAATATCCGTTGTAAGAAACCTTTCTTTTCTTCCGTAATAAAGCGTACTGGTACATCTTCACCCAGTAAGCGTGCGACTGTATCACTGTAGGCTAAACCCGCATCACTTTCTTGGTCGATAATCACAGGTACGCCTGAGTTAGAGGCTTTCAGTACAGATTGTGACTCAGGAATAACGCCGAGTAACTCAATGGCCAGAATTTCTTGAACATCGTCAACACTCAACATTTCGCCCGATTTTACACGGCTCGGTGAATAACGAGTCAAGAGTAAATATTCTTTTATCGGCTCTAGATTCAGTTCTGCGCGGCGTGATTTGCTTTGCAGCATACCTAAAATACGGTCTGAGTCGCGCACTGAACTGACTTCTGGGTTCGTGGTCACAATGGCGATATCGGCAAAATACAATGCCATCATAGCGCCTTGCTCAATCCCAGCGGGAGAGTCACACAGAATAAACTCAAAGTCTTTGGCCAAATCGTCTAGAACACGGCCGACGCCTTCTTTGGTCAGTGCATCTTTATCACGGGTCTGTGAAGCGGGTAAAACGAATAACTTATCGCAGCGTTTATCTTTGATCAGCGCTTGATTTAAATTGGCTTCACCATTGATCACATTAACGAAGTCATAAACAACACGACGCTCGCAACCCATGATCAAGTCTAAGTTTCGTAAACCTATATCGAAATCAATAACGACTGTCTTGTGTCCTTGCATGGCAAGACCGGTCGCAATTGCAGCACTCGATGTGGTTTTACCTACGCCGCCTTTACCTGAAGTGACAACAATAATTTGTGCCATGTTTCTCTCTATCCTTTGTTCTGCCATTTAGAGGGGCAATGATTCAACCATAAGCGACTCACCGTTTAGGCGAATGCAGCCGCTTTTATCTGAGCTATGTTGTTGTAGATTTTCAGCGAGCCAATATTGCCCTGCTATTGAAACGAGTTCGGCCTCCAGAGAGTGGGCAATGATAACGGCGCTGGTATCGCCCGCGGCGCCTGCCATGGCTTTCCCTCGTAATGCGCCATAGATATGAATGCTACCATCTGCGATGACTTCTGCGCCATTGCCTACCGCACCAAATATGATTAAATCACCATTTTTTGCGTAGACTTGTTGGCCTGAACGAATATTTTGCTTCACTATTTTAGTTTGGCGCGGGGCCGGCGGCGGGGTACTGCTCTGTTTTCCCGCTTTGACTATGGCAAGGCCTAAGTCTTTTGCTTGTTTACTGAGTACGGTTGTCGCGCCCGTTATACCAACAATCACTAATTGACGTGAGATCAGCAGATCCTTTAACGCACTTAAATTCAAGCTGTCGTGCTGAATGGCACTCAGATTGACGACTAAAGGAGCACCCAGAAAAAACTGAGGAGCTTGTGCCAACTTACTGTCTAATTCAGTCATGACAGCTTGTAAATCGCTGCTATTAATATGAAGCACTGAAAGAGTAAAAGAAGCGCCTTTTAACTCTAAGCTAGGTTTTGACATCCCGGCACTATTCTCCAGAAATCATCAGTCGGTTCGCTGATTTTACAATTAAATTACTAGGCGACCATGTTATAGTGTGCCCCATTGACTGGCAAGTTTGAACTATTGGATATTTGATTCTTATGCTATGTGCCGTTTATAAAAGTAGCCGAAAGGCTGATACTTATTTATTTGTGAAGAAAAGAGATTGTTTTGACGATGTTCCAGTGCCTTTGATGGAAATGTTTGGCGTGCCAAAGTTGGTGATGGTGTTTCCAATCGCTAAGCGCGACGCGTTAGGAATGGCAGATATACATAAAGTCAGAGCAGCAATGGCAGAAAATGGCTTTTATTTACAAATTCCACCACCTCAGGTGAATTTATTGGCTGAGCATAAGCTGAGCCTTGGGATCAAAGATTAACTTGGCAGCATCAAGACGCTGCTAATGAGCTCAGGCGCGTCAAACCACACTCGTTAATCTCAGTGGCATTGCGTATCTGACGACAAATTAGTGTAAAATAGCCCGCATTGAGCGGGTTTTTTATTAAGAAGATACAGTTAATCATGGCATTTTGGCAGAGTAAAACATTAGCGCAGATGAGCACAACCGAGTGGGAATCCCTGTGTGACGGTTGTGGTAAATGTTGTTTAAACAAGTTGATAGATGATGAAACCGAAGACTTGTATTACACCAATGCAGCTTGCCTTTTGCTCGATCATCAAACGGCAGGCTGTCTGCATTACAGTGACCGTTTCACCTATGTCCCCCAATGTACAGTGATCACGATTGATAATATCCATGAGCTAACTTGGTTGCCCGACAGTTGTGCCTATCGCCGCCTAGCGGCAGGGCGTGAGCTACCGAGCTGGCATCCGCTGCTCACAGGCTCCAAAGAAGCGATGCATTTAGCGGGTATGTCGATCCAAGGCAAGGTGGTGGATGAAAGACGCGTGAAGGATATTGAAGATCATATCGTGCTATGGCCACTTAAAGACGTGGATTAACAGACGTGAATTCATTTTGCCGTAGCGTTATCGATTGAAAATTAACTTATTAATTGAAACGACACTTGTTGATTGGAAAGTGACCGTCAGAATGAAAACAACAAGGGAGCGATTATCGCTCCCTTGTGCATTTTGGGTGTTAAGTGAATTTAAACTCCATCAAATAATGCTCGACTAGATTTTTAATCCCACCATCAACTGATCCAGTTGCCCCGCAGTCGCTTGCAGCTCATCGCAACCTGAAACTGACTGGTTGGCCGATTGCTCCACATTGTGGGACTGGTTGCGGATTTCCATCAGGTTAGTCGCAATCTCGTTGGCCACTGCCGATTGCTCTTCGGCCGAGGTGGCGATTAGTACACTCATTTCAAACACTTTGTTGCTGTGGTGGGCGATAAACTCTAAGTCTTTACCCGTTTGCAGTACGTGTTGTTTACCTTCATTGGCTTGATTCACAGTACGCGACATCACTTGTGTCAGATTGCGAGTACCCGATTGAAGTGATTCGATCATGGTTTTGATTTCAACCGTTGCGGCCTGAGTTCTCCCCGCTAAAGTACGTACCTCATCGGCCACCACGGCAAAGCCACGTCCTTGTTCACCTGCGCGTGCCGCTTCAATCGCCGCGTTGAGGGCCAGTAGGTTGGTTTGCTGGGAAATCGCATTAATGGTTGACACCACTTCATCAATTTTACTGGCGTTGTCATTGAGTACACCTACCGCATTTGAGGCCGCAGAGATTTCATCTGATAACACGTCGATAGCCTTAACTGTGGTTTCAATATCTTTCCCGCCCGCACTAACCTGTTGATTGGCTTCTTGGGTTTCGGCTGAGGATTGTTCGGCATTGCGGGCAACTTCTTTCACTGCGGCAGTCATTTCTTCCATTGCCGTCGCTAAGGAGTCCAGATGTTGTCTCTGGTTTACCGCCAAGGATTGACCTTGCTGCGCAGTGCTACGAAACGATGATACAACTTCGCGTATTTTAGCGGTCGATTCTGCGATTTGCTTGACTAAGGTATGTTGACGTTCTACTAAGGTATCTATGCTGATAGCTAAGATACTGAACTCGTCTTTTACTTCGAAGAAGTTTAAACGCCCCGTTAAATCACCCGATGCGGCCCGTTTTAATGCCATCACTGTCGTATAAAGTGCGCCGCCTACGAAGGTTGAAATGTAATAGCTGAACAAAAATAGCACAAATAAGAGTGCCGCCATTAGGCCATAAACCAGCAGGTTATCGTTGGCGAGCAAGGCATCAATTTCTTTGCTGTCTAGGGGAATAATCGTGATCAGATTTTGATCGTTAACCCGACTCACAACTCTAGGTTGCTTACCGCTATCATCAATACCACCACCACTGCGAGCGATGGATTGGGCTTTGCTATCGGCTTCATTTACCGAAACAATGCTGACATTACCTTCAATTTCGCGACTAAGTTGATTAAGGATAGTTTGGCGTTCTTGCTCTGGTAGTTTGTTATATAAGCTGCCAGTGACTTGGTTGATTTGTTGTGAAGCATTTTGCAGACTGTTGAGCTGTCCTTGAATTAAGGTTTGCTGGGATTGGTTATCTAGGAAAAGCGCCAGTCCAACAATCATCAACATGGGAACGATAGAGAGAATAGCGAATTTAGTTTTTAAGGTCATATGGATAAGATATTGATCTATCCAGCGAAATTTTACTTCTTTCATGAGTGCCTCGATAAAATGGGCCATGAACCGAATTTATATCGGTCAGTTTGCCATAGACTTTATAGTTTTCTGTTTTGTAATGATTTATATGGTTAATGTAGTCTAATTGCAGTCATTATTGTGTTGTTTGCTGCAATTTTGGCAAGGTACAGGTATGAGTTTACAGTTTAGTTACAAGTTCTGCTAGTGGCTGAAAGCGGAAGTTGTTTACGTCAGAATCGAGGTTTGGGTTTCCCCTTGAGCAAAACTCAGGCTCTGAACTGGGGTAACACATGAATTTGCATGATAAAAACCCCCAATAAGCCCTAGTAATATGCCGCTCGCTCGCGTAAAATTTCTATCCTTTTATTTCGTTATAGCTAGCAAAGCGTCTGGCATTAACGCCCGATAACCTGAGCACCCAAATAGCCTGAAAGTTTGGCGCCCATAGCACTTGTTTATCAAGCGCGACTATGCAGTGGAAGAGAAAATGCAGCAGTTAACTGAGATCGTAGAACAAGCCTTAGTCATTATTGACCAGGCCAGTGATCTAAAAGCACTGGATGATATCCGTGTCGATTACCTTGGTAAGAAAGGTAAGATCACCGACATGATGAAAATGATGGGTAGCTTAAGCCCTGAAGAAAAGCCAGCCTTTGGCCAAGCGGTCAATGATGCTAAACAGGCGATTCAACAAAAATTAACTGAGCGCATCGATGGTCTGAAGAGTTCGGAATTGGAAGCCAAATTAATCGCTGAAAAGATTGATGTGACTTTGCCAGGCCGCACCCAAGAGATCGGTGGCTTACATCCTGTGACTCGAACCATTGAGCGCATCGAAACCTTTTTCGGGGAATTAGGGTTCTCGGTAAAGCAGGGGCCTGAAATTGAAGATGATTTCCACAATTTCGACGCACTGAATATCTCTGAGCACCATCCAGCGCGTGCTGATCATGATACCTTTTATTTCAATCCTAAACTGATGTTGCGTACCCAAACTTCGGGCGTGCAAATCCGTACTATGGAAACTGAAAAGCCACCATTACGCATTATTTCTCCGGGTCGTGTTTATCGTAACGATTACGACCAAACTCACACACCTATGTTCCACCAAGTGGAAGGGCTTTTGGTTGATGAGCATGTGAACTTTGCCGAATTGAAAGGCATTTTGCATGACTTCCTGCGTAATTTCTTCGAAGAAGATCTGCAAGTGCGTTTCCGTCCATCTTACTTCCCATTCACTGAACCTTCAGCGGAAGTGGACGTGATGGGCAAAAATGGTAAATGGCTAGAAGTGCTTGGCTGCGGTATGGTACATCCGAATGTGCTGCGCAGCGTTGGCATAGATCCAGAAAAATACTCTGGTTTTGCTTTTGGTATGGGTGTCGAGCGCTTAACTATGTTGCGTTACGGCGTAAACGATTTACGTGCGTTTTTCGAAAACGACCTACGTTTCCTGAAGCAATTTAAATAACGGAGCTGTAATAGCATGAAATTTAGCGAATCTTGGCTTCGTGAATGGGTAAACCCTTCAGTCAGCCGTGAAGCATTATCCCACCAGATCACTATGGCCGGTCTCGAAGTCGATGACGTTGAAGCCGTGGCTGCCGATTTTAGCGGTGTCGTGATTGGTGAAGTGGTGGAGTGTGGTCAGCATCCCGATGCCGATAAACTGCGCGTGACCAAAATCAACGTTGGTGGTAGCGAACTTATCGATATCGTCTGCGGTGCACCAAACTGCCGTCAGGGTCTTAAAGTGGCCGTGGCTATGGTTGGCGCCGTATTACCTGGCGATTTCAAAATCAAGAAAGCCAAGCTGCGTGGCATGCCATCAGAAGGCATGTTGTGTTCGTACAGCGAGCTTGGCATCAACGTCGAAAGCGATGGCATCATCGAATTACCATTGGACGCGCCATTAGGCACTGACATCCGTGATTATCTGCAACTTAATGATGCCGTTATCGATGTGGATTTAACGGCTAACCGTGCCGATTGCTTAGGTATGGCAGGTCTTGCCCGTGAAGTGGGCGTGTTAAATCGCCAAACAGTGGTTGAGCCACAGTGGCAAGCCGTCACGCCAACGACAGATGCACAGGTCACGATTAACGTTAACGCGCCTGCAGCGTGTCCACGTTACTTAGGCCGTGTGGTTAAAAACGTCAATGTGAAAGCGCCTACGCCATTATGGATGCAGGAAAAACTGCGCCGTAGCGGTATTCGCTCTATCGATCCTATCGTAGACATCACTAACTTTGTGTTGATTGAATTCGGTCAACCTATGCACGCTTTCGATCTGGCCAAATTAACAGGCGATATCCAAGTGCGTTTAGGCACTGGCGAAGAGAAAATCACCCTGCTTGATGGCAGCGAAGTCACGATTCCATGCGATACCTTAGTGATCGCCGATGATGCGCGTCCATTAGCCCTTGCTGGTGTGTTTGGCGGCGAATATTCAGGCGTGAGCGACACGACCCAAGACATACTGCTTGAATGTGCGTTCTTCGCGCCACTTGCCATTATGGGTAAGTCACGTCGTTTAGGTTTGCATACAGATTCATCACACCGCTTTGAGCGTGGTGTTGACCCTGAGATGCAACACAAGGTTATCGACCGTGCTACGCGTTTAGTTCTGGATATCTGTGGCGGTGAAGCTGGCCCTGTAGTTGAGGCTAAATCAGAGGCTGATTTACCCAAACCTGCACAAATCGTTTTACGTCGCGGCAAGTTAGATCGAATTTTAGGTCACCATGTACCTGATAGCGATGTCGTTGAAATCCTACAACGTTTAGGTTTTAGTGTGGTTGTTGGCCAAGATAGTTGGCAGGTCACTACCGCGACTTATCGTTTTGATATGGCGATTGAAGAAGATTTGATCGAAGAAGTGGCCCGTATTTACGGTTATAACAATATCCCGAATACGGCGCCTGTTGCCGCGCTGCGTATGTCAGATCATAAAGAATCTGACTTAAGCCTAAAACGCGTGCGTGCCTTATTGGTCGCTCGTGGTTTCCAAGAAGCGGTAACCTACAGCTTTGTCGATCCAAAACTGCAAAATCTGGTTCACCCTGGTTTAGACGCTATGGTGTTACCAAACCCAATTTCCAGTGAAATGTCGGCCATGCGCCTGTCAATGTTCACCGGTTTATTGGCCGCCGTTGGCTACAACCAAAGTCGTCAACAGAGTCGCGTGAGACTTTTTGAAACTGGCCTGCGCTTTGTTCCTGATATCAATGCAGAATCCGGTGTAAGACAGCAAGCAATGCTCGCTTGTGTCATTACTGGGCCCCAAAATGATGAACATTGGGCTATGGAATCGAAAACTGTTGATTTTTTCGACCTTAAAGGTGATTTAGAAGCAATTATCGGCTTGACAGTTTCCGCATCAGAATTTAGCTTTAGAGGAGCGACGCATTCTGCTCTCCATCCGGGGCAATGTGCTGAAATATTGAGAAATGATCGAGTGATCGGTCATATAGGTGCAATCCATCCTAGTTTGGAGAAGCCTTTTGGACTCAATGGTAAAACCATCGTTTTTGAGTTGGAATTGGATGCTTTATTGCATACCAGTTTGCCGCTAGCCCAAGCTGTATCTAAGTTTCCAGCTAATCGTCGTGACATCGCAGTCGTAGTAGATGAGAGTGTATCTGCAGGTGATGTAATGAAATTGATAAGAAAAGTTGGCGAAAATCAGCTGGTTGGCATAAACTTGTTCGATGTATACTTAGGTAAAGGTGTTGAACCTGGCAAGAAGAGCCTGGCGATAGCACTTACATTACAAGACACTACTCGTACGCTTGAGGAAAAAGAGATTGCTGAGACCGTTGGTTCAGTCGTTTCTGCCCTTAAGTCCGAGTTCAACGCATCGTTGAGGGATTAAAGTATGGCACTTACCAAAGCCGAAATGGCAGAACATCTTTTTGAAACACTCGGAATGAACAAACGTGTCGCCAAAGAGATGGTTGAGTCGTTCTTTGAAGAGATTCGGGGCGCACTTGAAAGTGGTGAGCAGGTCAAGTTATCTGGCTTTGGCAACTTTGACCTTAGGGACAAGAATCAAAGACCGGGAAGGAACCCAAAAACAGGCGAAGATATCCCAATTTCTGCTCGTCGTGTCGTGACTTTCCGTCCCGGCCAAAAGCTGAAAACTCGTGTAGAAGCAGCAAACACGGGTAAGTAATTTCGTTTGTTTGATGGGAAAGCCACTCCTTAGAGAGTGGCTTTCCTGTTTATTTTTTCATGCAATATCTCCATTGTTTTTATCCACTGTCTGAGGTGAATTCTTTGTCAAGACAGCCCAAACATTTTGACCGTCGTTTTAAACTCGCCTTATTACACCCTAGATACTGGGCCACTTGGTTAGTGATTGGTCTATTAGTGATTTTCGGACTCATGCCCGCATGGCTGCGTGATCCCATAGCAAGATTATTGGCAAAAATAGTGATGCCAATTGCCAAAAAGCCCATTAGCGTTGCCAGAGCCAACTTAAGAGCGTGCTTTCCTGAACAATCCACCGCCGAGATTGAAGTGTTAATCCGTGAGAACGTGCAAAACTTCGTTTTGGTGTTGTTAGCACAGGGCGAATTGCTGGTGCGCTCAAAAGCGCATTTGCGTCGTCGAGTGAATTTAATCGGCTTTGAGCATGTGACTAAAGCGCAGGCCGCGGGGCAACCGATCATTTTTATCATGCCCCATGTGTGGCCAATCGATTATGCTGGTTTACGCCTTAACCTTGAGTTGCCTATGGTGACTATGGCCAAAGCCCATAAAAACGGGTTATTCAATTGGTTTAGTAATCGTGTACGCAGCAGTTGTGGTGGCCATGTGTATATGCGCGAGGCGGGCATTCGGGCGTTATTGGCTGAGCTTAAGCGCGGTAACAGTTTCTTTTATCTTCCCGATGAAGACTTAGGTCCTGAACAAAGTGTGTTTGCGCCTTTTTTAGGCACAATGAAGGCAACGCTACCTGTTGTTGGGCGTTTAGCGCAGGCGGGGAATGCCCAAGTGTTGCCAGTAAAGATTGGCTACAATCAAACCTCACGCCAATTTGATCTCACTGTGATGACGGCCGTTGCGCCTGAAGACATGGTGGGCAAAGAAAACGAGGCGTTGGCACTGAACAAAGTGGTCGAGCAAGTTATCTTAGCTTACCCAGAGCAGTATATGTGGTTCCTGCGGGTGCTCAAGACGCGCCCAGAGGGTGAAGCTTCTATCTACAGCTGATGTAGCGTGACTGAAATAGTGTGGTTTAAAATGGCTTTGAGCGCGAAGTGCTCGAAGCCATTTTTGTGTTGAAGAGCGTTCTTTATTGATAGCATTCTTTATTTATAGAGCGTTTTATCAATAGCGTTGTCGTTAACAATGCGTATCGTGGATGATTAATCCTCGTTCTGTTCCATCTCAAGTTGCATCAGTAACATATCTTCGCCATCGAGTACGCGAGTACGAAAGCTTTGACACGCAGGGCAGACGACCGTGCGCTCACTCAGTACGGATTCAGTCTGGCAGTCTTGGCAAAGTATCACTAGCGGCTGAATTTGCATATTGAGTAGGGCTTCTTTGCAAATCCCATCGAGCTTAAACGTATCGAAGGCCGTTTGTAGCAGGCTAGGTTCAACCCCGCTCATGACTCCCAGTTTGATATCCACTCGGGTGATTTTATCGGCATGATTGGCCTGCGCATGCTGTTCGCATTGCTCAATCAGGGCACTCACAATCGAATATTCGTGCATCAGCAAATCCTTGGCAGCAGTTCACCTTGGGGAAGATCGAGATAACGCTTAGTATTCCAAGGCGTTCTTAGCACGACTTTCCCCACTAAATCCTCACTCACAGTGCCGATTATCGCTGCATGCTCACAGCGCCCAAAGCGTTGCATGATCTCGAGCGCGCCTAAGGCGATGTCGTTGGGAACGGCGAGGATGAAAGTGCCTTCGTTGGCAAGATCCATGGCTTCGAAACCATAGAGTTCGCACAGACCTTTGACTTCATCGCTAACGGGAATACTGGCTTCATTCACTGTGATGCCGACATTGGAGGCGACGGCCCATTCGTTGAGCACTGCCGATAAGCCACCGCGAGTCGCATCGCGCATCGCATGAATGGGAATATTGGCGGCGATTAATTGCTCGACTATGGGCCAGAGCGTCGCGCAGTCACTTTGCAATGCAGATTCGAGCGTGAGTCCTTCACGCGCCATTAAAATCGCTGCACCGTGGCAGCCAATATCACGGGAGACAATAATGGCATCGCCCACGGTGACATTCGCCGAGGAAATATTGGGACGCAAGATACGACCAATGCCTGAGGTATTAATAAATAAACCATCGGCGCACCCCTTGGGTACGACTTTAGTGTCGCCGCAGACAATCCGTGCACCACTGTGTTTTAATTCTTTCGCCATACTGCGGACAATCGTAGTTAAATCCTTGATAGAAAAGCCTTCTTCGATGATCACACTACAACTCAAATACTGAGGTTCTGCGCCCATCATAGCGAGATCGTTGACTGTGCCTGCGATGGCGAGCTTGCCGATATCACCGCCGGCAAAAAATAAAGGGGATACGGTGAAAGAGTCTGTGGTAAAGGCGTTGGCACCGTGCAAATCGAGTTTGGCAGCGTCTTCTTCGCTGCGAAGGATTGGGTTATCAAACTCGGCAAAAAACAGATCACGGATCAGTTTATTCATTTCTTTGCCGCCACCGCCGTGGCTGAGTTGAATGGATTTATCTTTAAGCGTATCAGCCATGATGTGGCTCCTTGATATCGATACCTTGATAGCGGTAATAGGCATTGCAGGCACCTTCGGAGCTGACCATGCAACTGCCTAAGGGCGTTTCGGGATTGCAGCCGCGGCCAAAAATTTTACAGTCCTTTGGTTTAGCAAGCCCACGAAGTATATCGCCGCACTGGCAGGCTTTATGATCGTCAATTTCCTTCACAGGTAGGCGGTCTTTAAAGCGCAGTTCGGCGTCTCTGTGGGCATATTCGGGTTTAAGCTGCAGCGCTGAATTGGGGATTGGGCCTAGTCCACGCCAGCGAAATTGCGGTCTGACATTGAAGAATTGATTTACTTTGGCCTGCGCCGTGAGGTTGCCGTCCTCCGATACTGCGCGGCTGTATTGGATATCGAGCTCCGCTTTACCTGCGGCTTTTTGGCGCACAATCCGTAAAATCGACTCCACCACATCGACGGGCTCAAATCCTGCGACAACCACGGGCGTGCCATAGTTTTCGACTGTGCTGCGATAGATTTTTGCGCCGCTGATCACGCTCACATGGGCTGGGCCGATAAAGGCGTTCACTCTGGCTTTTGGGTCGTGCATTACGGCATCAATTGCGGGTGGCACTAATACATGATTGATATGAAACAGTAGATTTTCGAGTCTTTCGTGTTCGGCCAGTTGCAACAAAATTGCTGTCATTGGGGTTGACGTTTCAAAGCCAATGGCGAAGAACACTACGGTTTTATCAGGATTATCGCGGGCAATTTTGAGCGTATCTAAGGGATCGTAAATTGGGCGAATATCGCAGCCCTTGGCCCTAAAACTGGCTAAAGAGCCTTGAGAACCGGGCACGCGGATCATATCGCCCAGGGTCACAAGAATAACATTTTCTTGGGAGGCAAGCGCCGCGGCTTGGTCGATGCGCTCTTTAGGCATAATGCACACTGGGCAGCCAGGACCATGGATAAATTCAATATTATCTGGCAGTAAGTCTAGCAAGCCGTATTTCATAATCGTATGAGTATGGCCGCCACAGACTTCCATGATATTGATTTGTTGCTTAACCAATTTAGCGGTTAACCGAATATCCCGTGCTAAATTGGCAATCGTTTGGGGATCGCGAAAGCCTTGATAGAGGTGTTTTAGTTCAAGCATGCTTTTTCCTCGGTGCACTCGATAGGGGTGCGCCTTGCGACTTAATCCTGCACTGCTGATGGTCAGTGTATGGCTTCATTTTCAAGCTTAGTGACGATTTCTTTGTATAGATCAATGCTTTGCTGCGCATCTTCCTTATCAATTTTGTTCATCACAAAACCAATATGGATCAACACATAGTCGCCAATTTCCAGTGGCTCATTCATTAAATGACTGCTGACATCGCGGCGCACGCCTAAGGTATCGACGGTGACACTCTGGCGCTCAATATCGACCGCCACCACTTGGGAAGGTATGGACAAGCACATTATTGTGCACCTCGAATATTGTCTTTAAGCCAAGCGGCTACAGCCTGCATGGAGTCGCCATCTTTAATTGAGACTTCAATAATTTGAGTTGCTGGATTGAGTTTTTTAAGCTGCGCTCTGGCTTCGTCCATCTTGAAATCAAAATAGGGCAGTAGATCGCACTTTGTGATAAAAACTACATCGGCGCGGCGGAACATCACAGGATATTTCTCAATCTTATCATCGCCTTCTGGCACTGATAGCAGCACGATATTTTTGTGAGTGCCCACATCATAACTGGCTGGGCAGACGAGATTACCGACGTTTTCGACAAAGCAAATATCGAGTCCTTCAAGCGGCAGATGATGTAGGGCACCGTGCACCATAAAGGCGTCGAGGTGACAGGCGCTGCCCGTTTGAATTTGATAGGCTTTAATGCCTTTAGCGATTAAGCGGTCGGCATCGCGTGAGGTTTCTAAGTCGCCCTCGATCACCGCATAGTTGAGCTGCGTGTATTCTTTGAGATTTTCTAATAGGGTGGTTTTGCCACTGCCCGGGCTACTCATGATGTTGAAGGCAGTAATATTATGTGCCTCAAAGTGGGCGCGGTTATGTCCAGCTTCGACATCATTTTTATCTAAAATTTTGTGGATGACTGACAAGGTTTTTTTATCGTTTAACTGAGGATTTGTGTGTAACTCTTGATGGCTATGCTCATGAGTATGTGAATGGTCATGATTATGCTCATGGCTATGGGCATGCGCGCCTAGATGATCATGGTCGTGGCGGGTAACGGAGCAGCCGCAGTCTTTACACATTTTACCTCTCCTTGTATCGGCAGAGTACGAGGACTTTGCCTGACAAATAATGATTGATGTACGAATCGTTAATTTGGTTACGCTAATGTTGAGTGTGATACAAATTGCGCTACGGATCTTTGATGTTCGTCAGGTTTATGGGGATAAAAATGGCGAGCGAACATCAGGGGTTATCAAATAAGTAAGGTTATTGACTCTGATGAATGCCATACCAAAGTTGGCCTAGGGCGATGCCGCCATCATTGATGGGTATCTGTTTACTGGATAACACTTTATTTCCTTGGGCGCTGAGCTTGCTCAGGCAGTATTCTAAGAGGTATTTATTTTGAAATACGCCACCGCAGAGCACGGTTGGGAGGTGTTGATACTGGGCAGCATAATCACAAATAGCATCACCTAATGTGTGTAGAAAGGCGCGGGCGATGGCATAGCATCTATTGTCTGTTAGCGGTTGTGCTGTAATCAATTCAACAATTTGCTTGAACATCTCACTGCTTCGCCACTGGTCGATGTCAAGAGGTAAGTTAAGCGAAATGACTTCAAGGGCTAATGCATCGGCGCGATTGGCCGCGGCTTCTATCGCCATGCCTGCTTGACCTTCAAACAGTGTGGTTTCTATTAAGCCTAAGGCGCAGGCGAGGGCATCGAACAGTCGTCCGACAGAGGAGGTTTTTATCGCACTGCCGTTCTGCCAGATCTTATGTAAGTTAGTCAGAGTGTTTGGGCGCATGTTGTTTAATATAGGTAATTGCAATGCGAGTACAGTATCGAGGCTCATTTGCTCGAATAATAATGCCAGTAACAACCTCACGGGTTGCTTAATGGCTTGCTCGCCGCCTAGCAGGGCTATGGGCTCAAAATGGGCCAGTCGCTCGGCTTTATCGAGCGTAGTTAATAGCACTTCACCGCCCCATAAACTGCCATCGTCGCCAAGCCCAGTACCGTCAAAACTAAAGCCCAATACGGGATCTCGATATTGGTTAACTGCCATTACGCTGAGCACATGGGCATGGTGGTGTTGCACCGATAAACATTGATTTTGACTGGTATCGCTGAGTTTTATACTCGAGTTTGAGTGCATTTCAGCCCAGCGCGAAGGGGCATAATCTGGGTGTTTATCGCAAATAATAAGATTTGGCGTAAAGTGATACAACCGAGCAAAAGTGGCTAAGGTGCGCTCAAAATACTGCTCGGCGCTGACACTGAACAGGTCGCCAATATGGGGACTTAAAAACACATTATTGCCAAAGCCTAAGGCGATGGCATTTTTTTGCTGTGCGCCCACGGCCAAAATCGATTGGGTCAGCGGTATCTCTAAGGGGAAACTTAACGGTGCATAGCCGCGGGCGAGGCGCAATACTTGCACCTCTGCGGAGGAATCCAGTTGCGGCTGGATCACTTGCACCACACTGTCATCACAGCCATTAATAATCGGCCGATTATGATCGACTATCGCATCCACTACATGGCTTAAGTGACTAATAAGCTCATCACAATCAGTGATGATAGGTTCACCGGAAACATTGGCGCTGGTCGCAACTAATGGCCCTTTGAAGAGACCTAATAGCAAATGATGTAGCGGTGTGTAAGGTAAAAATACCCCGAGTTTATTCAGATTGGGGGCGACAGCTAAGCTGAGATCATGTTCGGCTCGGCTGCTCATAAGCACTATGGGCCTTTCCTGCGAACTCAGCACTCGCCACTCGGCATCCGTCCCTGTGACATAGTGCTGCGCCATGGTGATATCCGCCATCATCACCGCTAGCGGCTTGGCCTGGCGCTGTTTTCGCAGCCGGAGTGCGTTGACGGCATTGTCACTTCGGGCATCACAGATTAAGTGAAATCCACCCAATCCTTTAATTGCCAGAATCTGCCCTTGGCGTAATCTGTCTGTCGCTGCTGTCAGTACCGCAAGGTCCGTACTCAATTCAGGTGCGCTGAGATTTGAGGCATTGGGAAGGATGTATTCCCCTTGCGGTGTTTTTAAACTGAGTCTGGGGCCACAGGCGGGGCAGCTCACGGGCTGGGCATGGTAGCGGCGGTCGAGTGGGTTTTGATATTCTTTGGCGCACTCGGGACACATGTCAAAATCGGCCATGGCGGTGTTGTGTCTATCATAGGGTAAAGCATTGATAATTGTGTATCGAGGGCCACAGTTAGTGCAGTTGGTGAAGGCATAGCCAAAGTGACGATCATCAGGATTATGCATGTCGTTCAAGCAATCTTGGCAGGTACTTTTATCTGCCGATACCGCCACCTGCGCACCTATCGGTGAACTTGGGTCATCGTCCTCATGGCTGTCGCTTTTTATAATCTCAAACGTGGTTTCGCTTAATAAAATCGGCAGTGGTATTTGACTGATATTGTCGATACGGGCGAGTGGCGGTGGAGTGGTATTGAGTACAGTGATAAAGCGAGTGAGGTTTTCATCATTACCTTGCAGCTCAATGGTCACACCCTTGGCATTGTTGAGCACAGTGCCCGTCAGTTGAAACTCAAGGGCATAACGATAGACAAAGGGGCGAAATCCCACCCCTTGTACTATGCCAGTGACGTGCAGCTGACAACGCTTTAACGTGGCTCCCTTGTGGACAAGGTATTCCAACGCGAGCCTTCGTTTTATCTGCAGGTCACTGTGCTTTTTGTGGCGACTATTGTGCCTATGTGGCTTCATACGTTGTGACTTAACTTTTGGCCTCCTAATCATGGGCATTCAGTTGGCGCTGCTTAACGTAAAGTGCCCCAACGGCTAAGTTATCGCCGTCTAAATCTAGGCTGCGATTGACCACTAAGGGGAAGTTTTTGCCTAAGCGTAAGCTGATGCGTTTGCACAGGGTTTCATTGATTAATTCATTGCCCGCTAAGGCTATATTGTGCACGCCGATATTTAAGTCGATATGCTCGATCCAGTTAGATAAATAGTCCGCCAGCGAGTCTTGCATCGCAAAGGCGAGCTGACTCGGATCGTCATTACCCGCAATACGAAAACTTAAGACAGTGCCTAAGGTTTTACACCAATTTAGGCTGCGGTGGGCTTCACCTTTGGTCAGCGGATAATCGATACGCGGTGCATTAGCACCGTGGTAGCGCATGGCGGCGGCCATGAGTGCATCGCTGAGCCTTGCTTGGCTTTGAGTCTCTTCTTGTGTATTAAGGCCAATTAATATGGCAGCAATCGCCCACAGGCTTTGTAAGTTGTCCCGTCTGCCGTGAAGCTTTAGGCTTAAAAGTTTTAGGTAATCTTCGGGGAACAGGCTCTTAAATTTTTGCGCTACGGCTTTTTGCGGACTGCTGTCCAGTTGATGGAAGATTTCGTAACCGTTATCGGGCAGCTCGGGCAGGGCAAAGAAGAGTTCAGTGTCGCCCTTATTATCGCAGGTGACAATTTGACTGGCGTGGGTATGGCTTAAGTAAATGACCGCGGCATTTTTTGCCTGTTTATGACTGGTAAACTTACCGTTGAGCAGCGCACTGAATAGCGCTGCGTCTGCAAGGGTGTGATTTTCTGTGTTGACTGTATTTTGATTATTATCGCTTAGCATACTAGTGCAATGAATATCACTGTCTTCACTTGACGCTACTTGAGTCAATACTGCCACACTCAGTTCGCCTTGGTGCGATCGTGAACGTTTCGCCGCCTGCCATTGGGCTTGATAACCGTGAAGACTGACTTTTTCCCTTAAGGGTTCTGGAGCGATAAAGTGCTTGGTTTGAACCTGTGTTGAGCTTAAATCGTGACTGGCGATTTGTGCCCAAGCACCATCGACCCAAGCTAGCTTCGGCCTATTATGCGGCCCTTTAATGTAAACCCAATCGACCCCTTTTTGTCGTAATACTTCCCCGAGCACTAAGATCACTCGGCTGTAGGCAAAGCAAATGTCGTACAGCGGCGCACTGAGTTTGTCGTGTTCTTGCGTGGGTCTCGCGCAGATAAGTGGCTTTTCAATACTCGAAAGCGCGAGCACCTGCGCATCGTTCAGACAAAAATGGGCGTTCAGCGTATTGGGATTACAAATTAACAGTTGTGGCCGCTCGCTTAAGGGCTGCTCAAACGGTGTCAGGCTGAGTTGCAGATTATCGGCGGCCGCTAATGTCAGTGGGCCTTGTGTCAGCAGTCCCTGTGCCATGGCTTTAATATCTGACAAGGTTAACGCTTTTTGTGCGGACGTTAATTGTGTTTCGCCCTTGCAGCAAGGGCAAATTAAATCGAGTGTGCCAAACTTAGCCGACTGATTATCGCCAATCAACGGATAACAATGCTGGCAAAAAGGCACTATGGCAGGGCTTGATCCAGACTGTGGAAAGGGCAGTAAGGTTTTACTGCCTTGGGGCTCGTTGATGACTTTAATGCTAGAGTCAATCAACCAAGCGGAAATCAAAAAGTCCGCGGCAATGGCATCGGCCAATTGTTCTAGTTGGTTTTGCTCGCCCTGAGCTTCAATAAAATAGCTTTGAGGGCCAAAGTCATGTTGGCCTGCACTATATTGACCTGAGCTATGTTGACCATCACAGCCTATGCTGATATTTAGTTCATCATAATTTAGATATTGATTACATAAATGCGCGTACAAAGGCACCTGACGTGAGCAGGTAAAATCAAATCTGATGTTTTTCATCTTCTATATACTTTCACCAGTAGTAACGCCACGTTTATAAGAGTCAGGGATCAGCGAGTCGATACTATGCTCGGCAACACGCGTCGCAGTGAACCCAAGGGAGGCTAAGTGGGATAACAAGCTTGATTCCATTAAAGGTACCGCGGCGGCGACTTTAGGGGTCAAGCCTAGCACCATAGGTTCGAGCACGGTTGGGGTGACGCCAAGCACGAAGGTTTTAGGCCTGTCACCGACCATTTCCATCATATTGAGGGTTTGCAGCATTTCGACTTCATGGGCGCTGCCTTGCCAGTCGATTTCCTTCGGCGCTTTATCAAAATCGAAGAAGTAGACTTCGCCCGCTTCTACGCCATTGGCGTTAACAGTATCGACCACGATTAAATAATCGTATTGGCAAATAATAGGGATAAGTCCCTGAGCCAAGGTGCCGCCGTCGAGCAGCGTTAGCTGGTGGGACTCATGGGTAAACTGATAATTATCAGCTATATAATTGACAAAATGTACGCCGATGCCTTCATCGGCGTACAGGACATTGCCAATACCGAGTAGCAATATCTTCATTGGACTCCTAGTGGTGTGAGTCTGGCTTTGGGTAGTCATAGCCAGAGACAATCGAGTCAACTGAGTTATGTTTGAAGCGTATCCCTGACCAAACCGCCATATAGACGTGGATAACCACAAAGATAACAAATGCCCAAGTTAAGTAGTGATGCCAAATCCTAACTTGTGCGAGCCCACCCATTTGTGCCGTGATCCAAGCGGCGCTGCCCCAAAGCATGCCACCTAAACCTTGGTGATACACATTGGCGTACAACACCAGACCCGTTATACATATCACAAGAGCGACCAGTGAGATTGCTACATAAGTCACAAATTGCAGCGGTCCATAGACACCGGCTTTATGTAAGTGCCCCATCCATAAGTAAGATTTCAGTTGAGTGATCCAGCTTTTTACGCTCATGACATCGCGAAATGAGCGCCGCTCAATGTCGCTTCGGCTGAAAAAATACAGGTAGAAGCGCACTAAAGTGATTGCGGTTAGTACAAAACCGCAAATCAGATGAGCGAAGCGGATCCAGCCTTGTACGAGTACGTCCGTACTTTCAGGCGCCACAAGAAACGGCCAAGCAATATAGAATCCGGTGATCACTAGCACCAGAATTGACAGTGCCCTGAGCCAGTGAAAAATCCGTATTGCCGGACTAAAAATCAGTGTCCGAATGCGGGTTGCAGAATGGTTCATTTTGCGTTCCCTCCCTCGATTATTGACCATTGGGACTGACACGGAACTCGCTCAATGCTTGGCCTTTGAAATCCATCACGTGTACAGAACACGCCATGCAAGGGTCAAATGAGTGAATAATACGTATCACCTCAAGGGGCTTAGTAGGATCTTCCAGTTTCAAGCCAATTAAAGAGGCTTCATAGGGACCCATTTTACCGTTGGCATCCACTGGACCTGCGTTCCAGGTAGTTGGTACGACGGCTTGATAGTTCTCAATCACTCCATTTTTAATGCGGATCCAGTGGCTTAACATGCCGCGTGGCGCCTCGATCATGGCGTGACCTACATACTCTTTATTTGGATCAATATTGGGTTTTACATAGGTAGATTCATCGGACTGGATATTCGTCAGCAGCGCATCAAAGGTTTTTAACCCTTCTTGGGCGACGATGACTGTTTGCAGCATACGGGCTGCAGTGCGACCTAAAGTGGTAAATAGAGCCGCTACGGGTAGACCTGTGCGAGCGAGCAGGGCATTAACCGAATCCACTACCACCTTGTTACCGCGGGCATAACTCACCAATAGGCAGGCGAGTGGACCCACTTCGACAGGTTCACCTTGATAACGGGGAGATTTCACCCATGAGTATTTGCCATCACCATCCAGTGTTGGCAATTTGCCGTAGACAGTGTCGCGTTCAACAAAACCAGTGTAATTAGGAATCGTTGTACCGTCATAGGGATGTTGCGGTGCATCGGCGCTATACCAAGCGTGGCTGACGTCTTCGGCAATCAGATCTGGATTCACATCACTGACGCCAGCAAGGTCGCCATTCATGATCACGCCTTGATTGAACATGTATTCGCCATTGGCTAACACAAAGTCATCGGTCGCCATGAAGTTTTTCACGTTTACGCCGCCCAACACGCTAGGTTCAGTACCAAAGGCTTCGGCCGCCATCACGATATCTGCTTGATAGGCACGCAGAATAAAGTCAGTTACTGTCGCATGTTTTTGCTTCCATTCCTGCAGGCGAGCAGGGCTGAGCATGTCGCGCACCGAAGTCACACCACCGACAACAACGGATTGTGGATGTGGTGATTTGCCACCAAAAATGGCTAGCATTTCTGCTGCAACACGTTGTACTTCAAGCGCTTTAAGGTAGTGAGATAGCGCGATAAGATTTTGCTCTGGGGTAAATTTATAGGTGCCGTTGCCCCAATAAGCGTTGGCAAATGGACCTAATTTTCCCGTTTCGACAAAGCCTTTAACTCTTTCTTGTACCGCTTTTAAATCACCTTCCCCCGCCGCTATGGGATGGTCTGTGTATTTCAGGGCAACTTGTGCCGCTTTAGCAGGATCGGCGCTCAGTGCAGAAACCACATCAACCCAATCTAAGCCGTGTAGATGGTAGAAATGCACAATATGGTCGTGCATGTATAAAGAGGTTTGCATTAATGAACGTAAGTATCTCGCGTTCAATGGAATTTGAATTCCTAACGCATTTTCAACCGCTTCAGTACCGCAGCGGTAGTGGGAATAGGTACATACGCCACAGATACGTTGCACAATAAGGCCAACATCCATAGGCGTGCGGCCTTTGAGAATGACTTCAATACCGCGCCAAAGTGTGGAGGATGACCAAGCCTTGTTGATGACGTTATTTTCATCAACTTCGACTTCGATACGTAAGTGACCCTCGATACGTGTGATAGGGTCGATAACAACGCGCTTGCTCATGGGTTATTCCTCCAGCGGTTTGGCAAAAATACTGGCAACGGCATGGGCTCCAATGCCCACCACTGTCGCGCCTAAAATCACCGCACCAATAGTATCTGCGGTCGCATCCAATCCATGGAGGAGTTGACGGCCAAGGGGTTTTTCAAAGTCAGCCATATCGTCCCAGAAGTTAGGTTCTGAGCAACCCATACAACCGTGTCCAGCGAGTACTGGCCAGCTAGTGTGATGGTTAAAGCGCTCGGTTGGGCAGTTGTTGTAGGTGTAAGGGCCTTTACAACCGACTTTATAAAGGCAGTAGCCTTCTTTCGCACCGTGATCGCCAAATTCTTCAACGAATTCACCAGCATCGAAGCGGCCACGGCGTTCACAGTTATCGTGTACCCGTGCGCCGTAAGCCCATTTAGGTCTATTAAACATATCCAGCGCAGGTAATTTTCCGAACATGATGAAGTACATCAAAGTGCCGACTATGTTCTTTTCACTCGGTGGGCAACCGCCTAAGTTAATCACGGGTTTACTGACCACTTCATGCACGCCTTTCGCCCCCGTTGGGTTTGGATAAGCGGCTTGCACCCCACCAAACGCCGCACAAGTGCCGACAGAGATAATCGCGGCGGCGCCTTCAGCAGCATGCTTGATGATTTCTAACCCTGTGTGGCCTTTACAACCCACAGTTAAGAAACTGCCGTTATTTGCAGTTGGAATCGCCCCTTCAACGGCCAGTAAATAGCGGCCCTTGTAGGTTTCGAGTGCATGTTCGAGGTTTTCTTCGGCTTGCCAACCCGCTGCAGCCATTAAGGTTTCGTGATATTCCAAGGAAATATGATCGAAAATCAGTGAGTCTAGATTGGGGGTATCGGTACGAATTAAAGATTCGGAGCAGCCAGTACATTCGGCCATATGTAACCAGATTAAGGGTACACGATCGGCTAATTCTGCAGCTTCGGCTACTAAGTTACTAAAGGGGAGGGGTAATGCGAGCATGCTCGTCACCATGGCACTCCACTTCATAAAATCACGGCGACTAATGCCGTGCTGTTGCATTTTCTCAATCAGCGATTGTTGTTGACGGGGAGCGAATTGGCGTAACGCATCTAAGCGCGCCTTTCCCTGTTCATATAGGGCTGCATGTGTGTCCATGGGTCAACCTTTTTTGTTATTTAAATGTAAATTGGTAAGGGTTTACATAATTGACAGTGTCAGTTTAGGCCGTTGGAGTGTAAAGATTATTGATGTATATCAAGAATTTTTAAGAGATGTGACCGAACTGATTTTGACATTTAATTAACATGACACAGATCTAATTTCACTTTTTCTAATGGGACAAAATGTCTCACATTTGCCATTTTGGATGAAATCGGTCACTTAATCAGCACTCATGTGATTAAGGTGATGTTGATAACTATGGTTCATTCGCGTGGTGAGTTTGGGCGAGCAGGTTAATTAAACTTATATAAGCTTGTTTAAGAAAACCTTAAGATTCAGTTAATAGATTCGAACGTAATCGTTAACGCGGAATATGCTATGAAGAAAATATTATTGTTACTCAGTTTATTGGCCGCAGGCGTACAAGCTGCGCCATCGCTGGACTATCAAGTGTTTAACGCGCAAAACCAAGCCGTTTCCCTGAGTGAGTTTAAAGGCAAAGTCGTCTATGTCGATTTTTGGGCATCCTGGTGTGGCCCTTGCCGTAAATCGTTTCCTTGGATGAATGAAATACAAAAAAAGTATCAAGATCAGGGATTAGCTGTCGTGGCAATCAACCTAGATACAGATAATGAGTTAGCCCAGGAATTCTTAAAACAAGTCCCTGCCAATTTTTCAGTGCGTTTTAACCCCGAAGGTGATGTCGCTCGCAGTTTCGATTTGCTGGGCATGCCGAGCAGTTTTATGTTCAATCGTCAAGGTCAGTTAGTACAGCATCATGTTGGTTTTTATGCCGATAAAACCGCTGAATACGAGCAAGAGCTCGTCAATTTACTGAAGGAGTAATTTATGCTTAAACCCGCATTAGTCGCAGTAACGCTCATCATAGGTTTGAGTGGATGTTCAAGTTTAGGAGTGCAGCCGTGGGAGAAAGGCCAGTTGGCCCGCAGCGATATGGCGCTCGACAGTGAAAAGCTCGACTTAGCACTCGATGATCATATTTATTTTAGTAAAGAAGGCAGTAGCGGCGGTCGTGCATTTGCCGGTGGTGGATGTGGCTGTAACTAAACTCTCCGTTGGTGTTATTTGCCCTGAGATGTAACGAATAAATGTAACGCACAGATGTAATGAACAGACCTACTAAAACAAATCTGACGAGCAGATGTTCTAAAATCTGGGGCGAAATCCCGCGGTATTGAATAGATTGAAGTGACCTACAGGTGTTGTCAGCTATGACCCAAAAAAAGAACCAAATAAATACAAGACAATCGAAGCAGATAGCGGGTGCTCTCGCATTAGCCAGTTGTGGACTGTTTGCAACAAGTGGCCATGCGACTGAATTATCTAAAAAAGCTGACGACTGGAAGATCGATGCAGCGTTAATGTATTACGGTGAGCAAGATAGAGTACAAGCCATCGAAGCCATAGGCACAGCGCAAAAAGCCTTTGGCGATGACAGTGTGCTGGATCTCAAACTCGTGGTTGACAGTCTAACGGGTCCTTCAGCATCGGGCGCCGTGGCCCAAAGTACCAGCCAAACGTTTACTCGACCATCTGGTAATGGTCAATATCATGTTTCAGCGGGGGAAACGCCGTTAGATGACACCTTTCACGATACTCGCGTACAAGCCAATGTCGGTTGGAGTGAAGTGCTAACACCAGATTGGAAACTCAATGTTGGCGCATATGGCTCGAAAGAGTTTGATTATATGTCAATGGGCATCAATGCCGGAATTGAGCGAGGGTTTAATAAAGACAACACCACTATATTTTTAGGTACGGCTTATAGTTTCGATGTGGTTGACCCCGTTGGCGGTCGTCCGGTGGATTTATCTTCGATGGTCATTCGCGATAACTTCACCAGTGAGGAAGCTTATCGCAGCGCATTCGATGCGACTCGTCAAGGTGGCAGTGATAATAAGCAGACCGCGGATGTGATGTTAGGTATCACCCAAGTGCTTAGTCAGCGCTGGTTGTTGCAGGCCAATTACGGCTTGTCGAGTGTGAATGGCTATTTAACGGATCCCTACAAGGTGCTCAGTGTGGTGGATAACAACGGCATTACTCAGGATTTATTGTATGAAAGCCGCCCCGATTCGCGCTTGAAGCACAGTTTTTACGTGATGGCCAAAGGCGCATTAGATGCGGGTGTGGTGGATTTTTCCTATCGTTATAATACCGATGACTGGGACCTCACATCGCATACCTTAGAAACCCATTATCGGTATTACTTTACGGGCAATTTTTACGGTCAATTGCATCTACGTTATTACCAACAAACGGCGGCTAACTTCTATCAACCTTTCTTGATGGCTGATACGCCACTGCCAGAGTTTGCCAGTGCCGATTATCGTATCGGTGATATGTCGGCTTATACGATTGGGGTTAAATTTGGCCATAGATTATCGGGCGGTCATGAAATGTCGTATCGCTTAGAGTATTACCAACAGGATCCGAAAAATAACGGCGCTACGATTCCTGGAGAGCTGCAAAACTTCGATCTGTTTCCGACTCAGAAGGCAATTACAGCACAGTTTAGTTATTCTTTTTAATACGAAATAATGCTACTGGCTCAGATAGCAAGGCGTTAAACTGTATGGGTAGCTTAGCTACCCATACTCAATTTGCGCCTGAACTTATTCAATCGCAATCCCTGTGGGATGCCATGTGAAGAGGTGATTTATGATGTCGACATCGTCCCTAAAGACCGCGCCTTATTCGTTGCAACGCCGTGATTGGGGTTATGTGGGGGAATTTAGGGCCATGGCGAGTCCCTGTGAAATACTCATTGGGTGCGATCAATTTGATATTGCAGACGATATGTTGGATATGGCTGTCACTCAGGCGCTGCGTATCGAACATAAATACAGTCGCTTTATCGCGCAGAATTGTCTGTGGCAATTAAACCATGCCAATGGTCATAAGCAGCTTATCGATGAAGAAACCTGGCAGTTATTAGCTTTTGCTAAACAATGTTTTCAGCTCAGTGATGGACTCTTTGATATTTCTGCTGGGCCGTTAATGGAACTGTGGCGCTTTGATCCCAAAGCCCAATTGCCCGAACATGGTCGCATACTTGCCGCGAAAGCCTTAGTGGGGTTTGAGCACATCGAGTTTGATTCGCGCCATATTGAGATGCCAACAGGAATGAAATTGGATTTTGGTGGTATCGCAAAAGAATATGCGGTCGACAGAGTCGCCTATGAGTTAGCCGAATGTTATCCAGACATTCCAGTGTTAGTGAATTTTGGCGGTGATATCGCTTGTCCCGTGTCCAAAGTGACGCCATGGCAAGTGGGAATTGAAGACCCACGACACCTCGATCACGCTGCGAGTGTACTGGCGATTAGTCAGGGTGCATTAGCGACCAGTGGCGATACGCGGCGATTTTTTGAAGTCGATGGCAAGCGTTACGGCCATATTGTCGACCCACGCACTGGCTATCCCGTTATCCATGCGCCGCGCTCTGTGACTGTGTTAGGGCCAAACTGCGTGACTGCAGGTATGCTCGCCACTATGGCTATGCTGCAGGGGCGAGACGCGGAAGATTTTTTACAGCAACAAGATGTTAAGTTCAGTATTTTCCGTTAGGGCTCAGTTAAGGACATTGAATGCGTATTATGTTGGTTGAAGACAATGAGTTATTAGCCCAAGGGATTTGCTTGAGTTTGGCAAAGCTGGGTATGCAAGTTGATCACCTTAATAGTTATCAGCAAGCTTTGCTGGGGGTTAAAAATGAAAGCTTCAGTGCCATAGTACTCGATCTGGGATTGCCTGACGGTAATGGTAAAGAGTTGCTTAAAGCTTGGCGCCAGCAGGGAGTGTCAATTCCCACAATAGTCCTGACCGCTAATACGGATTTTGACACTAAGCTCGAATGTTTAGACATGGGCGCCGATGATTATCTCGGTAAACCTTTTGATGTGCGTGAACTAGCCGCGCGCATTCGTGCCATCGTCAGACGTCAGTATGGGCTCGATCACAACAGTTTGATTATTGGTGCGCTTTGCATTGATTTAAATACCCGTGAAGTGACCTTTCGCGATCAAAATGTGCTGCTTTCACGGCGTGAATTTCAATTACTGCTCGAACTCGCTCAGTCGGCAGGGCGTGTATTGACCCGCAGCCAGTTAGAACAGTTAACCTATGGCTGGGATGAAGTCGGCAGTAATTCAATAGAAGTGCATATCCACCATCTGCGCAAAAAACTTGCCAATGAATTAATCAAAACCGTGCGTGGAATAGGCTATACCTTGATTGAAATAAATTAATTTGAAGAGTTAAGTGACAAGCTCCACGTTTGTGGGTACTGATAACGCAGTGATGACTTGAAGCATAGTCGTTAGGAAAAAGAAGTGATTCGATTAAAGGGGCTAGATGTGTATTCACTGCGTTTGGTACTGACATTATTAATTTTGTCAGGTATTTCAGTATCCGTCGCTGTGTCTAGCTGGTTGAGTACTCGGGATTCTAAGCATCAAATCGAAGAACTCTTCGATGCGCAAATGCTCCAAACCGCTAAAATGTTGGAGTTGTTCTATCATACTGAGCCCGATGCACCAGCTCAGGATCTCGTCATACCCCAAGTGCTCCACGTTCCCGATAGCCAGATCAGTTCCTTTGCCGAAAAGGCCGATGCGCTGAAACTGGCCTATGAGCATAAATTGGCGTTTCAAATCTGGAGTGAGGCGGGTGAAGCCTTAGTTTTATCGGATAATATTGGTCATCAACCTATCAGTCGATTCGTACAGGGTTATCATAAGAAAGTGTTCGAAGGAGAACTCTGGCATGTGTTCAGTTTTTTTTCGGTTAAAAATCATGTTTGGATTGTCACTGCTCAACAGGATGAAGTACGCCAAGAGCTCGTATCGCAAATCATGCATAACGCCGTTATCGTGCCTTTAATGGTAGTGCCTTTAACATTAATTATTGTTAGCTTCTTGTTTTATCTCTTGTTTCGGCCATTAAAAACCTTTGAAAGAGAATTAATTGGACGGGCGCCCAACGATTTGACCCCGTTGACTATGTCATTGCCTAAAGAATTAGTCCCTGTTCGGCGCGCATTGAACTTATATATCAATAGTATCGCGCGATTTATCGCCCGTGAGCGTCGTTTTAGCGCCGATGCGGCCCATGAGCTTAAAACGCCATTATCTGTGATTAAATTACATCAACATGGCTTAGAGAGTCTGATTGATGATGATCCGCAGCAGAAATTCCATTTAGCTGCGATAGATGCTGGCGTAGTGCACATGAGTCATACCGTTGAACAATTACTCGTATTAGCAAGGGTGGACTCGATTAATGAGCTTAATGTGTCATCCCACGCCATTTTGCCTATGGTCGAAGATGCGCTTAATCAATTAATGCCACAAATCACAGATTATGAATGGAATATCGATATCGGATCCAATCTAACGGTGACCTGTGATCGTTTTTATTTGCTACTTGTACTGAAGAATATTATCGAAAATGCCTGTAAATACAGTCCACAGGAATCGGAGATTTCAGTGTCGGCCCATGCTTTGGATGATGAAATCTGTATTTGTGTCGCGGATCGAGGCCAAGGCATGACAGAGCCGCAGATTGCCAATGCGACAGAACGTTTTTATCGTGTGAATGAAAATGAAGGCATAGGTGCGGGATTAGGTTTGTCTATCTGCTATCACATCATAGAATTGCACCAAGGTCGTTTAGTGATTGCGCCTAGGGATCAAGGTGGATTATCTGTGACACTTTTTCTGCCAAAATAGTTCAGGCAATGAAATGTTAAAATAGATCCGCAGTTTCAGTGACATCAGCTCAGTTGTTTTGATACATTTAAGCGGGTAAAATTTTGAATTTTCCTGCTGTCTTAGTGTTAATCCTTAGGCTTACCAACGGATTGATTCGCTTATTGTGATATTTCATCTATGATCATCAACACTTAGTTGAGGTGTAAAAAGGCTCATTTTACTTTCAATAATGTAGCATTTGGATCACTTAATTTGTTTTTGTAACTTTGAAAACAGAAATAAGCATGATAATGTTATTTTAATATTCATTTTTGGTATAAGCTTATTCTCAAATAGTATTGTGTGGAAGGGGTTAACTGCATCTTTATTTATGAGTTTTTTTCTCCTTCTGATATCTTTCGCGATATGTAAGCAACTGTTTTTTTTCATCCCTAAATCAGAGTGAAAAAAATTCACTGTATACATAAAAAACATTGATTTCTTAGTTTATTTTTTAGGTTACCTATCTATGGTTAGCTTGTTGCGTTGCCCATCGTCCAAACCTTATTCGTCACTCATATGTTCACTGACGCTAGGCGCTGTAGTCGCCCTGTCTGGTGTCGCGTACGCTGAAGAGACAAAACCCGCCGAGGCAGTTCCTGTGGTTACTCCACCGAAAGTGATTTCTCAGCCCAGTACAAAAAATCAAATCAGATTCACTAAGACAGGCG
Organism: Shewanella sp. SW24; assembly: GCF_025653395.1. Lineage (NCBI taxonomy): Bacteria > Pseudomonadati > Pseudomonadota > Gammaproteobacteria > Alteromonadales > Shewanellaceae > Shewanella > Shewanella sp. SW24. The sequence continues at coordinate 366,117 of NZ_JAKKSH010000001.1, forward strand.
CTTTTGATAGCGAAACTGTCGTGAAGATTGCAAAACGTTTGGCAGCGAAACCTTATGTGACCCTCAAAGATCCTTTGCCAGCTGGCCTTGCTAAACTGTCATACGATGAATACAGAGATATTCGTTTTAACCCGAATGCGTCTATTTGGCGTGATCAGGGCGTGCCATTTCAAATGCAAATGTTCCACCGTGGTTTCTATTTTCAGGATCTGATCGAGATTGCGATTGTAGAAGGTCAGAATGCAACGCACTTAGCCTATGAGCCTAAATATTTCACCGCGGGTGAAGTGATTACTCAAGCGCTACCAAATGATGACATTGGCTACTCAGGATTCCGTATTCATAACCAATTGAATACGAACGGTGTATTTGACGAGCTTATGGTATTCCAAGGTGCGAGTTATTTCCGTGCTTTAGGTAAAGGTAACGCCTATGGCTTATCTTCCCGTGGTTTGGCGTTAAAAACGGCTGACGCTGAAGGGGAAGAATTCCCGATATTTCGCGCCTTCTGGGTTGAGCGTCCACACAATGACAGCAACTTGATTGTTGTGCATGCCTTGTTAGATAGCCCAAGCGTAGCAGGTGCCTATACTTTCTCTGTCCGTCCCGGTGATAACACCTTGATTGATGTAGAAGCGACACTGTTTCCTCGTGTTGAGCTGAGCAAAGTCGGTTTAGCACCAAGCACTAGCATGTTCTTACATTCACTCAATGGTCGTCACGACACCGATGATTTTAGACCTGAAGTACATGATTCTGATGGTTTATTGATGTTAAATGGTCGTGGTGAGCATTTATGGCGCCCATTGGCTAATCCACGTCAGTTACAAGTCAGTGCGTTTTCTGACAACTCGCCTCAGGGATTTGGTCTGATCCAACGTGAGCGTGACTATGCGTCATATCAAGATTTAGAAGCCCATTACGAACGTCGCCCAAGCCTATGGATTGAGCCTGTGGGTAATTGGGGGCAAGGTTCAGTGGTGTTGACTGAAATTCCGACAGAGTCTGAAATTCATGACAACATTGTTAGTTATTGGAAACCACGTCAGCCTATTCCTGCTGGCGGTGAATTTCATTTTGCCTATCGCATGAGTTGGGGTGAAGAACCGGCTGCGAAAGTCGGTGCCGTACATATTTCTCGCTCTGCCAGTGGTCGTGCCGATATTGCTAAGGCGACTCCAAGACGTTTATTTGTGGTCGACTATCAAGTTGAAGGTCCGATGACAGATGAAATGCCAGTCGCTAAAGTTGAAGCTTCTGGTGGTGTGGTCACGAACGTGGTGATTGCCCGTAATGCCGCTAAAAATGGCTATCGCTTAGCTTTTGAATTAGAGCCAGAAGATAAAGATCTTATCGAACTGCGCGCTGAACTTAAGTTCCCAACTCCTCGTCAGGTTGAAACCTGGCTCTATCGCTGGACGCTGTAAGGTTCATGACGGAGCAACATGATATGACTGTATCCGATAACTCGGTACTCGAGACGGAAGTCCTCGTGGGTGGTAGTGCTATGCCAAATGAACGGCCTGGCGCTATGGAACCCCAAAATTTAAGTAAGATGCCAGAGGGATTCCCTCGCCGTAGCACTGTGGCTGATGGGGTACGCTCGCGTACCTACCGTCGTGTGTTTGTGGTGGGTGGGGCTTTATTATTATCTTTGTTTGCTATCTATGAAATGGGGGCGGTATTTAGCATTGGCGGAATTACTCCCCTGGAATATTTAGTGCTAGTGCTGTTTGCGGTTAACTTCTGCTGGATTGCTTTGGCGTTTTGTAGCGGTATTGCAGGTTTTTTAATTTTACTGCGAAAACCGCGGGCAAAAGATTTGCAAGTGACTGAACTGCATACGCGAACCGCGATTTTGATGCCAACCTATAACGAATCTCCTGATAGGGTATTCTCGGCGGTTTCAGTGATGGCTGAAACCTTGTCGCAAACGGGTCATGGTCATGCTTTTGATTGGTTTATCTTAAGTGATACTACCGATCCCGATATTGCTTTACTCGAAGAGCAGGCGTTTCTGGTGTTACGTCAAGAAACCCATAAGCATTCGCGGGTGTATTACCGTCGCCGTCGTAAAAACGTCGCCCGTAAAGCGGGTAACGTAGCTGATTTTTGCCGTCGTTGGGGGTCGCGTTATGATCACTTGTTAGTGCTTGATGCCGACAGTTTGATGGAGTCTTCAACCATCACTGGCTTAGCTCAGCGCATGCAGGCCGATCCTGATGCGGGTTTGATCCAAACGATTCCGTCGTTGATCAATGGCACCACTTTAATGGCCCGTTTACAGCAATTTGCGGCGCGTATTTATGGTCCCGTAATTGGTACCGGGTTAGGCTGGTGGGTACAAAAAGAAGGTAACTTCTGGGGCCACAACGCCATTATCCGCACCGAAGCCTTTATGACCGCGGCGGGATTACCCAACCTTAAGGGTAAGCCACCTTTTGGTGGTCACATCATGAGCCATGACTTTGTTGAAGCTGCGCTGATCCGCCGTGCGGGTTGGAGTGTGGTCATTGCCTATGACTTACCGGGTTCATACGAAGAATGTCCACCGTCGATTATCGACTTAGCCGTGCGTGATCGCCGCTGGTGCCAAGGTAACTTGCAGCATTCGCGTATTTTGCCGACTAAAGGTTTGCACTGGGTAAGCCGTTTACATTTACTGACGGGTATCATGGCTTATTTGTCATCTCCTTTCTGGTTGATGTTGATTTTGACCGGTTTGATGTTGGCTTTGCAGGCACACTTTATTCGACCTGAATATTTCACCGATCAATTTTCACTGTTCCCGACTTGGCCCATCATGGACTCGGATAGGGCATTAAGATTGTTCTACATTACTATGGGGGTTTTGTTTGGCCCTAAAGTATTTGGTGTCCTGTTGCTGCTTAAAGACGGTGAGTTTGCTCGCAGTGTTGGTGGTCGAATTAAAGCGATATTCAGTGTGATCTTTGAGGTCATACTTTCAGCGCTGATTGCACCTATCATGATGTTTATCCATTGTGGTGCTGTGATGTCAATTCTGATGGGGCGGGACAGTGGTTGGTCGCCGCAACGTCGTGATGACGGCAGTATGCCTTGGATGACGTTAATATATCGTCACCGCTGGCATATGCTGGCAGGTGTGATGTTAGGTTATGCGGCTATTTTGGATTCTTTGACTTTGTTAGCTTGGATGAGTCCGGCGTTGATCGGTCTGTGGATTGCTGTGCCAATTTCTGCATGGACAGGTTCAGTCAAAATTGGCGAAGTGTTCAAGCGTGCTGGTATTCTTGCAACACCAGAAGAACGTAACCCTGCGCAAATTTGTCTGCAAGCGCAAGAAGCGCGCGCCGCTTACCAAAGACACATTGCTGAGCCTTGGACGTTAGCACAGGTACTTAAAGACCCTGCGTTGATGGAATTGCATTTAGCAATGGTGGATAAACAGCCTTTGCGTGCTGCGGGTACACCAATTGAAGCGATGGAAGCCATAGTGCATGTGAAGGTGCATGAAGCTCGTTGTCAACAGAGCGCATTAGCTTTACTCAATCGTCAAGAAATGGCGATGGTGTTGGCAAATCCTTTGATGTTACGTAGCCTACAGAAATTACCAGAGCAATTTGTCGAAGAAGATCTCGTGTCTTTTTGCTAACGAGCACTTGCTCAGCATATTTATGCGAGTTTGTTTGATATCAATGCCACTGACGACCTCAGTGGCATTTTTCTTTTTGTTATCTTGAGTTAACCCCTAGTAATTAATTGATCTCCATGGAATAGTCATATCATAGTGTTGTTGACTGATATTACCGCTGGCTCTCAGGTGACCTTAAAAATAGCTAAGGGAGTATTTATGATATTGAAAAAGATCATTCGCTATTTGCCCCCATCCATGCGTGTAACGCTAAACGTGAGAGAACTCAAATTGATAGAGCAGGAGTTCAACATCGCGAACTTGAAAGCATTGCAGATTAACCCTATGCCGACGAGGCGTAATCTAGCGCAGCTATTACTCAGCCTTTTTTTCTGTATTCCAATAATTTTAGTGCCAAAGGTAAGTGCAGCTGATGGCGCTCAATCCTTAACATCAAATTCGAGTATTGCTGCGCAGCCAAATCTTAAGGGTAAAGCTGAAGATCTTACTGCTGTGCTGCCGCTTGCGGCCTTAGTGCCACAGGTGTTGCTATTGGATCTCGCAGGCGTTAATCCAGTATTTGGCCAGCATTATCGTGACTTAACACTTTCTCCTAATACCTTATCTACTGCTGATTTAGTACGAATCCAAGCTGATGTTACCGGTTACTGGCATTATGTGATGACATCCGCAGAATGTAACAACGCTGGAGCCCCAGAGACGGTTTCATCCGTTATTCCAGAGGATCCCCAATATCAAAGGGTGCTTAAGCAAATCGCCCATTTAGTGCAATTGGACACAATTGAACCATGGGAAACTTTAGTGCTAGATGAAAAGCTAACCTTAGGAATGAGTCATCAGATCGTTGATACCATAGCAAAGCGTGTGTGGATATTGGGAGACTTAGCCACTGAGCTTAGAGTGAATCAAGTTTATACCGAAGAACTTATGATTGGCATTAAGCGCTTTCAGCAAAAGCATGGGCTAAAACAGGACGGGGTGATAGGTAAGCAGACCTTATTTTGGGTGAACCAATCGCCAAGGGCGAGGGCGGTACTATTAGCTAAAAACACTATTCGACAAAGAGTGTTTGAACGTAAATTAGAGCCGAGTTATTTGCTGATTAATGTGCCCGCTTTTGAGATGACGTTGGTCGATAATGGTACGCCAGTGTTAAGTTCCAAGGTTATTGTGGGTAAATCTTCTCGGCAAACACCGATTTTGGACAGTCAGATTTCTAGCGTGGTGCTTAACCCTAGTTGGCGAGTGCCTAGCAGCATTTTACGGCGGGACATTCTGCCGCAAATTCAGCGAAATGGTCATTATCTTAATGAACGTCAATTTGATGTGTACGATTATAACGGTCAACGGGTGCAACGCATGCCAGAGGAATGGCAGGCCTTAGCCAGCGCTTCGTTTCCCTATCAGCTTGTACAACGCCCTGGGGCGAAGAATGCATTAGGTAAATATAAGTTTCACTTTGATAACAGTTTCAGTGTCTATTTACATGGAACTTCTGAGCCAAGTCTCTTTAAAAAGGACGATAGGGCACTATCATCTGGCTGTATTCGTATTGAAAAAGCCACTGAATTAGCCCAGTGGTTTAAAGAGCATTTAGTAAAAGACAAACGTTTATGGGACAAGTTAGCCCCTGGTATTACTGAACCCCAGTGGTTTTCACTTTCCGAAAAGTTGCCCGTGCATCTAGTTTACTGGACTGCATGGTTAGACGATAGTGGGCAGGAGCAATACCGTCGCGATATTTATCATTTGGAACCTGAGCTGACGAATGCTGTGCCTGCCACGGTTTTGGAACAACATTAACGTTTTTGTGCTGTAAAGCTGAGCAAGATAAGCATCTGAACTCGCTTGGCATTTTGAAATCCTACTCAGAATGGGGTTGGCAAAACTTGATCTTAGGGCTTATTCAGTATAATTTGCCTTACTAGTGACCAAAAAGCATACAAAAGGTGATCATGTGACTTTAATATGTCCTGCCCGTAGGCAGTTATTGTTAGGCCTTAGTGGTGTGGCATTATGTTCCTTTATTCCCTCAAAAGCAGTTGCCAGCCGTTCAACCAAAGGGATCCGCGAGTTAAGTTTGTTTAATCGTCATACTGGCGAGCGCGATGATGGTAGTTACTGGGTAGATGGTCATTATCAGAGCAAGGTGTTAGACAATTTTAATCATTTGCTGCGGGATCATCGTCAGAATGTGGCAGCGCCTATGGATAAGCGCTTATTTGATTTACTCCACTCGCTCAAAACAACCTTGAATACCAACGATGAAATCCATGTAATTTCTGGTTACCGTTCACCAAAAACCAATGCCATGCTCGTGAGCCACAGTGGCGGAGTTGCTAAGAAGAGTTATCACATGCGCGGCATGGCGATGGACATAGCGATCCCTAGCGTTAAACTAAAAACCCTCAGAGAGGCGGCTTTATCCCTGAAACTCGGTGGTGTGGGTTATTATCCTAATTCTGGCTTTGTGCACGTCGATTGTGGTCCGGTAAGGCACTGGTAGCAATGATCTGTTGTTGGATCTGCTGATAAAAATCTTGTTCCAAGGCTTGCGATTCGATCAAGTAATGTCTGAGCAGCGGGATAAATTGTTGATTGAGTTTGTTCATTTCTCTATGTTGTTGCCAATCACAGATCAATAGGCTGAGACGTTGTGAAAATTGATATTGTCTTTGCCTCTGCGACTCAATATCGACAGACTCAATAATTTGCATAAGTAAGATCAAGCTGCGGTTTTTTTGTTGGGTGCAGGCAAGCAATTCTAAGAATTTTAATTCGAGGGTATTTTGCTGATAAGGAACGGTTTCGATAAGAGAGACGAGTTCACGGGCCAGTTGGCATGAAAGTCTATTTTCTTGTTGTAACTGGTATAGCGCATGACGCATTTTTTGACACAGCAGTTATCGAAATTTGCCCGAGCTTAACAGGCTTCTCAATTTCCCAGTGTGATCTAGATCTCGTGTTTTTTGTTTGAGATCAAAGCCTTTTCTCTGCCGTAACAGCCAAGATACAAGTTCCTCAATTTTATAAATAGCGGTCTGTTTTGCTAACGCTGACGCCGATAAATAGAGGGCTTGCGGTATTCTTGTGCGCTTTGGGTATCTATGTTAGTATTCGCGCGCTTTATATGAGCCGTCATTGGTCGAAAATGCCGGCAACTTTTTACTCTAAATTTAAGTGAGAAACACATGTCTTACACTATCCAAGCACAAACCCGCACTGAAATAGGGAAAGGTTCGAGCCGCCGCCTACGCCATGCTGGTAAAGTACCTGCTGTTATTTATGGCCAAGGCAAAGAGCCAGTTTCTATTGTTTTTGATCACAAAGATATCATTAACATTCAAGCTAATGCTGACTTCTACACTTCTACTCTGACTATCGTTGTTGATGGTAAAGAAGTGGGTGTTCGTGCACAAGCTATGCAACGCCACGTGTTCAAGCCAATCATTGAACATGTTGACTTCGTTTACGCTTAATTGTTGTAACTGAAGCAAAAAGCGCCTAAGGGCGCTTTTTTTGTGGCTAATTTTTAGTTGTTTGTATTTATGGGTAGACACTTAGGCTTTACCCAAACAACCTCAACATACTGTAACCCGTATTTTGAGATTGTTTGGTTAGAGTGATTGGATGCTAATTTTGTAGTGTCAATATCTTGGTATTCATATGGTTACTTGATATTGAAGTTGTAATAGATATCAAGTGATTGGCCTAAAGTGCCTGACACGGTTTCTAGATAGAGTTGTGAGAGCAAGTAATACCTGACTGTCATTTCGTAACCAGGGTTAAATACACCTACTCCGTATTTCACCATTAAGTTATCGCCGATAAAGCCACTGATCGCCACACGCCCTTCATCATTAGTGTCGAGTTGCACGTTAGAGAAACCAAACTCTTCAATGAGTCCTGTCGCAGTATTCCCTAGGTTGTTAATTGCGCCGCCGCCCACTTGTGAACCTAAACCGAGTGCCGCGCCCATCATCAGCGAGTTATTTTGCTCATTGTTGGCGCTGTTAAAGCCACTGCCTTTGATAATGTAAGACAAGATTTCGGCCTGCTCTTTGGCGGGATTGGAGAATAAGGTCACCACCGGGCGTGATGGCGTGCCTGTGACGCGTACACCTGCCACTAAGTCTTCAGTCTTAATTTCCCGTATTGCTTCAATATTCAGGTTTGGTAATGACGTTGGCCCCACAAATTGCACTTCACCAGTGCGGATTTTTAGGGTTTGGCCCATAAACTTGTAGCTACCTTGATTGACTTTGATATTACCGAAGAGCAAAGGAGGACGGAAAGCTTGCTGCTGTAGCTTTAAGGTCCCTTGGAGTTTACCTTTGAGGCCCATACCATCAATTCTGAGTTCGTTCCCCACACTGATATTCAGATCTGCAACGATGGCGTAGGGGCTAGTTTTAGGCTGAGTAGCGGCAATGGAGTCGTCAAATACCACGTCTTCGGAGGCTGCGACACCGCCTTCCGCTAATGGCACAATTTTAATGTTGCCAGAAGGTACTGCTATTTTTCCTTTTACTGCCAGTTGCTTACTGTTGAAGGTTAAGTTGATCTCGGGGGAGACATCGAGAATAGCCAGTGGCGGTTGGATCACGGCGAGCTTATCGCCTTCGAGGGCTAACTCGCCACTAAATTGACCTTGGGGCCATTGCAGTTGACCATTCACTCTGCCTAAACCATTGCCCATCATCCAGCGTCCCTTAAGCTGCGCTTGTTGACCCGCAAATGACATCGACATGTCAATTTTGTCGATTAATGTTGGGTTTGCGGTTAGGGCTAAGGCGCCCTCAGTTAAGGCCATGCTCCCCGATACTTCGGGCGCATCTAGACTACCCGCAAAGTCAAGTTGACTCGTCAGCAAACCTTGCACTGTATTTAATTGAGGGAAAAACTCTCCAAGTGGCTGCAAGTTGATTTGCTTGATATTGGCATAACCTGACAGGGTGCGATCGGGTGTGACATTGACGTTAATCTCACTCTGCCAACTGGCCACGCCTTCTGATTCAAAATCTAAAACCGTCGCCAGCCGTTTTGCATCTAAGGTCGCTTTTAATGATAGGTTTTGGTAATTAATGGTGACTTCACGATTTTTATCCCGTTTGAGCATAATGCTGCCGGGAGCAAAATCAAAGTTCACATCGGCAGTAGGCTTACGGCCAGCAGCCCATGCAACATTGGCTAATAGCGATGCAGGGCCGTTCCAACGCATATTCGTTGGTAATATTGGGATAAGTAATTGCCCTGGATTACCTGAGTAGCTCACCTGTGCGCTGCCTTTTTTACCTATTGGTGTATTACTGTTTAGGCAGATACGGCTATTGGGATTCATGAGGCAAAAGGGCGTAATGCTGCCTTGATTCTTGATTTGGTCCCAAGCCAGATTAATGGTGTTATCGAGCTGCCATAGGCCTACGGGCGTGTTGAGATTTAAACGATCAACATCGAGCTGTAGTCGTGACTTCTTCACATCGTATTGGCTGCTCATCGTTGCATCGAGCCCAAGATCGCCCGTGGCGTTGAGAGTGAGTTTTTGAGCGTTAATGGTACCTTTCGCCCCGAGTGTCACTGTATCTAAATTTTGTTCTGCAATCTGCAAGGTTTTTGATTTTAGCGAGATAGCAAACTCATGTTGATCTAGCGGCTTGTAATAGGCCTTTAAATTAGATTCCTGCAGTTTAATGTTTTGATAGTAAAGTTCTGCCAGCTGCGCTGTAAGCTCGACCTGAGGATGTTTCTCGTCACCAGTGACATTGATCTGCGCCTGTAGTTGGCCGCTGGCCTTAGGTAACCATAGGCCAAAGTCGGGCACTTGTAATTCACCTTGGAGATCCCAATTGGCATTGGCTTCGCCTTTGAGTGCCAGAGTTGAACCTAGTACTTTGGCGTTCAGCCCCTTAGCACTGACATACAGGGAATCATTCACACTGATATCCCCTGTAATATCGAAGGGATAACCTTGCAAAGTGCCAGTGAGCTCAGTATCGCTCAGGGATACTTGCCAACGGGGGTCTGCAAATGAGCCTTTAGTGCGTAATTTTCCTGAAATCAAACTGTCCGGTAAATCCGTTGTACTTTGCGCTGTATCCGTTTGTGGCAGCTGTATTTCTTGTAATTTGATGTCATTGATCCAGAGATTGGCGTTCCAGCTAATGGCTTTTTGATAATCGAGTTCGCCCGTGAGTTTGACCTTACCAATCGCGCCCATTACATCAAGATTATTGATAGTTAACTTAGCATCTTGATGATGGATGTCAGTGTCTATGTCGAGCACTTTGTGAAAGGGTGTGATCAGTTGGCCAGTAAGACTCGCCTCTTGCCGAACGAGGTCGCCTTGGCTATCGAGCGTGGCATTGCTTACCGAGTATTCAGGGTTCTTCAGTGGCCACTGAAGCCGTGTCTGTTCAAGTTTCACCTTGTAGGGCAGGTTAGGGTCTTGCAGTGTTATTTGGCCATCTAGCGTAAAGTCGGCATCGCCCTTGGCGACGGCATTCACCTGAAGTTGCCCTAAACTTTGGCTCAGCTTTAACGTTAATACTTGATGAGTGAGATCTGGCAATTCGACTAGTTGGTTAAGGGTGAGATTTGCCTCTAAATCGAGTGGATAATCTTTATCAAGTGTTAGGCTGCCTGTGATATCGACGCTGCCATCGGTGTGGCTGATGGCGAGATGGTCTAAGGTCAATTGGTATTCACGGAAACTGCCTTGTAGTTCTGCATGGCTAAAAACATCTTTACGATCGCCGATTTGCAGCGTGGTGTTGTCTAGCGTTAGGGCATTGACTGTCACAGGGAAAGGCATAAATACTTGTGGCAATTGTGCTAAAGCCCATTCAGCCTCTTTTGTTAGCGACGGACTGGCCGACGGTGTCGGTGTTGTATTCGTAGCAGTGCTGGGATCTGCTGCATTCGTTACCGCTGGCGTGCTGGCTTGCGTTGCTACATCGGTTGATGCAGGGATCAGTATGAATAATCCTTCGCTGGATAGCTGTTTAACCGACAAACCTTCGGTAAACCATTGTGCTTCTGCGTTAAGACGATTAGCGGTAAATTGCATATCATCCACTTGGATATTAACACCATTGAGTTCAGCAGAATCTAAAACAATATCAAAGGGTAATAGGAGCTCGCTGGGTTCTTCATCAAGTGGCGCGACTGGTGCTTCGTTTGAGTCTGCAGAAAGCGCTAGGGTATCAATAGTGACATCGACTTTAGCAGCAGATAAGCTATTCATGCATAAGCGTTTTTGTAGCAAACAGGCGGGTTGCCACAGTAAATGCAGATCCTCAAGTTGCACGTTTATTCCGGCCATAGACCAAGCCGCGTGTGATAGGGCTAAGTCTTTGTTAATGGAACCAGAGGTATAAGTCAGTTCAAGATCGGGTACAAATTGATCGGCTAAACCCACGGTAATGCGCGAGCCAAATTCAGTGCCGAGTAATAGGGCGATTAACACTAAAAGCCCTAATGGCACATAGATAATAATCCGAGTCCAGAGTTTGAACTGCCGCCACAGTCTTTGAATGAATGACACCGATGGGGTGACAGAGGTCACTATGGTTTCAGTGGCTTCGGCTTCAGTGATGGGATTATCAACGATATCTTGTTCGCTTGGCTTATTATGCTCTGGGGGCTGGCTCATAGATCTGTCCCCATGGTTAGGTGAATTCGCCATGATCTTTCAATGGTTTCAGTTTCTTTCAATCCGACCCCTAAATCTAATTTGATTGGACCAATCGGGGAGATCCAATGGATACCGCCACCGACAGAGACGACAGGTTCAAATTGATTATTATCGAAGGCGTTACCCGCATCGATAAATGTGCCGACCCGCCAAGTGGGGGTCACATAATATTGATATTCCAAACTACCAACCATTAAATAGCGGCCACCGATAACCTCGCGATTGGTTTTTCCATCGTCAGCAACATAGTCTAAATAGGGGCCGAGTTCTTGATAACCATAACCTCGGACACTCTGATCGCCACCGGCAAAATAGCGTAGTGATGGTGGGATAGAGGCAAGATCATTCTCGTTAGCTAAGTTGGCAGCTAAATCAATACGAGCGACGATTCTGTGGTTATCGAAGAAGGTATCAATCCATTTAAATTTAGCTTGCAAGCGGGCTAGGCGGGTTTCTGATCCTAAATAGGGATCGGCATAGTCTAGGCTGTAAATTTGTCTAAATCCGGATTTAGGATCCAGTGAGTTATCCCCCCGGCTAGTCCGAGAAAAGTTAATTCCTGCCAGATAAAATGACGGCATATAATCGACATCAGACTGAGTATATTCTTCGCGTATGGCCTCCAACGAATAACTCATTAGCCATTGATTTTCTAGTCTTTGTTGACGTAATAGTCCCAGAAGGTACTTAGTCGACTCGAGCTGTCCTGTGTTACTAAAATCACGATTCTCGGCATCATATACTTGAGTCACACCGTATTTGTCCCGCAGCAAACCGAGGCGGATCTTTAATTGATCGTCTAAGGGATGTGTGAGCGGAATCGTATAAGTGGTTAATAACTTTGGTCTATCGGGCGACCATTCGAGACTGGTTTCTTGGGAATGCCCGTATTTATTGATTTGTGGTGTACGCCAAGTCACGCGTACCCTCGGATCAAAGGCTTGATCTGTTTTGCCAATATCACCACCAAAACCGAGTTCAATTGCGTGACTTGCCTTAGGCGATAAGTCGACTCGCATTGGAATATGGTTATCTTCGACGTTATCGATTTGCGGGATCACTTTGATATTGGCGAAATAACCAGTATCTAATAACTGACGATTCAAGGCGCTTACACGGCGAGTTGAGTATGAAGCACCTTCTTTAAAGGGGATAAGATCCTCTAATATATCGGGTTCTAAGCTATGGCCATCGAAACTGACTTGGCCAAATCGGTAACGTTTGCCTGAATCAAAATGCAAACTTACCTGTGCGGTATTAATATCGCGGTTAACTTTAATTTGTGATTCAGTAAATTCGCCATCGAAGTAACCTCGTGCCAAGGCTAAGGTGACCAGTTGCGATTTTACGTCGCTGTAAACACCGTGATTTAACACATCGCCGGGTTTAATGTTGACCTTTGCGAGCCATTGATCGAAGGCTCGGTCATCAAGCATTTCACCACTAAAATTAATATCAACCCACTGAACAATGGTTGGCTCGCCGGGGCTGATTTCAAGTTTTAATTCCCACGGTCCCTTGTCATGCTCAATCAGCTTTTCTTCTACTTCACCGTGATAGTAACCCATGGATTCTAAGGCAGTGCTGATATTGTCATCGACATTAAACAAAAAGGCACGGCGCTGCACCTCAGATTCAGGTAAAGCGCCTAAGTGAGCAACTATGTTGCTTCGCAGCGCTTCATTTACGCCTGTAACAGATAATTTGATAAAATCATCTGCTGCCGCGACTGATGTGACTGAAATCAGACTCAGAAACAAGCAAAGACGAATGTAATGTGAGGTGATTTGCAAAAATGGCTGCACTTTATAGTCCCTGTGATTTGGCATCATTGTCGCCAGAATAAAACCAACAGGCAAGGAGATGATTGAAATTACACGATGAAATGGTTACAAAGGACGCTACTTTTTAAGGGGATGTAAAGAATGAAAACAAAATTAGCCACCTTTAGTTTAATTATTTCGGGCCTACTTTTTATGTCACATAACACCTTTGCCAATGATAAACCGTTCGCCATTGCGATCCATGGCGGTGCGGGGACGATTTCTAAAGCTAATCTCACCCCTGAACAACGCCAAGCCTACAAAGATAAGTTAAAGGAAGCGGTCGATAAAGGCTCAAAAGTCTTAGAGGAGGGCGGTGACAGCTTAGTGGCAGTACAAACCGCAATTAATATCCTTGAAAATAGTGCTCTGTTTAATGCTGGTATAGGCGCGGTTTATACCTATGACGGCGGACATGAATTAGATGCCTCTATTATGGATGGCAAAACCATGAATGCTGGCGCTGTCGCTGGAGTGCGTCATATTGCCAATCCAATTGACTTAGCCTTGGCCGTGATGAATAAATCTGAGCACGTGATGCTCTCGGGCGCAGGAGCGGAAGAATTTGCCCTGACTCAAGGCTTTACTTTAGTGCCAAACCATCATTTTGATACTGACGAGCGTTATCAGCAATTACTCGATGCACGGCAAAAACTGCAAGTTGCGGCTAAATCTGAACAAGTTGCTAATGTTGAGATGAAGGACCTCGATTACAAATTTGGTACCGTTGGTGCTGTCGCCTTAGATAAAAAGGGTAACTTAGCTGCAGGTACATCGACCGGTGGTATGACGGCAAAACGCTTTGGTCGTATCGGTGACTCTCCTGTCATCGGTGCTGGCACTTATGCTGAAAACGGTGTTTGTGCCGTATCGGCAACGGGTCATGGTGAATTCTTTATCCGTTACCTCGTCGCGGGGGATATTTGTGCCAAGGTGAAATATCAGCAAAAATCTATCATTCAGGCTGCAGATGAAGTTATTAATCAACGTCTTATCACTGCTGGCGGTTCGGGGGGGGTGATTGCAGTCGATCAGCGTGGCAATATTGCTACGCCATTTAATACCGAAGGTATGTACCGCGCCACCCGTAGTAATGGTGAGCCAGCCCAAGTGCTAATTTGGCATGATCAATAATGTCATTGGTAGAAGCATCTAGGTTTATAACTGACATGACTTAGAAACGTTAAAACTTCGAAACCTTAAAAAGCGAGTGCCGCAAAAGTGGACTCGCTTTTATTTTTATATCTTAATTTTACTAATGCATTGAAAAGTAACCAGATAAATATCATTAAGCAGTATGGCTTATGATGTTTATCTGAGTGGGCGGTTTGAGTTGGCCTAATAATTAGCGTTGTTTTAACCTTTGAAATTCAAATCTAGCAGTATAGAAGCCTAGATGTCTATATATTCAAATGATCTATTATTACCGTTTAATATATCAAATAGTTATTAATTCATTATCCATCGACCCATAAAGGCATAGAATCCGGCTCAGACAATGCATTAAATGGGAGTCATTGATGGAACAATTACCGATATTGAATTTAAGTGATTGGCATGCCGGTGGACAACGTCGTAACGCTTTTATTACTAAGCTTGCCGATGCTGCCAGAAGAATAGGTTTTTTCTATCTCACAGGCCACGGCATTGAGCTTGCTAGACAGCAGCAAGTACTTCAGTTAGCGGCAGATTTCTTTGCGCTGCCCGTCGTAGATAAACTTGCGGTGAAAATGGCGAATACACCGCATTTTCGCGGTTATACCCGTTTGCAAGGTGAATTGACCTTAGGGAAACCGGACTTGCGGGAACAGTTTGATATCATGCAAGAAGAAGTGGCTAACCCTCAGCAGTCTGATGTGCCTATATGGTGGCAGCTACAGGGACCTAATCAATGGCCGTCACAATTACCACAGATGAAATCGACTTTATTGGCATGGCAACAGGATTTAGGCGATACCAGTGTCACACTATTGAGGGCTTTAGCTGTTGCGCTAGAGCAGCCAGAAAGCGCCTTTGATGCCACGATCGAAGCGGGTCCTTATCAGCATATGAAGCTTATTCGCTATCCCAGCGCGGATGGACAGACTTCAGGCCAAGGCGTAGGAGCACACAAAGATCCTGGCTATTTGACCTTAGTGCTGCAAGATAAGCAATCCGGTTTAGAGGTTCAGACTGACAACGGTTGGTTAAGCATACCGCCATTAGAAGACGCCTTTGTGGTGAATATAGGTGAATTACTTGAGTTGGCTTCTAATGGGTATTTAAAGGCAACCAACCATAGGGTGACAAGCCCGCCTGCTGGGGTCGAGCGCTACTCGTGCGCCTTTTTTATGGCGGCGCAGTTGAATGCGACAGTCCCTTTGTTACCTTTGCCAAAGCATCTGGCGAACCAAGCTCAAGGACCGGCAAGCGATCCATTAAATCCACTTTTCCACCAAGTGGGCCAGAACGTATTAAAAGGGCGTTTACGCTCTCATCCCGACGTTGCTCAAGCACATTACGCCTCATTCGCTCATGCCATTTAATGGTTATTAGGATCTATTATGCAATTTAAAACTAAATTACTTCACACCCATTATGCCGCTGATAACTCGACGGGCGCTCTTACAACTCCTATCTATCAAAGTAGCACCTTCGCCTACGGTAGTGCCGAGGATGGTCGAGCCCGTTTTGCAGGTGAGCAACCGGGCTTTATCTACAGTCGTATGGCGAATCCGACAGTGCAGGCGCTTGAATATCAATTAGCACAACTGGAAGGGGCTGATGAAGCACTCGTTGTTGCGAGTGGGATGGCGGCAATCAGCAGTATTTTCTATGCCTTAGCCAGTCAAGGTGATGAAATCGCATTTATCGACCCCGTATACGGTGGCACTGCGGCATTTTTAATCCAAACGTTAACCCGCGCGGGTATTACTGTGCGCCGTTATCAAGACGATGATCATTTATTGGCAGAGATTACCGCCGAAACAAAAATTATTTTATTTGAGCCCATCACCAATCCGACCTTAAAAGTCAGTGACTACCGTAAGGTTAAGCGTGCCGCCGAAAAAGTGGGCGCTATAACCATTTGTGATAATACGTTTTTAACCCCGTATTTATTCAAACCACTGGAACATGGCATTGATATTGTGATGCACAGTGCCACTAAGTATTTAAGTGGCCATGGCGATTTAATCGCAGGTGTTGTCGCTGGACCTAAGGCATTAATGCAACCTATTCGCACTATAGCGCTTAAACATATCGGCGCTGCGATTGGGCCACAGGAAGCCTATTTATTACAGCGAGGCTTACGTACCTTAGCACTTAGAATGGATGCTCATCTTGCGGGCGCGGCTAAGGTCGCCGCTTTTCTTGCAACCCATCCGAGCGTTGCAAAAGTTTATTACCCAGGGCTAGCAGATGATCAAGGTCATCAAGTTCTGAGTGAAACCATCAACGCCTTTGGCGGTATGGTGAGTATTGAGCTCGAAGGGGGTTTTAATCGAGCGGCGCAGTTTTTAGATCATTTGAACTTGTTTACCCAAGCGGTCAGTTTAGGCGACTTAGAGAGTCTTGCCTGTCACCCAGCAAGTACCACCCATGCTGCTATGGATGCCGCGAGTCGGCTAGCTTCAGGGGTGAATGACAACCTGATTAGATTGAGCATTGGCGTCGAAGATCCTCAAGATTTGATTGCCGATCTTGAGCAAGCCTTAGCCATTTAAGCATATTGATACTAGCCATCCCCAGTTAAATTGATTGGGGATTTCAAAAGTATAATGTTATTAATTTCGTCTATATAAAGTTAATTCCCGTAATTTTTTACGTTTTTTTTACGCGTCAGAATTGTTTTCGTCTGTTAAAGTGAAAATCTGTATGACATAACGACTTACATTTTGATGGACAAACTAAGTGTTTTTAAACTCTCTGTTAGGTTGAGCTTTATTTCTGAGTGCTTACTCGCTATTTGCTTGTATTTACCCTCTTGGAGGGTGTCATCTAAAGCATTATTATTGTACTCCAACTCGTTGTCGTTATGATTACACTTCAATGTTGTTTTCAATATGCGTATATGGCTGCATTTTTTGAAGCTATTCGTGTTCATTTTTTATTTAACGCTCCTTATTATTCCCTCCCAATGATAGATGTGGCTGTTTTTATCAATCTAATCGCTTTTATTGTCATAGCCATTGTCGCGACGATAAGTCAACTTGCAATCCACCTTAGACGACAACAAAGAGTATTAGGGGAAGATCTATTTCCTAACCTAACTCTGTTATCGATTGCATATGATTTTAGAACAGGACGTGAGCGCTTGTATTTTATGATGCCTAATAAATTATTCATTAAGTCTTTCACGATAAATATCTAAAGGTGAGTTGGAATGATTGCAGTCAGTGGAATACAGAAATCTAGCTCTCGATTTCATACCATAATTCATCTATGTAGCTTTTTGATTGTCATATATAGCTTCACCATGTTGATGCCTATCGCTGTTGCATTATTTTATAAAGATGGATATATCACTCCATTTTTAATCACATTCCTCCTTTCCCTTTTTATTGGTGTGGTCGGTTGGAAGATGACAAGTGAGGAAAATAAAAATCTGCAAAAACGTGATGGCTTCATGGTCGCTTGTTTATTTTGGCTGATATTTTCCTTAATGAGTGCATTACCTTTTCTTCTTGATAGACGATTGGACTTGAGTTTAACCGATGCCATGTTTGAAGGTGTGTCTGGCATTACGACGACTGGAGCCTCGATTTTTTCAGATATTGATGAACTACCCAAATCGATTTTATTTTATCGAGCACAGCTTAATTTCCTCGGTGGGTTAGGGATAATTGTTTTGGCCGTTGCAATTATGCCATTTCTTGGTATTGGTGGCGCAAAATTATATCAGTCTGAGATGCCAGGTCCCATGAAAGAGGAAAAGATGACGCCCCGCCTTGCGGATACGGCTCGAAATTTATGGGGGCTTTATAGCGTACTTGCCTTAGGTTGTGCAGTTGCTTATAAACTTGCAGGAATGAATTGGTTTAATGCCATATGTCATAGTCTATCTACCGTTTCATTGGGTGGATTTTCCACACATAGTGACAGCTTAGGATATTATAACAGTGCTGCAATTGAGCTTGTGGGTGGTGTGTTTTCAATACTTGCAGCAATCAATTTCGCCTTATACTACATAGTGTTAGTTCGGCGAAGCTTCAAGCCTATTTGGTATAATGCGGAGGTTCGATTTTTTATTCTCATATTATCTATCGTTGTTGGGATCGCTTGTTTAGAGCTGAATCGTACTCAAACTTTTGATATTAAAGATTCATTGGTACATGGATTTTTTCAAACAGTTTCAGTTATGACGGACAATGGATTAGGCTCTGCAGGTTATCCTAATTGGCCCAGTCATATTGTGCTTTTATTATTAGGCGCGAGCTTTTTTGGAGGATGTTTTGGTTCTACTTGTGGCGGTATTAAAGCTGTCAGATTTTTACTTTTGTATCGTCAAGGGATCCGAGAAATTCACCAATTAGTTCATCCAAATGCCATTTTAACCACAAAGATTAGTGGTCAAGTCGTTTCAGACAGGGTCATTCGTTCAGTGTGGGGATTATTTTTTCTGTATATATTTTTTACTTGCGTTTTTGTATGGGGATTGGTTGCCATTGGACATGATTTTGCAACTTCCTTTGGAACCGTAGCCGCTTGCATTAATAATATGGGGATTGGTTATGGTGATACAGCATCTGGATTTGGCACTTTAAAAGATGCGGGGAAATGGCTGATGTGTGTGGCTATGCTTTTTGGCCGACTAGAAATATTTCCTGTATTAATTATTTTCTCACGAGCATTTTGGCGATTTTAAATATAAATTTAGTTTGCAGTCAATCACCCGTATTGATTGAAAGGATCATTATATGAAGTGGTTATTAGCATGTATATTACTCATTATGTTAGTAGGGTGTCAGAAATCGCCAGTTTATACCAAGTTAGAAGGCCTTGCGCAGGGGACGAGTTGGCATGTGACATTTTGGAGTAAAGACAATATAAATAGTACAGAGATAAATCGCGATATTGAGCGGCAATTGGCAGAAATAGATCTTCATATGTCTACTTATCGTTCTGATTCTGTAATTTCTCGTTTTAACAATATGCATTCCGCTATGGCGGTCGGGGATGATATTTTAGGACTAATAGAAATAGCCAAGGAGGTCACGTCAAAAACGGAGGGATGTTATGATTTGACCATTAAACCATTATTCGATTTGTGGGGATTTACCCATAACCAATTAACTATTCCTACAGAAAGTGCACTTCAACAGACATTAACCTATGTTGGCTTACATCATTTAAGTATTAATAATCAAATGTTAACTAAAGATTTGCCAGAGGTACATCTTGATTTATCTTCGATTGGACAGGGATATAGTGTAGGCAAAGTTGCAGATGTGCTAAAGCGATACAATATCGATAACTATTTGGTAGAGATTGGCGGCGAAATGGTCGTACACGGCAGTAAGCTCGACGGTTCTGCTTGGAAAATCGCGATTGAAAAACCGCTTCCTGAACAACGTACAATGCAAAAAGTTCTACTTATTGATTTCCCTCAAGCCATTATGACATCTGGCACATACCGTCACTATTTCGATCATTTAGGGCAGCGCTATTCACATATTATTGATGCGCGAACCGGTAAACCCGTAACCCATAACACAGTATCTGTCACTGTGTTGGCAACGGATCCGGCTAGAGCAGATGCTTGGTCTACTGCGCTATTATGTTTAGGAAGTCAACAAGGATTAGCCATCGCTAATCAGAATGATATAAAAGCATTATTTATTGATGATAATAAAGGTGTGCTTAAAGAGATTAAGACAGATAGCTATAATAAAATAAAAAATATAGAGCTTAATTTAACAACGAATAATTGAGTTATCTATTATATATTACCCCTCATTAAATCAAGTGCTAGGATTATTTTAGCAGAGTAACCCCCAATATCAGCTAGTATCCATAGCTGATATTTCTATTTATTATTAATAATTTACTCAGTAGTTGATGTGGATTACCTTCTAATTCTGAAGACTATGACATCACCCATAACGGCAAATAATTGTTAAAATATTGATAAAACCCAGCCTTTCTTTGCCACTTGCTAAACACACCAACGTTGCATATTTATCCTCACCTACTTTTGCTAAATATTGTTATTTTTACGTATTCTTTACGGGATTCGTCTTTGCCATTCTAGAGACTTTACGCGGTTAATTCATATATTTGTCCTGTCACTCAATTTCTTAAGGACAAATTATATGGACTGGATATTTCTAATACTCTCCATAGCACTTTTCATCTACTTAGCAGTGGCAATGTTTGCCCCTAATAAGTTTTAGGAGTCGTTATGTTTGAAATCACCCTTATTTTCATTACTGCGCTTGGGCTCGCATGGCTGCTGGGATCCTATATGACAGGGGTTTTCTCTGGTCAGTCCCATTTTTCAGATCGGTTATTTAATCCCATTGAAAAGTGGATTTATCGGGCTATAGGCGTCAAGGCCAATACTGGAATGAGCTGGAAATCCTATGGTGCGGCGTTTCTTATCAGCAACTTAGTACTTGGTATTTTGGCGTTTCTTATCCTTCTATTCCAACATCTGTTACCGCTTAACCCCGATGGCATAGGACCATTATCTTGGGATCTGGCTTTGCACACTGCGGTGTCATTCCTCACTAATACCAATCAACAGCACTATTCCGGGCAGGCACAGCTCAGTTATCTATCCCAAGGTTTTTTAATTGTCACGCTGCAATTTGTCACTCCAGCCATGGCGCTGGCGGTTTGTGTGGCGATTTTACGGGGAATGTTAGGCGGACTTAATAATGACAGCGCCAAAGAGGGCGAGGCTCGAAATCTGGGTAACTATTATGTTGACCTAGTGCGCGGTGTACTCAGACTCATGCTGCCATTAGCGGCTATTGTGGCGCTGTTACTGACTTGGCAAGGCGTACCGAGTAGTTTTGACGGTGCACAAAAAGTGAACACCTTAGATGCGGCAGCACCTATCTCTGAGCAGGTCGTTCCGATCGGCCCCGTTGCTTCAATGGTTGCTATCAAGCAATTAGGTACTAATGGCGGTGGCTGGTATGGCCCCAACAGCAGTAACCCGCTTGAAAACCCAACGCCAGTCAGTAATGCCATCGAAACCATAGCCTTAGTGCTGATCCCTATGGCCGTCGTCTTTATGGCTGGCGGAATGCTAAGACGCAAAAAATTTACCCTAATGGCTCTGGTTGCTATGGGTCTATTGAGTGTCAGTTTTCTGGGGGCGACTGTGTACAGCGAGTTGCAACCCAACGCCGCCTTTGCGGGATTAAGCGCCCAAGGGCCTAATATGGAGGGTAAAGAAGTTCGCTTTGGACCTGAGCTATCGGCGCTATGGGCTTCTTTTACCACACAAACCTCTAACGGTTCGGTCAATGCCATGCACGATTCCTTCAATCCAATCGGGGGATTGATGACGCGATCAGGCATGTTACTTAATGCGATATGGGGCGGTATTGGCTGCGGTTTTGTTAACTTTATCGTTTATGTGTGGATTGCTGTTTTCTTATCGGGATTGATGATTGGCCGTACGCCAGAGATATTTGGTCGTAAGCTCGAAACCCGTGAAATCACCCTTTTGGGAAGTCTATTAGTTTTACCTACCTTATGCGTCTTAGGTTTGACGGCGATCACTGTGGCTATCCCGAGTATTACGGGCAACAGCAACCCCGGCTTTCATGGAATTTCGCAAGTCTTTTACGAATATACCTCCGCTTTTGCTAATAACGGTTCGGGTTTTGAAGGCTTAGGTGATAACACGCCTTGGTGGAATATCAGTTGCGTTATCGCCTTACTGCTTGGTCGATACCTGCCACTGTTTTTACCGCTGGCGATTGCGGGGATGATGTCGAGTAAAAGAGTGAGCCCCGACAGTAACGCGAGTTTGAAGCTCGAGAGTCCCACCTTTTGTTTCACCCTTATTGCCGTGATTTTAATCATTAACTTCCTGTCTTTCTTACCTGCGGCGGTATTAGGGCCTATTGGCGAAGCTTTAGAACTTGCCACTATGAGTCTGGAGAAATAGTCATGCATAAACCTGCTCAAATATTAGATAGCGCCGGCGTGAAGCAAGCTGCCTTTGGTGCTGTAAAGAAAATGTCCTTAGTGAGTATGGCTGGCAACCCTGTGATGTTCGTGGTGATGGTCGGTGCTTTACTCGCCGCTTTGATCACTGGACAAAAGTTCTTCAATGGCGAGACTGTTGGTTTTGAGTTAGCCACGACCCTTATTCTTTTGCTTACCGTGTGGTTTTCTAACTTTGCGGAATCTGTGGCAGAGGCAAGGGGTCGTGGACAAGCGGCTAGCTTAAAGTCGGCGAAAGAGGCCTTGCAGGCTCGGCGCATACGCCACGGTGAGTTGGAATCAGTATCCGCAACTTTGCTTGTCAAAGGCGATAAGGTGAAGGTTTTACAGGGTGATTATATTCCTGCCGATGGTGAAATCATCGAAGGGATAGCCACTATCAACGAATCGGCGATTACCGGTGAATCTGCCGCTGTGCTGCGTGAAGCTGGTACAGATCATTCCGGTGTGATTGGCGGCACTAAGGTACTTACGGGTGAAATTACCGTGCTGGTTGCTAACGATCCGGGGAATAGCTTCTTGGATCGCATGATAGGGCTGGTCGAAGGGGCGAAGCGTCAGAAAACACCGAACGAAACGGCGTTGACTGTGCTACTTGCATCATTGACTGCGGTTTTCCTCATCGTGGTGGTGACTTTGCCACCCATGGCGGGTTTCGTCGGTGCAAGCCTTGATTACACTATGTTAATTGCGCTGTTAGTGTGTTTGATCCCAACGACGATTGGTGGCTTGTTACCTGCCATTGGTATTGCAGGCATGAACCGCGCCTTAGCCGCCAATGTGGTCGCTAAATCGGGTAAAGCCGTGGAAGTTGCGGGGGATATCGATACGTTACTGCTAGATAAAACTGGCACTATCACTTTCGGTGATCGTCAAGCGACCGCATTTTTACCCGTGAAAGGCATTGCTGCTGAGATGTTGCGTGATGCGGCGGTACTGTCTTCCCTCGATGACCCCACCCCTGAAGGGAAATCTGTACTCAAATTGGCCATAGATTTGGGCGCGGTATTGCCCGTCAAACCTACGGATGCGACTTTTATCCCTTTTACGCCGGAGACTCGGGTTTCTGGGGTGATTTTAACCGATGGTATTCAAGGCATTAAAGGCGCGGGCGATGCGATGCAGTTTTGGGCGCAGCAGCATCAAATTCACTGGCCTGAATCTGTTAACGCGCTTATCCGCAAAGTGGCTTTGCAGGGGGGCACTCCCTTAGTCGTCGCCAGTGGCACGCACATTTTAGGGGTTATAGCCTTAAGTGACGTGATTAAGCCAGGCGTTGCGGAGCGGTTTGCCCGTTTAAGGGCGCTCGGTGTGCGGACCATCATGGTGACTGGGGATAATCCACTAACGGCTGGCGTGATTGCCGCCGAAGCTGGGGTCGATGATTTTGTCGCTGAAGCTAAACCTGAGGATAAACTTGCCCTTATTCGCGCAGAGCAGGCCAAAGGTCGATTAGTGGCTATGGTGGGGGATGGCACTAACGATGCGCCGGCATTAGCGCAGGCCGATGTAGGGCTTGCGATGAACTCGGGTACCCAAGCCGCTAAAGAAGCTGGCAATATGGTGGATTTGGATTCAGATCCCACTAAATTACTGGCAATCGTTGAAGTCGGAAAACAATTGCTGATCACCCGCGGCGCCTTGACTACCTTTTCCCTCTCCAATGATGTGGCTAAGTATTTCGCCATTATTCCAGCAGTATTTGCGGGGGCTTTGCCTGCGATTGGTGCACTGGATCTGATGCAGCTTCACAGCCCTACCTCAGCCGTACTCGCGGCGCTCGTATTTAACGCTCTTATCATTCCCGCCTTAATTCCATTGGCATTAAAAGGCATCAAGCTCAGACCCATAAGTGCAGAAAAATTACTGCGAAATAACATGCTGATTTATGGCTTAGGTGGGGTGATTTTACCCTTTGTCGGCATTAAAGCGCTCGACTCAATCATTGCACTTATGCTCTAGGAGACAGTAATGAATTCAATCGTATATACCACTAAAACCCAGCATGTCGTTATGGGATTGAGAGCCAGTCTCGCCCTGTTATTTGTGTGCGGCGTTGTCTATACCGGCACTGTGACTCAGCTCGGAGGCGCTTTATTTCCCGTACAAGCTAAGGGCAGTGTGATCCACAGGGATAATATTGCTATGGGTTCTGAGTTCATCGCTCAGCCCTTTGTTAATCCCGCTTATTTTTATAGTCGGCCGAGCGCTGTCGGTTACGATCCTATGGCGACAGGCGGTAGTAACCTTGCGCCGAGTAACCCGGCGTTACGTGAACGTGTGATGGCAACAAGCCAAGAAATCCAAGCCAGGGAATCCGTTAAGGCCGCTGATATTCCAGTCGATTTACTCGCCACATCGGGGGCGGGACTGGACCCTCATATTTCACCTGCTGCAGCCAAACTGCAAGTCGCGCGTGTGGCTCAGGCTCGACAGTTAGCCGAACCACAAGTGTTGACCTTAGTGGCGCAATTTATCGAACCACCGCAGTGGGGCATTTTTGGGCAAGCGCGCGTCAATGTGCTCAAGCTCAACCTCGCTCTCGACCAGATTGCTAAACACGCTCAATAAAACAATATTCTACTGAATTTAAGGATAAATTTTTATGTTACCGATTAAGTCTGCTCCTTGTTCACGCCTCTTTGCGGGTGTGATGATGGCATTATCTTCACTCTCTATGGGTGCGCTTGCCAGCACTGAGATTCAAGGGGGGAATGCCTCTTGGCAGAGTCAAGGGAGTGTGATGCTCATAAGTGATTATGCGTTTCGCGGTATTTCTCAAACCGATGAAGGACCTGCAGTTCAAGCAGGATATACCTTAAACCATGATTCTGGCTGGTATGGCTCGCTTTGGGGCAGTAACATCGAATTTGGGGATGGAAGTTTAGAACTCGACTTGTCCGCTGGCTGGGCCAAGGATTGGGATAATGGCTTAACAACGGACCTAGGCGTGATACGTTACCAATACTCGCAGGACGATACCGACCTGAGTTATAACGAAATTTATGCTGTGGTAAGCTACGCCGATGCTAAGTTAGGGCTGGTTTATTCTCCTGATTATTTTGGCGAGAATGTAGACGATTTTCAGTATGTTTACGCCAGTTATGGGCCGCAACTGTTCTCTAATCTAAGCCTAGCGCTGCATCTTGGGAGTAATTTTTTTGCCTCCGAGCAAGATATGGCACTGTTTTTAGGTTCTATGGCCGCAAGCAATAGCCACTATTTAGATTGGCGAGTGGGGCTGAACCTCAATATGACTGAGCAGGATGTGTTGAGTGTCGGTTATGTCGATACGGATTTATCGCAGAGTCAGTGTCAATCCCTGTGTGATGCGCGCTGGATAGTCAGTCTTTCAAGGAGTTTCTAATCGTGGTTCCAATCAGTCAAACACAGCAAGCCAATGCGCTCTTAAGTCAGATACAGCAAAATGATAAAGGCAAACTGACGGTTTTTCTTGGGGCGGCACCTGGCGTGGGCAAGACCTATGCCATGCTCAGTGCGGCAAGGGAAATAGCCCAGCAAGGCGTAGATTTGCTGGTTGGACTGGTTGAAACCCATGGGCGTGCCGATACCGAAGCCATGTTAGCGGGTTTTGAGGTATTGGCGCGTAAATCCATTGACTATCATCATAATCAGTTAATGGAATTCGATTTGGATGCGGCGCTGCTGCGCAAGCCTAAGCTTATCTTAGTCGATGAGTTGGCCCACACGAATGTCCCCGGTAGCCGCCATAAACGGCGCTATCAAGATATCGCTGAATTACTGTCTGCGGGTATCGATGTCTATACCACAGTCAATATTCAACATTTGGTCAGTTTGAATGACCTAGTGTTACAAATCACTCAAGTGCGAGTCAGAGAAACCGTCCCCGACCATTTTCTCGATGAAGCCCATGAAATTATATTTGTCGATTTACCGCCATCAACACTCATAGAACGCTTACAACAAGGCAAAGTCTACCTACCCGAGTATGCTCGCTCAGCTTTAGATGCCTTTTTTTCGGTATCGAATTTAACGGCGCTGCGCGAATTGGCAATGAAAAAAGTCATAGAGCGAGTCGATGCAAAACTACTCTGTGAGCTCGATGCCAAGGCTCAGGGGACTGAGTTTGTGCTCAAAGATAGATTGTTAGTCCTAGTCAGTAATAACAGTGATCATCAATATTTGATCCGCATCGGGCGACAGATCGCCGAGCGACGGCAAATTCCTTGGTTAGTACTCTGGGTCGATACAGGAAAAGCCCTAGGTCTTTACCAACGTAAAAGGCTAAATGAGGCCTTTGCCTTAGCCAAAGAACTGGGTGCGCAGACCGAGGTATTACGCGGCACCAGCAGCTATCAGGCGGTTTTACCCTACATAGCGCTACACCGAATTAACACTATATTGGTGGGCGCAGGCGTCAGACGCACCTTTCCTTGGTGGCGTAAACGGCTCTACCAACGTTTGGTTGAATCTGGTTTACCCGTTGAAGTCAGTGTATATCATGCTCCCGAAAACCAAATGCAAGTACGAGATCCTATTACGCCTAAAGCCAGTTTTGGTGATCTTCGAGGCCATATTCTTGGGCTGATTGGCGTGGTGGTTATTTTTCCGCTGGTGGCATTTTTAGATACTTGGCTCAGTAATGGCAATCTGGTGTTGTTATATGTTTTCTTGATTGTCAGCATTGGCTTAACCTATGGCGCTAGGCCTGCCATGGCAACTGCGGTGTGGTCTTTTTTTAGCTTTAATTTTTTTCTTACTGATCCCAAATTTACTATGAATGTAAATAGTCAGGATGATATTGCCACTTTAATTTTTTTGATGTGTATAGGGCTTATCAGTGGACCGGCGGCATCTCGGATCCGAAATCAGTTTATTTTGCTGCGTGAGTCAAATCGTTATGCTGAAACCTTAAAAGATGTTGCCCAAGAATTATCGGTTGCCGATGATGAAAAAGCCCTTTGGCAAACGATAGGGCGCAAGATTGCTGGTTCAGTGAATGCCGATTGTTATATTGTTTTGCAGCGTAAAGATGGTCAGCGATCCTATTTACCACTGTTGAATACGCCATTTAACGACCTTGATTTAGCCGCAATCGATTGGACCTTGCGCCATGGGCAAGCGGCGGGGCGTTTGAGCGATACCTTGAGCGCATCGGGTGTGAGTGTGTTCCCCATTGAACTTGAAGGTACGACGATTGGCGCGGCGATTTTAGATTGGCAACCTACGGTCAACGAACTCAGTCCGTTTGATAGAGAGCTTATTTTGGCCATGTTACAGCAAGGTGCTAATACATGGCGGCGTATTCAGTTAGTGTCAGATCTTGAATCAGCACGGGTGAAAACAGAAATTGAGCAGTTACGTTCCGCATTATTATCGTCAGTGTCTCACGATCTAAAATCACCACTCTCAGCCATGATGGGGGCAGCCGAGAGCTTAAAACTACTGAATAAACAATTGCTAGAGGCCGATCGTAACGAGCTACTTGATACTATTTTGCAAGAAAGCCGTCGCTTGGACAGCTATATCCAAAATCTACTCGATATGACACGCCTGGGTCATGGCACTTTGAGCATAGAGCGTGATTGGGTTTCGGCAGATGACATTATTGGCAGCGTACTTGGCAGGCTTAAACGCTATTTCCCTAATGCAATCGTTGAATATCACAGAGAAAAAGAACCCCCACTCCTATTTGTGCATGCGGCGCTGATTGAACAAGGATTATTTAACATTCTAGAGAATGCTGTTCGATTTTCACCACCAGAAGAGCCTATTTGTATTGAATTAACCATTTCTAATCACCGTTGCTGTATTGCCATTGAAGACAGAGGGCCGGGGATTCCCGCCAGTCATAGGGATCAAATTTTCGATATGTTTTATGTGGTTGCCGATGGCGATCAGAAAAAACAGAATACAGGTATGGGGCTGGCTATTTGCAAAGGCATGATAGCTGCACACGGCGGTAGTGTTCGCGTTACCGATTGCCTACAGGGGCAAGGTACTCGTTTTGAAGTTGAATTGCCGTTAGACTATCCCGTTCCTGGCTAATCATTTTTAGCCAAAATATCCTTAATAAACCACAGAATGGACTAGAGACGTGGCAATAAAAATCGTGGTTATCGATGATGAGACCCAAATACGCCGCATGCTGCGGATTGCACTCACCAGTGAGGGCTATGACGTTACCGAAGCTGAAAATGGTCAGCAAGGGCTCGCAGCTGTCGCTCGACAGCAACCTGAATTAGTCATTTTGGATTTAGGCTTGCCGGATATGGAAGGACATCAAGTGCTACAGGAGTTACGGGGATGGTCCGATGTTGCTGTGATTGTATTGTCGGTTCGTAATCAAGATAAAGAAAAAGTCGCAGCATTAGATGCAGGCGCGCAGGATTATGTGACCAAACCCTTTAGTGTGGAAGAGTTACTGGCAAGGGTGCGGGCGATTTTAAGGGACCATATCAAACCTGAAAAATTACCCATATTAGATGATGGCAAGTTGCAGATTGATTTAAGTCGCAGGCTGGTTAAAGTTGATCATCAAATTGTCGAACTTACACCCAAGGAATACGCAGTATTGTCTAAATTGGCGTCGTCACCTAACTGCGTTGTCACTCAGACTCAGTTGCTCAAAGAAATTTGGGGGCCCGCTCATACAGAAGACACACATTATCTACGAATTGTGGTCAGTCACTTAAGGCAAAAATTAGGCGACTCCCCGAGTGAACCTCAGTATGTGCGGACTGAGCCCGGTGTGGGTTATCGCTTTTATATCGACTTATAGCTTGTATCAATAGCGAATTAAAACGCGTTGGAATGACAAGTAAAATGATCACCGAAGACTGATGGCATTACCTGCCTCAATCGGATACTTACCTGATTTCAGTTTGTAGTGTTCGCTTCAGTTAACTCTAAGTCGCTCTTTCTGGCTGCCTTTGTTGACGCTATTTTTGTCCTGTTAGCTCTTGTTGACATTGGGTTTATGCACTAGATAAGCCCAATCGATATAAATCGCACATTCTTGTCGATATTTTGACTAGACTACAAACGTAGGGTTAATTCGAGGGAAAGACTATGGACTTAATTAAAATCCGCGACCATATGGATCGTCAGCCCGTGTTGCTGCGCGCTAATATGTCGCTCGCGACTGCGGTCGAAAAGCTGTTAGATAATAATAAAATGGGCGCAGCAGTGGTTGATGATACGGGCGATTTGGTGGGTTTTTTATCCCAGCAGGATTGTTTGGCTGTGATGATCAAAAGTAGCTATCACTGTGATATGACCTCAGTGGTGAAGGATTGCATGCGCACTGAAGTGCTGTTCGTTGGGCCAGATGACAGTATTTTGCAGCTCGCAGAACAAATGCTAGGGCCTAAACCTAAAGTGTATCCAGTGGTTGAACATGGCAAAGTAATTGGCACGATTAATCGCACCAATGTGCTCAAAGCCATGAATATCTATATGCAACAATGTTATCTGTCACCGGTTTAATCTAAGTCGAGCTAGTGCGAAACTGACACGCCATATACTGAGTGCAGAGTAAATTAGCAATACCATTACGCCACTTTCCTTGCTAGGATCGCCGTTTTTGATGCTAGCAATGGAATTTGGATTTGAACTCAGACAAACATCCGCTATCGAACGCCTTTCTTAATCTTTGTTATCAGAGCGACGCGTCGCGGATCCGTCGTCGTTTATTTAAGCTCAATAAAGAAGCCGACTCAGATAAAAAGACCCAAGTCTTAGCTCAGCTGAGCGAGCAAGCGCAGGCGGCGTTTGAGAAGGTTGAGCAGCGCCGTAACGCTCGGCCTAAAATCCACTATCCTGAAAACCTGCCTGTTTCCTTGATGCGCGACGATATTGCGCGCGCGATTGCGGGCAATCAAGTGGTGATCATCGCCGGTGAAACGGGCTCGGGTAAAACCACTCAGCTCCCTAAAATCTGTTTGGAATTAGGCTTAGGTTGCCGTGGCATGATAGGCCACACCCAGCCAAGACGTTTGGCTGCCCGTAGCGTGGCGAGCCGAGTCGCAGAAGAATTACAAAGTCCGCTCGGTGAAGTGGTTGGCTTTAAAGTGCGTTTTGCGGATGCGCTTAAGAGTGACTCTTATATCAAGTTAATGACCGACGGTATTTTACTGGCAGAATTGACCTCTGATCGCAATCTCGATCAATACGATACCATCATCATAGATGAGGCCCACGAGCGCAGCCTCAACATCGATTTTATTCTGGGCTACCTCAAACAAATTCTCAAAAGACGCCCTGATCTCAAAGTTATTATCACGTCGGCGACCATAGACGTTGAGCGTTTTTCTAAGCATTTCAACAATGCGCCTATTATCGAAGTGTCGGGCCGTACCTTTCCGGTCGAAACCCGTTACCGACCCTTAGTGCAAGATAGCGATGCCGATTTAGATCAAATCGAAGGCATTTTTGCCGCTGTCGATGAGTTGGTGGCCGAAGGGCTGGGCGACATTCTGATCTTTATGAACGGCGAGCGGGAAATTCGCGATACGGCCGAGCAATTGAGTCGGCGTAATTACCGCGATACCGAAATTTTGCCGTTATACGCGCGTTTATCTTACGGTGAGCAGTCTAAAGTTTTCAGTAGTCACAGAGGTCGGCGGATTGTATTAGCGACCAACGTGGCGGAAACCTCGCTGACTGTGCCGGGCATTCGCTACGTTATTGATCCAGGTACGGCGCGCATTAGCCGCTATAGCTATCGCACTAAGGTGCAACGCTTACCGATTGAACCTATCTCGCAAGCGAGCGCCAATCAGCGCCAAGGCCGTTGTGGTCGTGTTGGGCCGGGTATTTGTATTCGTTTGTACGATGAGGCGGATTTTAATAATCGTCCGGCGTTTACCGATCCTGAAATCTTGCGCACTAACTTGGCTTCGGTCATTTTGCAGATGCTGGCCATCGGCCTAGGTGATATCGCCGGTTTCCCCTTTATCGAGCCACCGGATCCACGCCATATCCGCGATGGTTTCCTGTTGCTCGAAGAATTACAGGCGGTTGAGAGTAAACACGGCAAGCTAGTATTGACGCCACTTGGGCGTAATTTGGCGCAAATTCCTGTGGACCCGCGTTTGGCGCGTATGGTGGTCGAGAGTCAGCAGTTAGGTTGTTTGAACGAAGTGCTAGTGATTGCTGCGGGCTTATCGATTCAAGATCCCCGCGAGCGTCCGATGGAGAAGAAGCAAGCCAGTGATGAAGCCCATCGCCGTTTTGCCGATCCCAGTTCCGATTTCGTCAGCTGGATAAACCTGTGGCAGCATTTAAAAGATCAACAAAAAGAGTTATCTGCTAGCCAGTTCCGTAAAAAGTGCCGCGATGAATATTTGGCCTATTTGCGCGTTCGCGAGTGGCAGGATTTATACGCCCAGCTTAAGCAAGCCGTACACGATTTAAAGTGGCGCCTAAACGATACACCAGCCAATTACGACAGCTTGCACCGTGCGCTCTTATCGGGCTTATTGAGTCATGTGGGTTTTAAAGATAACAATAACGAGTACTTAGGTGCCCGTAATCGTAAATTCTTTGTGTTTCCCGGTTCGCCGTTGGCCAAAAAAGGCCCTAAGTGGATCATGGCGGCTGAGCTTACCGAAACATCGCGCCTATTCGCTCGCTGCTGCGCCAAAATCGAACCCGAATGGCTAGAGCCCTTAGCGGCGCATTTGATCAAGAAAAGCTATGTTGAGCCCCATTTTGAGGCAAAACCTGGCAGCGTTATCGCCCTTGAGAATCAAGTGCTCTACGGCTTGACGGTTGTGCACCGCCGCAAAGTGCAATACGGCCCCATCGATCCCGTTGAAGCGCGTGAGATTTTTATCCGCAGCGCCTTGGCTGAAGGGCAGTTACAGACCCAAGAAGCGTTTTTTGTCGCTAACCAAAAGCTGCTCGAAGACATTGAATCCCTCGAGCATAAATCCCGTCGCCGCGATATTTTGGTGGACGAGCAAGTGTTGGTGGATTTTTACGAGCCGCGGATCCCTGAAGGGATTTACAACGCGCAGCTGTTTTTTGGCTGGTGGAAGAAGGCCAAGCGCGAGCAACCGGATTTACTCGATTTCAGCAAAGCGCTGTTAATGCAGCGCAATGCCGACCATATCTCGACCTTGGATTTTCCCGATACGTGGCACAAGGGCAATTTACGCCTGCAGCTAAGTTATCACTTTGAACCCGCGGCGGCGGATGATGGTGTGTCGGTTCACATTCCGGTGGCGCTGCTTAATCAAATCGACGATAGCGATTTTGATTGGCTAGTGGCAGGGCTAAGGGAAGAAAAGTGCATCGCGCTGATCAAATCTTTGCCTAAGAGTTTACGACGTAACTTTGTGCCCGCGCCTGACTATGCCCGCGCTTGTGTGCAGGCCATGGTGCCTTTTAGTGCCAGTTTGCTTGAGACCATGTGCAAGCAATTATTGCGCATGAGTGGCACGCGTATATCGCCGGAAGATTTTGATTTAACGCAACTGCCCGCGCATTTGCAGATGAACTTTAAAATCGAAGACGATAAAAACAACTTAGTGGCCGAAGGTCGTGTGCTCGATACCTTAAAAGCCGAGTTGCAGGGCGTGGTGGCGAAGGCCATTCGTCAGGTCGCGGATAAAGGTATAGAGCAAGAAGCGTTAACTGAGTGGTCCTTTGGCGATTTGCCGCAGCAATATCAGCAGCAAAAAGGCAATTACCAAGTGCGGGCGTTTCCGGCGCTGATCGATAAAAAAGACAGTGTTGCGATCAAATTATTTGATGATGAATTTGAGGCCTTAGATGCCCATCGCCAAGGTCTGCGACGGTTATTGCTGCTAAACATTCCATCACCGGTGAAACACTTACAGCAAGCTTTGCCGAATAAGGCGAAATTGGCGATGTATTTCAATCCCTTCGGTCAAGTGCAAATCTTGATTGATGACATTATTGCCGCCGCTGTGCAGCAATTGTTGGATGAAAAAGCCCTCGATGTGCGTAATCAAGCCCAATTTGAGCAGGCAAAGGATTGGGTTCGCCAAGAACTCAACCCGACCGCCGAGCAAATCGCCTTGAAGGTCGAGCAGATTTTGACCTTATACCAGAGCATTAAAAAGCGTCTCAAGGGCAAAATTAGCTTAGATATTGCCTTTGCTATGAGTGATATTCAAAGCCAATTGGACAAATTAGTGTTTAAAGGGTTTGTCGAATCCTGTGGTTGGAATCGTTTAGCTGATGTGGCGCGTTACTTAAAAGCGATTGAAATCCGTGTCGAGAAGTTGCCCGTTGATCCGACCCGTGACCGTTTGCATATGCAGAGCATCAACAAGGTTCAAGAAGCTTTAATCGCACAACTGGCGAAAGTGCCACGTGCTATGCCGACACCATCTGCGTTAATCGAGGCGCGCTGGATGATTGAAGAGTACCGTGTCTCTTGTTTTGCACAGGTGTTAGGCACGGCTTATCCGATATCTGAAAAGCGCATTTTGAATCATATTCAACAGGTTTAATAGACTGATTTAAAGGTCGAGCTGAGCGTCTTTGTCCGATTGATGTAACAATAACGCGATCAAAAAATGACTAAATAAACCGAGAAAACTAACTATTTTCTCGGTTTTTTATTTTCCCTATGCTTACTCTGCTCACGCGATATACCTCCAGTGATGCGCCATGAAATGAGCGCTTTTTCTGGGTGGCAGCGATGCTTTTATGCCGAATATCTTTCTTTTGGGATCAAGTCGTTATCTCGCATGTTTTTACACCTTTCTACTGCCTACTCCTTTATGAATACTCAGGTTTTTTTTGAGGTTTTTCTGTTGTTTTCTTGCAGTGATTTATCCATTTCAGTCGCTTATTAATCATAAAATCAATTCAATCATCTAATTTGTAATTGCAAAAAACGTTTAAAAACTGAGATCTGACGAATACTCACATCAAATTGATGATCTGGATCAAGCATCATCCGCTTTACCAATTTGGAGGTATACATTTTGTTAACAACTAAAAGGTATGATCGCTTCGTGATCCAAAGATGCAATAGATATACATAAAACCTGCCGCTGGCGATTTTTTGCAGCGCATTCAAAGTGGCAGGAACACACCTCTTGGAGGATGCATGAGTGCTAGCACCGCAGAAGAAAAATCCTTAGAACTGAAAATCTTTATCTTTTTAACCGTGTTTCTCGCACCGTTATTGTCCGTACTACTGGTCAGTGGTCTGGGCTTTGCTATTTGGTTCAGCCAAATTTTGACGGGTCCACCGGGCGCTGGTTAAACGTAACATCATCAAATAGTTAAAAATAAGAGTGGAATGTCGGATGAGCAAAGAACTCCATATCACCAGTTTAGTGGTGCAGGTCTTACCGCAGAAAATGGCAGATGTTAGACAACAGATAATGACCATTGAAAATGCCGAACTTTCCGTCAACAACGAAGTGAAATTGGTCGTCGTGATCGAAGGCGAGACGCAACGCGCCTTGATGGACAGTATCGAAGCGATCAATGCCATTCCGGGCGTGTTATCAGCCACTATGGTTTACCACCAGAGTGAAGTGCTCGAAGAGGGTGAAGAATGAATATGAACAGACGTGACTTTATCAAGGCCAATGCAGTGATTGCCGCTGCAGGCGCCGCTGGTTTAGCCTTGCCCGCAGGCGCAAGCAACTTAATTACCAGCTCAGAACAAACCAAATTAGAGTGGAATAAAGCCCCATGCCGTTTTTGCGGCACGGGCTGCTCTGTGATTGTCGCAACTCGCGACGGCAAAGTGGTTGCCACCCATGGCGATGCCAACAGTGAAGTGAACCGTGGGCTCAACTGTATCAAGGGCTATTTCCTATCGAAAATCATGTATGGCAGCGATCGCTTAACCACGCCTATGCTGCGGATGACTGATGGCAAATACGACAAGCACGGTGAGTTTTCGCCCATCAGTTGGGACAGTGCCTTTGACATCATGGCGCAAAAATGGAAAGAAACCATTAAAGCCAAAGGGCCAACTGCTGTGGGCATGTTTGGCTCGGGCCAATGGACTGTGTGGGAAGGTTATGCTGCCGTTAAGTTGATGAAGGCTGGTTTTGGATCGAATAATATCGATCCGAATGCGCGTCACTGCATGGCGTCAGCCGTGGTCGGGTTTATGCGCACCTTCGGTATCGACGAACCTATGGGTTGCTATGACGATATGGAAGCCGCCGATGCCTTCGTCCTTTGGGGCTCGAATATGGCGGAGATGCACCCGATCCTCTGGAGTCGAGTGACAGACCGACGTCTCAGTGCCAGCCATGTAAAAGTGGCCGTGTTGTCGACGTTTGAACACAGATCCTTCGATTTGGCTGACTTGCCGATCGTGTTCACCCCGCAAACTGATTTAGCCATTTTGAACTACATAGCTAACTACATAATTCAGAATGATAAAGTGAACTGGGACTTCGTGAAAAAACACGTTAACTTCCGTCAGGGCACAACAGATATTGGCTATGGTTTACGTCCGACACATCCCCTTGAGAAAAAAGCGAAAAATGTTAAAACGGCGGGGGATTCAACCCCAATTGATTTTGAGACCTTTAAAGCCTTCGTGGCGGATTATAGCGTCGAAAAAGTCAGTAAGTTGTCGGGCGTGCCCGAGGATAAACTGATTGCGCTGGCCAAGCTGTATGCTGATCCCGACATCAAAGTGACCTCATTTTGGACCATGGGTTTTAACCAACATACCCGAGGTGTGTGGTGTAACAACCTGATTTATAACATTCATCTCTTGATGGGTAAAATTTCAACCCCTGGTAACAGTCCATTCTCTTTGACGGGTCAACCATCCGCCTGTGGCACGGCCCGTGAAGTGGGGACGTTTTCCCACCGTTTACCCGCCGATATGGTCGTGACCAATCCTGAACACAGAAAGCATGCCGAAGACATTTGGAAGATCCCAAGCGGCATTATTCCACCTAAACCCGGTTATCACGCTGTCGAGCAAAACCGTCGTCTAAAAGATGGCGACTTAAATTGTTACTGGGTGCAAGTGAACAACAATATGCAGGCGGGCCCAAACATCAATGAAGAAGGTTTACCGGGTTACCGTAACCCTGCCAACTTTATCGTGGTGTCCGATGCCTATCCGACGGTTACGACTCAAGCGGCCGATTTGATTTTGCCCACCGCTATGTGGGTGGAAAAAGAGGGCGCCTATGGTAACGCCGAGCGCCGCACTCAGTTTTGGCATCAAATGGTGCAGGCACCGGGTGAGTCCCATTCGGATCTGTGGCAATTGATGGAGTTTGCGAAGCGTTTCACTACAGACGAAGTCTGGCCTAAGGATGTATTAGCGGCGAACCCTGAGTTCAAAGGGAAAACCCTATTCGAAGTCCTGTATCAGAACGGTAATGTTGATAAGTTCCCACTTGCGGATGCCGATCCTAAGTATTTGAACGATGAGGCTAAACACTTTGGCTTCTATGTCCAAAAAGGCTTATTTGAGGAATATGCGACCTTTGGCCGCGGCCATGGCCACGATCTCGCCCCATTTGATGTTTACCATGAGGCTCATGGCCTACGTTGGCCTGTGGTCGATGGTAAAGAAACTAAGTGGCGCTTCCGTGAAGGCACAGATCCTTATGTTAAAGCGGGTAAGGGCTTTGAGTTCTACGGTCATCCCGATGGTCGTGCGGTGATTTTCGCGCTGCCCTATGAACCTGCCGCAGAAGCGCCCGATGAAGAATATGATATCTGGTTGTCGACGGGGCGAGTGCTGGAACACTGGCATTCGGGCTCAATGACCCAACGTGTGCCTGAGTTATATCGTGCCTTCCCCGATGCCGTATGTTTTATGCACCCTGAAGATGCGAAAAAACGCGGTTTGCGCCGTGGCGATGAAATTCGCGTTGTGTCCCGTCGCGGTGAAATTAAGACCAGAGTCGAAACCCGTGGCCGCAATAAACCGCCCGTGGGTTTAGTGTTCGTGCCTTGGTTTGATGCTAGCCAGCTCATTAATAAAGTCACTTTAGATGCGACAGATCCCTTGTCAAAACAAACTGACTTTAAAAAGTGTGCGGTGAAGATCGTCAAGGTTTAAGGAGAACACGATGAAAACCCTAAAATTAGTCTCAGCGATCGGTTTATTGGTATTTGGCTCATTCATCATGACAAGTGTGTCTGCCGCCAGTATTCCCGAAGATAAAATTGATACCCTGCGCCAAGCGCCTATCAATGTCGAGCCTACGCCACCTGCGATGCAAAGTGTGCGTAATACCGATGTGAAGGAAGTGCGCAGTTATCCCATGCAACCACCGGTGATCCCACACAAGATCGACGGCTATCAGCTTGATCTTAAAGTGAATAAGTGTATGGCTTGCCATGCTCGTAGCCGCATTGGGGATTCGCAAGCGCCTATGGTCAGCGTCACGCATTTTATGGACAGGGACAATAACTTCTTAGCCGAGTTATCGCCGCGCCGCTATTTCTGCACTCAGTGTCATGTGCCGCAGTTAGATGCCAAGTTGCTGGTCGAAAACGACTTTGTGGATATGGAACATCTGAT
Organism: Shewanella sp. SW24; assembly: GCF_025653395.1. NCBI lineage: Bacteria > Pseudomonadati > Pseudomonadota > Gammaproteobacteria > Alteromonadales > Shewanellaceae > Shewanella > Shewanella sp. SW24. Next base: position 403,922 of record NZ_JAKKSH010000001.1, read on the forward strand.
CAAAGCCAACACTGAGCAGAAAAAACACTAGGAGTTAGCATGTTAGATAAACTGAAAAAAATCTGGCAGGTACTCAATCGTCCGAGTGTGCATTACAGTTTAGGTTTTTTGACCTTAGGTGGTTTTGTGGCTGGCGTGATTTTCTGGGGTGGATTTAACACTGCCCTAGAAGTGACCAACCAAGAAGCTTTCTGTATTGGTTGCCATGAGATGGAAAATAACGTCTATCAAGAGTTACAGACGACGATTCATTTCACTAACCGCAGTGGCGTGCGGGCGACGTGTCCCGATTGCCACGTACCGCATAACTGGACCGATAAAATTGCCCGTAAGATGCAGGCATCTAAGGAAGTGTGGGGTAAGGTTTTTGGGACGATTAATACCCGTGAGAAGTTTGAAGATAAGCGTCGTGAACTGGCAGAACATGAGTGGGCAAGGTTAAAGGCCAATGATTCGCTCGAGTGTCGTAACTGCCATAACTTCACTTACATGGACTTTACTCGCCAATCACCCAGAGCGGCGCAGATGCACTCAACATCACTGGCAAGCGGCGAAAAGACCTGTATCGACTGCCACAAGGGGATTGCTCATCATCTCCCTGATATGGCCGGTGTGAAGGGGTTTTAATCTAGGGCGCAGTGTTTATCCGTGTGACTTAGCCTTGCTAAGTTGGACAACTCCAGCAAAAGGCCAAGCGTACTCCACGCTTGGCCTTTTTATTTGCACGTCACTATTTTTTAGGGATGCTTCAATAGGGTGTTATTCAGTCCGATTAGCGCGCTACAATCTGACTGAGATAGTCTTGCTTGTATGAGAGGTAAAGAGATCATGATGGAAGATCAGCCGCAACTTGAAAAACTGTTAGAAGATATTTTATGTACCAGCCCGAGTCTGTTTGAAATAGTGCAGGGGGTGCGACAGGAGGTCAAAACTGCCGCTACCACATCGTCGCTGGCCATTACTGAAGCCGTTAAGTACGGCGGTATACTCTTTAGCACCAAAGCCAGTTTTTGTGGTGTGTTTGCCTATAAACAGCATGTTTCATTGGAGTTTAGCTTAGGCGCGAATCTTAGCGATCCACATCAGGTACTTGAAGGCAGTGGCAAATTTCGTCGCCATATTAAGTTGGTGTCAATCGATGATATTGCTGCCAAGCGAGTCGCGGAATATATTGCGCAGGCGTTGAGTCTGGCGGATTAATGGTTGTTTAGCCGCATGATGTGACTAAAACGGACGAACAAAAAAGGAGCTGAATATTCAGCTCCTTTCGTTTTGCTAAGGTTTAATAGAGATGTCTTAGCTATGCAGTCCCAAGTTAAGGGAGATTAGAAGTTCGCAGTGCGCGGTGCACGTGGGAAAGGGATAACATCACGAATGTTGTTCACGCCCGTCACGTAAGACACTAAACGCTCAAACCCTAGACCAAAACCTGCATGTGGCACTGTGCCATAACGGCGCATATCACGGTACCACCAGTAATCTTCTTGGTTCAGATCCATTTCTGCTAGACGCATATCTAGCACGTCTAAACGCTCTTCACGTTGAGAGCCACCGATGATCTCACCGATACCTGGGGCTAACACGTCCATCGCGGCAACAGTTTTACCGTCATCGTTTAAGCGCATGTAGAAGGCTTTGATATCTTTTGGATAGTTCTTCACTACCACAGGGGCTTTGAAGTGTTCTTCGGCTAAGTAACGCTCATGCTCAGAAGATAAATCGATACCCCAAGACACAGGGAACTCGAAGGTTCTGCCACAGTTTTGCAGAATTTCAACCGCATCTGTGTAATCTACTTGAGCAAAATCGCTTGAAACGAAAGATTGCAGACGGTCGATCACAGTCTTATCAACGTGTTGGGCGAAGAAGGTTAAATCGTCCATACGCTCAGTCAATACGGCATTGAACGCGTATTTCAACATAGCTTCGGCAAGGCCTGCGATGTCGTTTAAGTTGGCGAAGGCGACTTCAGGCTCAACCATCCAGAATTCCGCTAAGTGGCGGCTAGTGTTTGAGTTTTCAGCACGGAAAGTCGGGCCAAAGGTATACACTTTTGACAGTGCACAGGCGTAGGTTTCAGCGTTCAACTGGCCAGATACGGTCAGGAAAGCTTCTTTACCGAAGAAATCTTTATCGTAATCGACTTTACCCGCTTCAGTACGCGGCAGGTTTTCCATATCTAAGGTCGATACGCGGAACATCTCACCGGCACCTTCGCAATCTGATGCTGTGATAAGTGGGGTCGATACCCAAATAAAGCCTTCTTCGTGGTAGAAGCGGTGAATCGCTTGGGATAGACAGTTACGCACGCGAGCAACGGCACCAATAATGTTAGTACGTGGGCGTAAGTGCGCTAATTCGCGTAAATGTTCAATTGAGTGACGCTTAGCAGCCATTGGGTAAGTGTCTGGATCATCAACCCAGCCAGCGACTTCAAGTTCAGTCACTTGCAGCTCAAATGCTTGGCCTGCACCAGGAGATTCCACCACGTCGCCAGTCATTACAACAGAGCAACCCGCAGTCAGCTTTAACACTTCGTTGTCGTAATTATCTAAGCTATTGGGCACGACACCTTGGATAGGATTAAAGCAAGAGCCGTCGTAAACAGCTAAAAAAGAGATGCCGGCTTTAGAGTCACGACGGGTTCTGACCCAGCCACGCACTGTGACTTTAGAACCGACGGCGTGCTCACCTTTAAATACAGATGCGACAGATGCAATGCTCATTGTTGCTTAATTCTCCAACGAAACGTTTTATATGAAAATTTTGGAGGTTTATATTACCTTGCTGGTGGCTTTTCTCAAGCTGAAAAAGGTATCCTGAGGTTAATAATATCGATATTGAGCGATATAGTGAGTTAAACAGCGGGAGGCGGTATGAGCAAGACTAGAATATTTCAAATTATCCTTGCGACCTTATCCATTTTAGGCTGGGCAATAGCCGTCTATGCGCTATTAGTGTTTAGTGATGCAAGGCCAGACCGTGAAGTTGGGGCCTATTTAACCCGTGGCGCGACATTTAGAGTCCATTGGGACCCACATGAAACCCAATTATTGCAGTATTTGATTTGGGTTTGTGGCGGTATTAGTTTGGTCAGTTTAGCGTTTAACTATTATGTCGCCCACCACAGTCGTATGGGTTATTGGTTTAATATTCCCATGTTGCTGTTAACCTCTATTGTCGCCGGTTTGTATATCCATTTGGTGGTTTAAGCTAGCCATTGTTTGGCTAATTTAACAGTTTGGCTTTTTAACGGTTTAGCAATGGCAAATGAAGTCAGAGGATATCGGCAGGAATGCTTAATTGGCGGCACAGATGGTCGATAATCGCGGCAGTCGCACCCCAGATAAACCGTTGTTGATAGGGAATAAAATGCACGCTGTAATAGCGCCCTTGGCGTAAAAAGCGTTTTTGGTGGCGATTATTCGGTTCAATAAAAAAGCTTAATGGCACGGTAAAGCAATCGGCTACCTCACCGGGATCGAGTTTTAAATCAAATGCCTGCTTGATAATGCCTATCACAGGAGTGATTTCAAACCCTGTGAAGGTATTATGGGCAGGAAACGTGCCCACCACCTCGACGTTATGCCTTGAGAGTCCAATTTCCTCTTCTGCTTCCCTTAACGCGGCCGCAATCGCATCAATATCATAGGGCTCAATTTTACCGCCTGGGAAACTGATCTGCCCCGGATGGGCGCGCAGATGCATAGGTCTTTGGGTCAAAATTAGATTCAGCTCACCGTTAATCTCCAACAGTGGGATCAACACTGCGGCTTTGCGCAGTCCAAGGTGAGGGAAGGCCGCCGGATCTTGCCGCGTTAACGGGTGCAGATTAAATCTGAGTCTAAATTCCGCTTGATCCATCGACGTTCTCGTTACTGTTTAGTATTAAAGCTTACGGCTTTTGTGACGCAGCGCCAAGCAAAGGTAAAATACGGCTGATCTTATCAAAGGTTTCTTGGTACTCGGCATCCACTTCAGAATCCGCCACTATGCCGCCGCCAGCCCAGCAATAGAGTTTGCCCTGTTCGGCCACAATAGTGCGAATGGTGATGCTGGTATCCATTTGGCCGTCTTGGCTGATATAACCCATAGAACCACAATAAAGGCTGCGCCGTGAAGGTTCGAGCTCTTCGATAATTTCCATGGCACGAATTTTCGGTGCGCCGGTAATCGAGCCGCCGGGGAACGCCGCGCGCAGTAAATCACTCGCCGTGAATCGGCTATCAAGCTTGGCCGTCACCGTACTGACTAAGTGATGCACGGCAGGAAAGCTTTCAATCTCAAACAGATGCGGTACACGTACTGAGCCTGCCGCCGCCACTTTGCCGATATCATTACGCAGTAAATCGACAATCATGACATTTTCGGCGCGATCTTTTGGTGAGTTTGCCAGTGTATTGGCGGCTTTCACATCCAGTGCGGGATCGGTATGACGCGGCAGTGTGCCTTTGATGGGTTTGGTTTGAATATCGTCACCGCGAAGCTGAATAAAGCGCTCGGGTGAAATCGACAAAATCGTGTTTTGCGGCAGACGCATAAAGGCCGAGAAGGGCGCTTTATTGGCATTGCGCAGTTGGCTATAGGCCGACCACTCATCGCCTTGATAATGGGCTTCGAATCTTTGGGTTAAATTTATTTGATAGCAATCACCGCTGTGCAAATAGGCTTGAACTGCTGCAAATTTGGCCGTGTATTGAGCTTTGTCTATCTGTGCTGCCCATGGGCTAGTAAGCACAAATGTGGCAGAATTTGGCTTTTTGGTGATTTTATCTTGAATTTTATTCAATTCAATATCGAGTGCTACTTCACCTAAATAATGCAGCAAATGCCAACATTGGTCTTGGTAATCAAAAACTAACGCCCAGTCGTAAAAGCCGATGTTCATCTCTGGCAGTTGAATATCTTGCTTGGCCGTTATCGGCAGGGATTCAATTCTGCGGCCTAAATCGTAGCTAAAACTGCCCATTGCGCCACCACTAAAGGGCAGAACGCAATCAAAAGATTTTGAATACCAATGGGTTAATAAAGTGTTGAGTAACTCGAAGGGATCACGGTTTGGGTCTATTGCCTCGGGTAAGCTCAAGCTCGTATCGATGAGCTTTATATCGCTACGCTCGCCCTGAGTCACTAACGTTGCGATAGGATTGGCGCAAATGATGTCGAATCTGGCGTCTTGATGCGGCGCGTTCGCCGAATCTAACAGAATTGCCCAAGAGTCATTTGCAAAGTGTTCGAACAGTGCTGCGGTACTTAATGTCCAGTCAAGTTGGCGTGATGCAAGCTGTTTTGACGCCCTAATTGCCATCGATTAACCCTATTCAAAATGTGATGTAGCCCAAAAAGATGTGAAAGAGTATCATATTGGCCCAGAAAGAATTAAACAAAAACAAGTTAGGCCGCAAAGGCTGCTGGAGCGCTCCTACTATGTCATCTCACCATAAAATGTCTGAAACTTCTGTGATTAAACAAGCCGACTTTATTGAAAGTGTGGCGGATGCTTTGCAATACATTTCTTATTACCACCCGAAGGATTTTGTTGATGCCATGAGCCAAGCTTATGAGCGTGAACAAAGTGCGGCGGCGAAGGATGCGATTGCCCAGATCTTAATTAACTCGCGCATGTCGGCCGAAGGTAAACGTCCTCTGTGTCAAGACACTGGGATTGTGACCACTTTCGTGAAAGTGGGTATGGGTGTCCAATGGGACAAAACCGATATGACGATCCAGGAAATGGTCGACGAAGGTGTTCGTCGTGCCTATACCAATCCTGATAACCCACTGCGCGCATCAATAGTGTCAGATCCTGCGGGCAGCCGTAAAAATACCAAAGATAACACCCCATCTGTAGTGCATATCGACATGGTGCCAGGCAACCACATCGAAGTGGCGATTGCGGCTAAAGGCGGCGGCAGTGAAAACAAAGCTAAGATGGTAATGTTAAACCCATCTGATGATATCGCCGCTTGGGTAGAAAAAACGCTACCGACCATGGGCGCGGGCTGGTGTCCACCGGGTATGCTGGGTATAGGCATTGGCGGCACGGCGGAAAAAGCGGCCGTATTAGCCAAAGAAGCGCTGATGGAAAGCGTGGATATCTATGAGTTGATGGCCCGTGGCGCGCAAACGACCGAAGAAAAACTGCGTTTAGACATTTTTGAGCGTGCGAATAATTTAGGCATAGGTGCGCAAGGTCTTGGCGGTTTAACCACAGTGTTAGACGTTAAAATCAAATCGGCGCCTACCCACGCGGCGTCAAAGCCTGTGGTGATGATCCCTAACTGCGCGGCTACACGCCACGTGCATTTCCATTTAGACGGTTCAGGTCCAGCTGAATTGACGCCACCATCATTGGCAGATTGGCCAGAAATCACCCGTGAAGTGGGTGATGATGTGCGCCGCGTTAACTTAGATACTGTCACTCAAGCGGATATCGAACAGTGGCAAAGCGGTGAAACCATTCTGCTGAGCGGTAAAATGCTCACAGGTCGCGATGCTGCCCATAAGCGCATTCAAAGCCTCATCGAAATCGGTGAAGGTCTGCCAGAAGGCGTGGACTTTACCGGTAAATTTATTTACTACGTTGGCCCAGTTGATCCAGTTGGCACTGAAGTTGTCGGCCCTGCGGGCCCAACCACAGCAACTCGTATGGATAAATTCACTGACCTAATGTTAGAGAAAACTGGCTTGATGGGCATGATAGGTAAAGCTGAGCGCGGCCCTGCGACAGTCGAATCGATCAAAAAACACAAAGCGGTATATCTGATGGCCGTTGGCGGCGCTGCGTATTTAGTGTCTAAAGCGATTAAACATTCTCGCGTCGTGGCTTTTGCCGATTTAGGAATGGAAGCGATTTACGAGTTTGACGTGCAAGATATGCCAGTGACTGTGGCTGTGGATTCACATGGCGTGAATGCCCATGAAACGGGTCCTGCAATTTGGAAAGTGAATATTGCCAACGCGAAAGCGTAAAGGTTGGGATGCAGCGGATTGAACTTGATGGCTTTTTAAGCAAAATAGCTTAAGTTTGAGTTCTGATATCTGTTCTTGAGGTAAAACGTTGCGCCACTGACATTTTGTCACAAAAAAATACGCTCAGGTTCGCCATTTGGCTTGCCTGAGCGTTTTTGTTTCGATAGTGTGGCAAGCTTATCTTCGAAAGATACGATCTCAGATCGTTTTTTAACATTCGTGCGGTTGCAACTCAGTAGAACTATTGCAATTTCAATAGAACCCTTGCAATGATTGGCGCAACTATCGAACCAGTTTAACCAAAGACGGACATAACAATGAAAATAGCTCCTCTCCTATTGGCGCTCGGCGCTGCGGGACTGGCGTTATCAGCCCAAGCGGCCGATCCAACGCCTTTTACTGTGCAACAACTCATTAAACTCAATAAGATGCACTCTGCGACTGTGTCCCATGATGGCACTAAATTAGTTTATGGTCTTAAAACGGTAAACGATAAGGGAGAGGCCAGCTCGGATCTGTATCTATTAGATTTGATAGACACGAAGGCGAAACCACTGCAATTGACCTCTGCCACGGGCACTGAGCACGATGTGAGCTTCGCTAATGACGACAAGTCGATTTATTTCCTTGCCAGTCGCAGTGGTTCAAGCCAGTTATTTCAACTGCCATTAACGGGCGGTGAAGCGGTACAAGTTTCTGATTTACCTTTGGATATTGATGGCTACAAATTATCAAACGACGGTAAACAAGTTGTACTCAGCATGCGTGTATTCCCCGAGTGTAAGGACTTAGCCTGCTCAAAGGATAAATTTACCGCCGAAGCTGAGCGTAAATCGACTGGCCGTGAATACAAGCAGTTAATGGTTCGCCATTGGGATACGTGGGAAGACCACGCCCGTAACCATTTATTTGTTGGTGCGGTAAACGGTGAGAAACTCACTAAAGTAGTGGATGTGACTCAAGGTTTAGATACTGAAACGCCGCCAAAACCTTTCTCGGGTATGGAAGAAGTAACTTTCACCCCAGACGGTAAGTTTGTGGTTTATAGCGCGAAAGCCCCTAGCAAAGATCAAGCTTGGACCACTAACTATGATTTGTGGCAAGTGCCAGTGACAGGCGGCACCGCAACCAACTTAACCAAAGACAATCTTGCATGGGATGCGCAGCCAACATTTTCGAGCGATGGTCGTTACATGGCCTATTTAGCAATGAAAAAACCGGGTTTTGAAGCAGATCGCTACGGCATTATGTTGCGCGATACTAGCACAGGCCAAACCAAAGAAGTGGCGCCATTATGGGATCGCAGCCCAAACTCACTGATGTTTGCTCCTGACAATCGTACCTTGTATGTGACGGCACAAGACCTAGGTCAAGTCTCTATTTTCCAAGTGAATACCCAATTTGGCGATGTGCGTTCTGTCTACAGTGATGGCACGAACAGTTTAATTGCGGTCACTAACGAACAACTGATTTTCGATAGCAAAACCTTAGTTGAACCGGGCGATCTCTATAGCATTACGACTGAAGGTGAAGGGCTTAAACGTCTGACCGAAGTGAATAAAGACAAATTGGCCGAGATCAAGTTTGGTAAGTTTGAACAGTTCAGCTTTAAAGGTTGGAATAACGAAGACGTTTACGGTTACTGGATCAAACCGGCGAACTTCCAAGAAGGGAAAAAATACCCAATTGCCTATCTCGTTCACGGTGGGCCGCAAGGTTCATTTGGTAATGCCTTCAGTGGTCGTTGGAATGCCCAATTATGGGCGGGTGCGGGTTATGGCGTCGTCATGGTGGATTTCCACGGCTCTACCGGTTACGGCCAAGCCTTTACGGATTCAATCAGCCAAGATTGGGGTGGTAAGCCATTAGAAGATCTGCAAAAAGGCCTAGCAGCGGTGAGCCAGCAACAAAAATGGCTCGATCCGCAAAACACCTGTGCGCTCGGCGGTTCTTACGGCGGCTACATGATGAACTGGATCCAAGGTAACTGGAACGACGGTTTCAAGTGCTTAGTTAACCACGCGGGTCTGTTCGATATGCGTTCTATGTATTACGTGACTGAAGAAGTGTGGTTCGCAGAGCATGAGTTTGGCGGCACTTATTCAGATAACAAAGCGTTATATGAGAAGTTTAACCCCGTGAATTATGTTGAAAACTGGAAAACACCCATGCTGGTTATCCACGGTGAGAAGGACTTCCGCGTCCCTTATGGTCAAGGTTTAGCGGCATTCAGTTTTATGCAGCGTAAAGGGATCCCATCAGAGTTATTGATTTTCCCTGATGAAAACCATTGGATCTTAAAACCTGAAAACTTAGAGCAATGGTATGCTAATGTCTTCGGTTGGATGGACCGCTGGACGAAATAACCTGAGCTCGGGATAAGCAGAGCCGCTGAATAGGCATCTTTTCGGGCCTCTCTGCGTTGCTCTGTCTAACCATAGCCCGCTATGGCGTACGACAGAGCGCCTTGATATGCGCAAAAATCTGCGCATTCAGTCAGCAAATAGATTTTTCGCTTTAAACGAATAATTTTATGCCATTGATTTTATTTGTTAAATTTAGATTTTTCGACACTTGTTATCCCGAGTTCAGGTTAAATAATAACGGCCTGTACGTCTATGGGGTTTGCACCGACGAAAGCCCATAGAAGCAAGGCTCGCCCTGATAGGATTATCATCGGCGAGTCATTTAATGCTCAACTGACAATCAAAGTATTTTTAGTCTGTATTTAAACTAAGCGTCTTCTGACCAAGTGTATTTTGATTAAGTGCCTTTTGATTCAGTATCTTAAAAAGCCAGACTCTGTTCTGGCTTTTTATTATGTCATGAAATGTTTTTAATCAAGGAGTTAAGATGAAAATTCGAGCCGCAACCTTAACTGATATCCCTGAAATAAGCGTATTGCTCACTCAATTAACCCAAGAATTTATTGCCCCAACTTGCACTGCAGAGGGCGCTGCAATCTTAGTTAATGCCATGTCGATAGAAGCGATTGGTAGCTACTTTGCTATGGGTTATCAGTACCATGTTGCCATAACTGACTCGGGCCAACTCGCTGGCGTAGTGGGGATGAAGGCGAATAGCCACTTGTACCATCTTTTTGTCGCCTCCCATGCACAGGGGCAAGGCGTGGCGAGAATGCTGTGGGAACATGCCAAAGCTCAATGTTTAGCCCAAGGCAATCCGGGGGTGTTTACCGTGAACTCGGCGCTGAATGCGCAGGCTGTGTACTTAGGCTTTGGCTTTGTGCCTCTTGGACCCGAGCGAGAACGCGGCGGGATCCGTGATATTCCCATGCAGCTATTGCTTTAGGTTGACTGTACTCATTTATCATCCGAACACGAGCACTATCACTCGACTGAATAGTAACTCAACGAAAAAGCTTGAACGAAAGCACTAGGGTGCAAAGAACTTGAATAAAAAGAACTTTACCGAATAGAACTAAAAATAGAGGAATTATGGCAAATTTAACATTTTATCCCATCGGCACCGTAGGCGAAAAATGGGGCGAGGCTGAAAAAGCTGCATGGCTTGCAAGCGCCAAAATCAAGCGTTCGTATCAGGACGATGTCGTGACGCCACTCAAGGCGATGGAAGCAGCACTCTTAGCACTTGGGCTTACCGTTGTGCAATATGGCGCCTTGTCGATAAATGCGGAGTGTTACCCATTATTTGCGGTAAAAAGCCAGCAGTTTGATCCACAAAAGCCAACCGTGCTCGTGACTGGTGGCGTGCACGGTTACGAAACCAGCGGTGTTCATGGTGCCTTGGCATTTTTAGCGGATAAGGCGGCTCATTATGTTGATCGCGTCAATCTTGTGATCGCCGTGTGCGTGAGTCCTTGGGGTTACGAAACCATCAACCGTTGGAACCCTAAGGCTATCGATCCTAATCGTTCATTTTATGCCAACAGCCCTGCAGAAGAATCGGCGGCCTTGATGGCTCTAGTTGCTTCAGTTGAGCAAGGTTTTGATGTGCATGTGGACTTACATGAAACCACGGATTCCGATGAATTAGAATTTCGTCCAGCACTTTGCGCCCGTGATGGAAAAGAGTACGTCAAAGGAACTATCCCAGATGGTTTTTATGCTGTGGGTGATACCGAAAACTCAATGGATGCCTTTCAGAAAGCCATTATTGATGGTGTGAGTAAAGTGACGCACATTGCTCCTGCCGATGAGAAAGGCGAGATCATTGGCTCGACTGTGGTGCAGCACGGGGTGATTAACTATCCGCTTAAGTCATTAGGGCTTTGCAGCAGTGTCACTGGTTGTATCTATAACACAACGACAGAAGTGTACCCAGATAGCCCAACGGCCACGCCAGCGGAGTGTAATTTGGCGCAGGTTGCGGCAATCACTAGTGCCATCGATTATGTGCTGGCGCAGCGTTAGTCGCTTTTTAGTGATGAGCTGTTTAGTGAGGGTCAGTCGAATTCACGGTTAGTGAAGCAATTTTACGTTTCATATCCACGGTTTACATCACGGTAAAACACGGTAATAAATCATGCAATAAAAAGCCCTCATTCGAGGGCTTCTTCATTTATGTCGTGCGGCTTTTATTAAGCTCGTGCCTAGCATTGGCAGGCGACACCTAGTTGTTGTCGCTATAGGCTCGGCCATAATAGCTATCGAGGAACAGTTGTTTCAGCTCGTTAATCAATGGGTAGCGTGGGTTGGCACCGGTACATTGATCATCGAACGCATCTTCGGCTAATTCATCTAACTTGGCGAGGAAGTCGGCTTCGTTGACACCGGCTTCTTGGATAGAAGCAGGAATGCCAATCGTCTTCTTGAGGTGTGTGATTTTCTCAAGCAATTTTTCGACTTTTTCTTCATCCGTCTTTCCGCCTAGTTTCAAGTGATCTGCGATGGCAGCATAACGGCACAGGGCTTTTGGCCTGTCGTATTGGCTAAAGGCCGCTTGCTTAGTGGGCAGATCCGTTGCGTTAAAGCGTATTACGTTGTTGATCAGCAGCGCATTGGCTAGGCCATGGGCGAGATGGAACTCGGCGCCCAGTTTGTGTGCCATTGAGTGGCAAATCCCAAGGAAAGCGTTAGCAAAGGCGATACCCGCAATAGTGGCGCCATTGTGGACCTTTTCACGGGCGACAGGTGATTGTGAACCCAAGTTGTAGGCATCGGGTAAATATTTGCACAGTAAGTCGAGGGCTTGCAGCGCTTGGCCATCGCTGTACTCATTCGCCATCACGCTGACATAGGCTTCTAATGCATGGGTCACCGCATCTATGCCACCAAAGGCGGTGAGGGATTTAGGCATGTCCATCACAAGATTTGGATCAACAATCGCCATATTGGGCGTGAGTTGATAGTCGGCAATCGGGTATTTTTTACCGGTAATTTCGTCTGTCACTACCGCAAAAGGTGTGACTTCTGAGCCAGTGCCTGAAGTCGTCGGAATTGCCACCATCATGGCTTTGGTGCCCATTTTGGGGAATTTGTAGATACGTTTACGAATGTCCATAAAGCGCAATGCTAGATCGGCAAAATCCACATCTGGATGCTCGTACATTACCCAAATAATCTTAGCCGCATCCATTGGTGAGCCGCCGCCGAGCGCAATTATCACATCGGGTTTAAAGCTTTGAGCGACCTTAGCGCCTTGACGGACTATGGCTAATGTGGGGTCGGCTTCAACATCGTAAAAAATTTCGGTTTCAAGGCCTTGTGCCTTTAAAATCCGCATGGTTTCATCGCAATAACCGTGATTGAACAAAAATCTGTCTGTGATGATTAAGGCGCGTTTTTTATCGCTCAGTTCTTCGAGCGCGATGGGCAAACTACCGCGGCGGAAATAGATAGATGCAGGAAGCTTATGCCACAACATGTTTTCGGCCCTCTTAGCGACGGTTTTTTTATTGATTAGATGACTCGGGCCAACGTTTTCTGAAATCGAGTTGCCGCCCCAAGAACCACAGCCTAAAGTGAGCGAAGGTGCCAGTTTGAAGTTGTACAGATCGCCAATACCGCCCTGTGAAGCTGGGGTGTTGATCAAGATACGCGCCGTTTTCATTCTAAAACCAAAGGCATGTACACGTTCGGTTTGGGTATCTTGGTCGGTATAAAGCCCTGATGTGTGGCCAATGCCGCCGAGTGCGACTAAAGCTTCAGCTTTATCCATGGCATCGTTAAAGTCGATGGCGCGGTACATACCAAGTAATGGCGATAATTTTTCATGGGCGAAGGCTTCGCTGTCGCAAATGTCGGTGACTTCACCGATCAACACTTTGGTCCAGTGCGGCACTTCAAAGCCCGCCATTTGCGCGATACTGGCGGCGCTTTGGCCAACGATATCGGCATTTAAGCCACCATTTTTTAAAATGACCTGCTGCATCGCCGCGGCTTCATCCTTCGATAGCATATAGCCACCGTGGGTTGCGAAACGCTCTTTAACCTGTTCATAAATACTGTCGACCACAATTACCGCTTGTTCTGACGCACAAACGACGCCGTTATCGAAGGTTTTCGACATGAGAATCGAACTGACCGCGCGTTTGATGTCGGCGGTTTCATCGATAACAATAGGTGTGTTACCCGCACCTACGCCAATAGCCGGTTTACCGGAAGAGTAGGCGGCTTTCACCATGCCAGGGCCTCCCGTTGCGAGGATTAAATTCACCTTAGGGTGAGTCATTAATTGATTTGATAGTGCGACACTGGGCTCATCAATCCAACCAATAATGTCTTTGGGTGCGCCCGCGGCTATAGCAGCATCAAGCACTAATTTTGCTGCAGTTGTGGTAGATATTTTGGCCCTAGGATGGGGCGAGAAGATGATTGCGTTACGGGTTTTAAGGCTGATTAAGGCTTTAAAAATGGCAGTCGATGTGGGGTTCGTGGTGGGGACTATGCCACAGATGATGCCTACGGGTTCAGCAATGGTAATAGTACCGAAGGTGACATCTTCAGATAAAATTCCGCAGGTTTTTTCATCTTTATATTTGTTATAAATGTATTCGGAGGCAAAGTGGTTTTTAATTACTTTGTCTTCAACCACACCCATGCGGGTTTCTGCGGCGGCCATTTTCGCCAGCGAGATACGCGCATCGGCAGCTGCAAGGGCGGCTGCACGGAAAATTTTATCGACTTGCGCTTGGCTGAATGTCGCATACTCGGCTTGTGCTTTCGCCACTCGCTCGACCATGAGATCCAGTTCTTGTGCATTGGTCACTGTCATGATTAATACTCCTAAAAAGATTTAGTGAATCAAGGCATTCACTAAATCCTCTTTATGGTAGAAAATTACACCTAAAGCCGCGTTGAAAGTGTGATATCAACGACAATATCGTGCTTTTATGTAATAAAACTACACTTAGGGTAACTTGTTTGTTTAAAGTTGCGCTGAAAATGCATCGGCTTCGATAACTAAATATTATTCGAAGTTGTGATTTAACCTCAAAAATCTCATTTTTCAGTCAATAGCGCTTGAGATACTATACTTGCCCTCAAGCTTATTTTGATGAAGACGGCGTGACACGCACATAAGGATAGTCCCTTGGAGTTAACTCTTTACGTTAAATTTTTTCTTGGCCTCGTTGCCATCATTAATCCGGTTGGCTTGTTGCCTGTGTTTGTGAGCTTAACCAGCCATCAAACGGAGGCTGAGCGGAATCACACGGGTAAAGTAGCGAACTTTGCGGTTGTGGTGATCCTCTTAGTCACGATTGTGGCGGGACAGCACATTCTGAATATGTTCAGCATTTCGTTATCTGCCTTTAGAATTGCTGGTGGCAGCCTGATTGCCATTATTGCGATGTCAATGTTGCAAGGTAAGTTAGGCGAAGTGAAGCGTAACCAAGAAGAAGACCGTGAATCCTCGGCGATGGAATCTGTGGCGGTTGTGCCTTTGGCTTTGCCACTGATGGCGGGACCTGGTGCTATCAGTTCGGTGATTGTCTTTGCTGCTGAGCATAATTCATTGTCGAACATTATTGCGATGTTCATTACTGTGATAGTGTTTGGTTTAGTGAGTTTTGGCCTGTTTAGAATGGCATCTATCATTTATAAGATCCTCGGCAAAACGGGTATTAACGTGATTACCCGTCTCATGGGACTCTTGATGTTATCTATTGGTATCGAAGTCATTGCGGCTGGTGTGAAGGGGTTATTTCCACAGCTTTTCAGTTAGAGTCATCTTCAGTCACAGTATTAAGTGTTCCTTTCTCTAGAAAAACGCATTGGAATTTTCAATGCGTTTTTTATTTCTATCTTATCCTTGTTTGACGTTTCTCAAGTTTGCTCTGCGATTAGCAAAATCTAAACAATTGATGGAATATGGGGGAAATCCTCGTTTATCAGGATATTAGCTTGTGCAATTTCAATAAACCTTAGTCGTCCTACGGTTGATATTATGCTATACCTAGTGTTCGGTATTTGGATCTAAAACTAAGTTTAAAAGGATATTTGTATGAAATGGCAATGGATTGGTAATCTCAGTCTAAAACAAAAATTATTAATGGTTGTCTTGCCTCCACTGTTAGCCTGTTTTTTATGTGGCACGCTTTACCTCATTGAAAAATATGAATATAGAAAAGATTTAACCTTAGTGGTGCAATTAAGCGAGCTAGCCGTCACCAACAGTAATTTAGTGCATGAGTTACAAAAAGAGCGCGGCATGAGTGCTGGATTTATTGGCTCAGCAGGAAAAGCGTTTGCGGGTAAAATACCTGATCAAAGACAATTAACGGATACGCAGCTCGGCCTCTATCAGCGTTTTATCACTGAGAATCATCTGCCGGAGATATTTGCCCCAAAACTTAGAGAACTAAACGCTCAACTCGGGCGTTTAAATGCAATCCGCTCGCAGGTGGATAGTTTAAGTATCAGTGTCGCCGATGAAGTTGCCTATTACACTGAGTTAAATAAGTTATTACTGACAATAGTCGATGAAACCGCAAAAACGGGTGCTAATCAAGAAATCGCCATTAAAGCGACGGCTTTTAGTGCTTTTTTGCAATTAAAGGAAAGGGCGGGGATTGAAAGGGCGGTACTCAGCTCAACCTTTGGCCAAGCTGGATTTAAGCCTAAGGTTTATGCCAAATTTATCACTTTGGTTTCGGAGCAAAATACCTATCAAGAGCGTTTTTTAGCGCTAGCAAATTCTGATTTATTATCCTCGTTTAACCGTTTACAGAGTTCAGCTGCAATGCATGACGTTGAGCTGTTACGTCAAATCGCATTCGAGCAAGATAATCAAAAAATCCTGCAACAAAGTCCCGAAGAGTGGTTCAGTAAATCGACCGCGCGGATTGAGCTATTACGTGAGTTTGAACAGCAAGTCTCGGCAGATTTACTTAATACCACCCATGAAAGATTAACCTTAGCGAATGAGAAAATGTTCTTAGTGCTCGCGACCTTAATCTCAGTATTGGCGATAGTCTTGATATTGAGTCTATCTGTTATCCGTTATTTGCATGACAGTGTGCATCACTTATATTCGACCATCACGCAAGCCCGTAAACATTACGACTTAAGTGTGCGTCTGACTCACTCTAGCTCCGATGAATTCGGTGAACTCGCCATCGCCTTTAACGACATGATGAGTGATTTTGAAAAAGTGATCCTACATGTACGTTCCAGTGGCGCTAAATTGCAACAAGCTGTGGCGCAAATGGATCTCTGTACCCATGCCATGGAGCAAGATGTGATGGCGGGCCACAGTGAGGCAGAACAAGTGGCCTCCGCTATGACAGAAATGAGTGCAACAGTGGCCGAGATTGCCAGCAATGCAGTGCAGGCATCCGAAGCGTCTTCCGCTGCCAATATAGAGGCTAAAGAAGGCAACCTCGAAGTCGGCCGAACCAGCAAAGCGATCAAAGCGTTAGCCGACGATATTAGTGGAGCTTCTAAAGCCATTAACGATTTAGATCGTGAAATTCACGGCATAGTTGTAGTGCTTGAAGTGATCAGCAGTATTGCTGAGCAAACTAATTTACTCGCGCTTAATGCCGCCATTGAAGCTGCCCGCGCAGGGGAAATGGGCCGCGGTTTTGCTGTAGTTGCAGACGAAGTCCGAAGTTTAGCGCAGCGCTCACAAACCTCGACCTCTGACATTAAAAATATGACAGATAGATTGAAGGCGGGAGCGAGCATTGCAGTAAAAGCCATGGACAGAGGGTTAGCTCAGGCTAATAGCAGTGTCCATGAAGCCGAACAGGCTGGTATCGAATTGAAACGTATTGTGGAGCAAGTAGACATTATTGACCGCATGAACGAGCAAATTGCCACAGCAACCCATGAGCAATCGGCGGTATCCGAAGACGTAAATCGTAATGCACTGAAGATCAGTGAGATTTACCTTAATACTCAAAGGATCTCCGATGAGCTTAGGGAGCTGACCAAAGCCCTGACGTTTGATGCGAATTCAATGTCAAAAGAAGTACACAAATTTACCGTCAATTAACGGTATAAAACGGTGAAAAGATTCAAGAAATCACGGCGGTTTGTTTAGCAATTGTGCAACCGCCTGAAACTGAGTCTTTTTTACTTGACCCCCTTTAGGCTTTTGCGTACAGTACCGCTCCGTTAACGATGAAAGCCTCTCGGCAAGGCTATATGAAATCGTTAGTGATTCTTGAACGTGAAAGATTAACCACGCTAACATAAATCGATATATGGTGAGGTGTCCGAGTGGCCGAAGGAGCACGCCTGGAAAGTGTGTATACGGTAACGTATCGAGGGTTCGACTCCCTCTCTCACCGCCAAATTCAAGTTTAAAGACGTCCTAGGGCGTCTTTTTTCTTATCTGCTTTTCATAAAAATCAACAGCTTACAATCCGACATTGTTTAATGCCATCCTACAGCATCCGAAATCTTTAGTAATGCCAAAAGTAATGCCAAGGAAATTTGGTAAATTTTGGCATTACTTTTCACATCAAAAAATACCCATTTTTTATGCCGTTTTTTCACTTGATTTTCTCGATTTTATAGCCCAGATTTAACTTGGCAATATCCTGATTTATCTGAATTTATTCAGTGATAAGTAATGCTTGATTTTAGAGTGCGAAATAATGCCAAAATCAAGCATTACTTTGGGGCTTAATTTGAGGGGGTAGAACGGTATGGGAAGGAGTACAAATAAGCTGACTGCAAAAGCGGTGCTCAATGCTAAAGCGGAAGCAAAGCCCTATAGATTGTCAGATGGTGGCAATCTCTATCTCTATGTGCGCACTGCAGGGAAAACGTGGGAATTTAGATACATACGTCCCTCCACCAGCAAACCCACCTATTTTGGTTTAGGCTCATATCCTGACGTATCCTTAGCTGAGGCGCGAGATAAAGCGCTAGAAGCGCGAAAAAACTTGGCCGAAGGCATCGACCCTCAATTACTTAAAGTTGAAAACAAATTAAAAGCAGCAACAGAGAACGCTCAAACTCTCAAGCATATTGCGCAAATGTGGATGGACTCAAAGCAGGGAAGCATTAAGCCTAAAACCATCGAAGGCAATTGGCGCAAGCTTGAGCTGTATGCCTTCCCTAAACTGGGGAGTATTGCGATTAGCAGACTCACGGCTCCCATTGCCATTGCCGCGCTCAAGCCCCTAGAGCAAAAGGGGCATCTTGAAACGGTTAAGCGTACCGCTCAGTTGCTGAATGAAATCATGAACTTTTCAGTTAACTCTGGTTACATTCACGCCAATCCTTTGTCAGGTATTCGAGACGTTTTTAGAAAGAGCAAAGTCGAACATCTAAAAGCATTAAAACCAGCGGAGCTAGCTGAGTTGCTGCAGACCGTTGCAAACGCCAATTTATTGTTAACGACCCGGTGTTTGATTGAATGGCAATTGCACACAATGACCAGGCCAAATGAAGCGGCTGGAGCCCGTTGGGAAGAAATCGATTTTGATGCCAAACTTTGGACTATTCCTGAATCACGCATGAAAATGAATCGTGAGCATATTATCCCGCTTACAGAGCATACCCTCGCGATACTCGAAACTGTTAAGCCGATTAGTGAACAGAGCCAATTCGTTTTCCCGTCATCTAAAGATCCTAAAAAGCACACAGATCCTGAAACTATAAACAAAGCATTAGGGCGAATGGGATTAAAGGGAAGAACAACGGGTCATGGTTTACGCTCGCTGGCGAGCACTACCTTAAATGAGCAAGGCTTTGATGGTGATGTTATTGAGGCAGCGTTAGCCCACGTTGATAAAAACCAAATCCGCAGTGCCTATAATCGCACGACCTACCTAGAGCGACGGACCAAGTTAATGGAGTGGTGGAGCAATCATATTGCCACAGCAGCAGTCGGCTCTTTGTCAGTCACAGCGGGTTCAAAAAAATTAGGGGGATGACCTGTTAAGGCCGAATATATATTATCTCCCTGAGTCAAAAGGTTAGGGGACGTGACACACGAATCTAACCTGTTAAGTCCTACTCAGGGTTGTTACTCTTACTTCATGACTAACCTAAAGCCAAGCCAATGACTATCGAGCAGAGCCAGCATTGCACCAACTAAACGCTTTAGCTGCAAGCCATCCTGAGGTGGCGGTATTATGGCTTTATGGTTCGCAGGTGAAAGGAAATGCTAGCGAGCATAGCGATTGGGATTTAGCCGTCGCATTCGATCCGGAAAGGCGGACAGTGTGCTTGATACTCGTATTAGAGCCGAACTGCTTGCTATGGATTGGCAAAGGGCATTGGGGCTAGCTGAAGGAAAGCTGTCAGTTGTCGATATTAATTTTGCACTAATCCCCCTGGCTTTTGGGAGCATTAATGCCAACAAACTTCTCTTTAGTCGAGATGAAGGTCGAAGAATGCAAGAAGAGTCTCGCATAATGTCGCAAATGGAACTCGATTATTCAGCCCCAAGCCACTTTATTATTTTGGATAATGCCTATATCACGTCATTGAGTTTAAGCCTTAGTGTTACTGAACACTGAGAACGGCAAGCATAACATTTTAACTTGCCATTACTTAACTGATAAGGTGATTGATCAGGGCGTCCGCATGAGTGTTTATTTTTGGAACGCACAAAGGTTGTCTCGTTGTAATTGCTGCTTGACTTGAACAATAAACAACCAATTTGATTGGCGTTGGTAAGTGTTTTTTAGCTCACTTCGAGCTCGACTCACAGAGCTGTTTAGCTCAAAAATCGTTCATGCGTTCGCCCTGGGTGATTGATGGCTCGAACAGTTTGGACAAATGAATCCGTTTGGCCAACGAAGTGCGTAAAGGTAGCTAGTGCAAGATTGTTCATCATGAAACCAATCAATAAATTCGTCCCAATTTGTAGGGTAATCGACGCCATCTTTTAATAAATACGATGAAGTTTTCATTGCTACATATGGACACTGGTAGCGTTAAATGGATAGCCCTTATATTAACAGTTGTTGGTTGCTATGCGTGTTATCCCTATCCCTCCTGCTCGTGCTGGTATTACAGGTTTTGAGTCATTTGCGGCTGAATATACTCAGCTCGGCTTGAGTTAGATGGTAATCACCCCGCATATATTTACGTTGTCTTCAGACCGTATGCCCTAAAATTTCTTTAACTATCCGAATTGTTGCCCCAGCTCTCAGCTGTCTTGCGAAATAATGTGCTAGTCCGTTTTTTAGTACATTGAAGTTGATTACAACACAACCTGAAGGCATAGTGCTCTTGGCTATCTTAGCTCAAAGAGTTTTGAATTGGATAACAGTGCGTTGTGAAGTGTTCGCGGTTGCTGGTACAGATCAATCGTTATATGGGGCGGATGTAATAATGGCTGGTGATGTTTTATATAGCCTTGATGTTGTAAAGGATTTATCAGATGATGAGTTATACCAAAAGCTCTATGAGAGTTGGGGATTAACTGATAAAAAAATCGATGTTTGGGGTGAACTTAGCATAAATGAAGCCGGTAACTGGGCCGGCTTGCGAAATGCTAAGACACTCAATGGCAATCAAAGTATTGAATACCCGCTTCCTAGCTCCCGCGAATTGCAATCCGGTGTATTTTTGAACCCAGTGATGGCTAAAGCTTTTATGGGGAGTGACAACAAGGTCATGGTGGCATGTCAGCTTGTTTTGGCTTCTTCAAAGCAAAGGTCAATCAAAAACAACCCATTCCTTCTTGCTGTAGATGAAAATACAGTCGAGCGTTTAACTGATTTAACCAGTGTATTATCAGAGTCAGAGCGAAAGGATATTGTTGCTGATTCGGAAAGTACGCTCATACGTAAGGCTGTATATGATCTTGAAATCAAGAGTTTGAAAGATCAAATCGAGTCAGAAATCGGTGCTCTAAAACAGTTATTGCAGTCCACAAAGACCAAAACCCATGAAGAAATTCAAAAGCTTGACGACGCGAGAGAACTGAGTCAAAAAAAGGTCACCGAACTTGAGGGTACTCTTAAACAACTCACCGTCGAAAATGAAAAATTAAGTCAAGATAAAGAACAAGTTAGCCAGAGCATTGCTGAGAGTAAAATTGAGCTGGAAATGATGGTCGAACGGTATCGTAAAATAGAGGAAACCATGTCAAAAAAAATCGACAAGCTTACCAATTTTATCGAAGAAAAAGCGGTGTTCTTAAAAACCTTTGAATTCATTGATGAAGAGGACTTCGACAGTTTTATATTTAAAGCAGTTAAAGAGCGAGATACTGCTGAAATGGTCAGCTTTAATGAAGTTCTTGACGGTGACTATAAGAAGGCGGTTTCTTATATTCAGTCTTATCTGAAAGAGCAAGACATTCTGTACCCTCGCCATATCATCGAAAACTATCTGACTCTAATTCGCTCAAATGATTTGATCGTTCTTGCAGGGGATTCAGGCTCTGGTAAAACTAACTTGGTGCAATCATTCGCAAAAGCGGTAGGTGGTGTCTCGAAAATTATCCCTGTTAAGCCTAACTGGACAAGTTCTGAAGACTTATTGGGTTACTACAATCCGCTTGAAAAGAAATATTTAGCCACTCCTTTTTTAGAAGCACTCATCGAAGCGCAGCAAAACCCAGAAATACCATACTTTATTTGTTTGGATGAAATGAACTTAGCTCGGGTGGAGTACTACTTTGCCGATTTCTTATCAAAACTGGAAGACCGAGAAAACACTCCCACGATACAGCTCTATTCTGATGATGAATCTGCCCATGTGCTGTCTGAGTTAAAAGCTGTAGTATCTATCATTTCAGATGCCAAAGCTAAGTATGATCAAGATGGTGTCGTGGACTTCGTTAAGTTAATGCAAGATGAAGCAGTGAATGCTGAAATGAAAAGAGCTTTTGGGTTTAGTGAGAAAGACTCTCTGATCAAATACCATGGTGACATTCGACGTATGTTATCAGGAATAATTAGTACACCATCTACGATCAAGTTCCCTTCTAATGTTCGTATCATTGGTGCTATTAATATCGATGAAACCACGCATTACTTGTCGCCTAAAATACTTGATCGAACCCATATTATGAAGTTTAAAAGTCCATTATTGACTGACTGGAATAAGATTTTTGAAGAAATTGAAGGCTATGAGCTTGATGATGTATCTAAGCCTTTGTTTATGGATGTTGAGGCTTTAGGGCAAAGGGTTTCCTACCCCAAATTTGATCGCAATAATGATTTTTGCCAACTTTTTATCGAGCTGAATGAACAGTTTTTTGACCGATTGGGCGTAGAGTTTGGTATGCGAACGATTCGCCAAGGCCTCAATTATTTAGACTTGTTTTCAGATGTAAATAGCAATACTGAACAAGCTATCAATAACTTCATTATTCATAAAGTACTTCCTAAATTTACTTTTGATGGCAACAAATTATTGGGTGATGCTCAAAAAATTGATCTGCTCGAAAAGGTGTTATTAGACAAATTCGCCGAGATTGTTCCAAGTCATGAGTCTGTCGCGGATGAGTTCTCGTGCGTAGCAGCTCTGCGTTCAATCATCGAGAATGCTAAGGCAAATGATGGTGTTGTGAACTATTGGGCTTAATCATGCTTCCAAAGTTTGAAATCAAATATATTGATGTTCAGTGGCATGATGAAAATACGGTTTTGAAGGTTGTTGAATCCTACTTACCGCTATCAGTTCATTATGATGACGACCAGAAAAGTTTTAGCTGCACGACAATCATATACCCAAAAGCGGAGGGAATAAGGTTAGGTCAGTTGGCATTTCGCTATCTAGACGATGGCACTACAGCGCCGCATTTTGAAAAAGCGGATGGATCTCGGATTCAGCTAAAGAATATCAAAGATAAAGATTCAGGAAAATCTTGGTGGATTGAAGCGGTAAATTGGCAGCCAGACATCAAACAATGGACAAGAACACTCCACAGGACTGCTGGAGCAGTCAAAGTTGGCCTTGGCAGTCAAAAATGCACTATTCATATTGGCTCATCAGAGTTTACTGCTGAGCAGTTGAATCGATATTTATCAGATTTTAAAAGTGATCTGTGGGAGCTTATCCTAGATGAGCAAAGTTATGTTACTGCGAAGGCTAAAAAAGTAGAAGAAGGCGGCGTTGATGAGGAAACTCTCAGGCTGGTATCTAATCTACTGTCACACGCGCAGAATATAACAAAGAAGCCCAAATCTGAATTGCGAGAAATACAGGCTTTGAAACCAAGAAAGTTAGTGAAACCTGTTAACCGTACTTTCATGGAGTTAGCTACAAAAGGATACAGTAAAGAGCTTACTAGTAGGGCAACGACGTCAAGCTTTAATGTGCCTGAAAACCGATATGTTCTTTTTGTTCTTCAAAGAATCTATAGCATATTAAAGCAGTTGGTGACGATTTCTCAGAGCAAGGTTAATCGCTTTGAAGGCATGACGATGAAGCTTACCGAACGGCTAAACAACTTCAGTGGTGAAAAAGCGATTAACAAGGATTTGGTAAGGAAACACCTTGAGCAGATCAAGAAAACCTATGATTTAGAGTATCTGAATTCACAGTTACAGACTAAGCTTTTGAGTAAAAAATCACAGAGCACTTGTCTTCTCAAACACCCAAATAAATGGTTAATTAAGATTGGCGCAAAGTCTAAATACTACTCTAATACTTATTTTTTGAGTATTAGGGTGGATAATTTTGCGCCATGGTTTAGCTCAGATGGTTCGGTGCAGCAAGTCTTCATCAAATTTGCAGATAGTTCGTATGCTGAACTGTTTGAGAAAGGTCTTGAGTATGAAGTTTATACAGATATGTACAAACCCTCAAACCAAGGAAATAAGTATTTTTATACTCTAAACACTTTATCGAGTGTAAAAGTTGTTGGTGGTGAAGAGCTGAATATAAGGCGCGGAAAATTTATAGCAGAACGCCAGAAAGCTTTAGATCTAAATAAGCAAAATTGGACAAAGGAATTAACACCTAAAGAGCGAGCAGAACAGGAAAGAGAGAAACGCTCAGTGCAAACTCAACTTACCTATTTTCAGCAAAATAAGGCAAAGGTTGAACGGGTATACGAGGAGTTAGCTCCCAAACTTACACAGTTTAAATCAGCGATAAGAATACTCGAAAAAATGGGCGTTAAACCCTCACCAACTTTCCCTAATTCAATGACTTTTGTGCAAAACCCTGATTATCAAGCAATGCATTCTGGCTACAAAAAAATACGAGAACTGACCAATTTAACAGATGAAGATTTATTGCTATCACTTGAAAAAGTGGAAGAGATAGGCCTAGTGAACATGCCACTTCTTTATGAGCGATGGTGTCTGCTACAAATCATCAAGGTGTTGGTGCAAAACTATTATTATCAGCCTGATGATGAGTGGAAAAGAAAGTTATTGCATATCGTTTTGTCACGTAAGCATAGTAAACCTCTGAATTTCAATAACGAACCGTTGAAGCGCAAGGTTTACCTTCGATATGAGCCTTTATTAGATAATGGCCGAACTCCTGATTTCGTCATAGATGTGGACTTTGAGACTAAATATGGTATGACTAAACGCAAGCGTTTGGTGATAGATGCGAAATTTTATTCAGATGAAATCATCAAAATGCATGGTGGAATATCGGGGATTGTACATAATCTTTACCATAAAAAAGACTACAGCGAAGGTGGTGCCAATGCAGTCTTCATATTTCATCCAGCCAAAGGTGTGATCAATGAAATAGTATCACCTCAAGAGTGGGGCCAAATTAGCTATCTTGGTGAGTTATCAATGTTTGATTGGGATAAGATACCTCGTCATTTGTACCATCAATATGGAGCAGTTTGCGCGAACCCTGTATTGAGGCTTCGTTATTTAGATGAAATCCAGAGGATGCTAGGGATGTTTCTTCAGTATGGGATTGAAGATAATACTTTGTCGGGACGCCCTGATGATGTTGAATCTATCAACTTCTGTATTTCATGTGGTTCTCATGAATTAACGAAGAAAGACACGACAACGAGTAACTCTCGTTCCGCGTGGTATGAATGTGATACGTGCAAACACTTTACGGTATATAACCACTGTCATTCCTGTAATACCAGGCTGATTAAAAATGGAGATTATTGGTCTTATCACTCGCAAATGGCTATGGAACCATTAAACATAAAGTGTCCTTCTTGCGAGAGCTTAGTGTAACAAGTGTGACCTTTACCTCCTATTAGCGGTGATCCCTCTCTTTACTTTAGGTTTGTCAATTATTTTATTAAACTCGGAAGGTGTTGCCGGCGTTACGCTTACAGTGAATGCCGGTTAATTTATTAGAAATAAACTGAAAGTATTGACCACTTTCAATTTAGAGCGGTCATTGTGTAGTGGTACTGCTCAGGGGCAGGGGCTAGAGTGCTTATCTCTGAAGACTGACTAAAGGGGCCTCCGGACTCTTATATTGAAGTGAACATCACTAATGTGAACTTGTTTGTTTAAACTTCCAATATATGAATGCTAACTCTTGGTATATTACGAAAACCCAGTTTAAGCATATTTTTACACATGCTCACAATAACAGTTTGAAAATATTCACAAATTAAGCTATCTAGTGAGGGGAAAGTTAAAAAAACAAATTCCTTTTATCTGCTATTTCTGCTATTAGTAGCAGAAATAGCAGATAAAATGGATGTGTCAATGCAAAAAATTGTAGAGTTATCGAAGGTGAACTTAAATGCTAGCCGAGAATAAGTTATACAGTACCTTTTGAAAGAAAATAAACCTGTCTTAATTTTTTCTCCTATTAATATTAATGTTTGGGCCGTATATGAAAGGCGTTCGTATAAAAATCGTAATGGGCCATATCAGACTAGAGATGATGTTATCTCTAGAAAGGTTGCACGGGAACGATTAAAACGTAGTGAATCATTCTCAGCGGCATCATTGGTTCCGAAAACAGAATATCTAAGGTTAGGGAGTGATGACTTAACCGTATTAATAAAAAACGGGATCGTTAATTTGAAATTCATCACTGAATTCTACTTGTATACTGAAAACTTCGAACTTGAATTGATGAGTGGTGAGAAATATATAGAAATACATGAAGTACCTATTAACGCAAAAGAGTTGGGGATAAATTGGCAGTCAGATTTCTATGGCTATAATTACAACATTAAGTTTTTCTTTACAAGAAAAAGCTTTAAATTTTTATCCAATACACATTTTATTGTAAATGAACTAGAAGACTTACCAACTAAAATAGATTCAGTTTATGTTTTTGAACATGATATTCTTTCATTTGTTAATCAAGATTTCGAACGAGAGATAGATACCCCTGACATTCCCGAAACAAGTCCTTACTATATTAAAGATTTCCTACGTAATCAATCTGATCTGAGCCAATTATCTATCTTAGGCTTCCGTTACTATTGGGGGAAAACGGCTAATCCGCCCAAAGTTAAAGGATTGGTAGAGTTGATTATGAATCAATTAGATTATGCTCTAAAAAAGGCAGAAGCGGCGGCTTTTTTTCTCAACCCTAATCCCAATGGCCTATGCGGTAAAACTAAAACCATTGCAGATGGTTGCCAGTTTCCATACTTAACTTACTGCCTTGAACGTTTTTGGGATGATCAGCAAAAATTTGATAAAAATATAACATCTAAAATAAAAGATTTTTTAGTTACAGAAGGTTTTAGCATTGATAATGCCAAATATGCTGAATTATTTTTGAGACCGAGTAAATTTCCTAGGTGACCAAAAAAACGCATATAATACAATGAATAATGCACTTTAGGTGAGCAAGGGGGACCATTTTTACCCCGTTTACTCATGCTTGATACTGAAGAATCCCCTGATGATTTACAAATAAATCATCAAATTAGGGTGGAAGCGCATCTTGTTGCATGATCAAATGGTTTCGCTAAAAACTACACTTGGACAACAAGATGCGCGAAGCCAATATCCTACAACATTCTTTACACCAATACTGCCCAGAACTTCACCTAAAACGATTAAACAGCTTGATGCTGGCCTCTAAGGCACTGATTGAATGTAAGACACTGACCTTGACTGAGTTAGGTCGAAAT